>JAOUOR010000033.1 GCA_029880245.1 Alphaproteobacteria bacterium
CGCGTGATTTTATGCCTACGAAACGGTTTTCAACCATATCAAGGCGGCCAATGCCGTGTTTTGTGCCGATCTCATTGAGATATTCAAACATCTCAAGCGCGCCGGTTTTAACGGTTTTATCCGCAAGGTTTTCCACACGTACAGGGATGCCGTTTTCAAAGCTCAAGGCAATTGTTTCCGGCTCGTCCGGCCAGTTGGAAATAGTTGAGGTGCGGGAGTAGACATCTTCAGTGCAAACAGCATTCGGGTCTTCGAGAATACCGGCTTCGTGCGAGATATGCAGCAAGTTATCATCTTCAGAATACGGTTTTTTGCGCGTGGCGGTGACCGGAATGCCGTGCTGTTCCGCATAATTCAGCATATCCGAACGGCCTTCGAAGCGCGTGAGGAATTCATCCATTTTCCAAGGCGCAAGAATTTTTATGTCCGGTTTCAAGGCATAGTAGGAAAGCTCAAAACGCACCTGATCATTGCCTTTACCTGTTGCTCCGTGGGAGACAAACTCGGCGTTTTCTTTTTTGGCAATTTCAATCTGGCGTTTGGAAATAATCGGGCGGGCAACAGATGTGCCGAGCAGATATCTTCCTTCATAAACAGCTTGTGATTTAAAGGCGGGAAAGATGTAATCGGTTACGAATTCTTCCTTTAGATCTTCGACATAGACTTTGGAAGCTCCAAGTTTAAGGGCTTTTTCACGAGCGGCTTCGAAATCTTCTACCTGTCCGACATCGGCTATATAGGCGATAACCTCATAATCTTCCTCAATCAACCATTTTAAAATTACGGATGTGTCCAGACCGCCGGAATAGGCGAGTACAACTTTACTCTTGCTCATGTTTGTTGCTCCTCTTTTCATCCGGGACTGCGTTATTTGCTTTTCACGTAAGTTTTTTACGCTTTAATCGCTCATGCCTTGTCCGGAAACTATCTCAAAAGACTATAATTATTAATCCGATAAGGTTTTATGCTAAAATATCGGCAAAGTGAAGAGTTTTCTTAAAACCCTAGCGGTTTTAGTAAATTGACACCGGATTCAGCCAGGCACCATGCCAGAATTGCTTTTTGAGCATGGAGTCTGTTTTCGGCCTCGTCATAAATGACGCAGGCTTTAGATTTTAAAACGTCTGGTGTGACTTCTTCGTTCTGATGGATGGGCATGCAATGCATGAAAATAGCGTGGTCTTTGGCCCGAGACATGAGATCGGTATTAACCTGATAGGGCATGAATTTGTCAATTGATTTACCTTCCTGACCCATGGATACCCACGTGTCGGTGACAATAACATCTGCATCTTTGGCCGCATCTTTTGCATCTTCGTGATACGTGACATTGTCGCCTGTCTTTTTAGGCTGCAGGTCAGGCGGGGTGGAGATCGCCAGATCAAAATCCCAGATTGGCGCAGCTTGTTCGAATGTTTTGCAGACGTTATTATAATCCCCGAACCATGCGATTTTTAGGCCTTGAATATCCTTGAGTTTTTCCTCAATGGTTAGAATATCAGCCATGATCTGGCAGGGATGGGAATTATTCGTCATGCCGTTAATGACTGGAATGGTCGTGTGTTTGGCAAGTTCTTCCATCGTGGCATGGTCGCTCATCCGGATCATGATCGCATCGACATAGCGCGAGAGTACTGCACCTGTATCTTCAATGCTTTCTGCGCCTGTGATTTGCATCTCATCCATGTTCATGACCAGCGTATGTCCGCCGAGCTGTTTCATCGCAACTTCAAAGCTCATTCGTGTGCGGGTAGAGCGTTTGTCGAATACCATCGCCAAGGATAAGCCTTCCAGAATTTGCGGCGGATTGAATTTCTCGGCTTTCAGCGCGTGCGCATGCTTGATAATTTCTTTAAGAGTGTCGGCTGGAATATCCGGCAGGTTAATAAAATGTCTGACGTCTTTTTGAGTGTCCATGACGTTACTCTTCCATTTCTTTAAGTGTATTTTCAATAATCTCTAAGGCTTCATTCGCATGCTTTTTGTTCAGGATCAAAGCCGGGGTCAGGCGAAGTGTGGATTTACCTGCTTGTGTTGCCATCAGGCCGTTACTTTGTAGCTTTTTAAGTAGACCTTTAATCTCGAAGGGTGTATCGACACCAATCATCAGACCCTTGCCGCGAATTTCTGTGATCTTGTTAGAGTCACGCTGGATTTTTTGTAAACCTTCAAAAAGGTGTTCGGACATGGTTTTCACGTTATCCAGAAAACCTTTTTTCAGCATTTCCTTTATCACAGTTGCGGCTACTGCGCAGGCCAGAGGGTTACCTCCATAAGTTGTTCCATGTGTGCCGACTGTTATGGCGTCTGCAAAAGGCTTCTTGGCGGCCATAGCTCCGACAGGAAAGCCGCTGCCCATGCCTTTGGCCCAAGCCGCGATATCCGGTTCTACACCAAAAGTTTCGTAGGCATGGAGTGTTCCAAGACGGCCAAATCCGGCTTGGACCTCATCAAAGATAAGGCAGATATTATGTTCGTCACATAAGGCACGCAAGGCAATCAAAAATCCTGAAGATGCCGGTGTTAGACCGCCTTCACCCTGAACAGGCTCGATAATTATGGCTGCGGTTTTTTTGCTAATCAGATCTTTAACAGAGTCAATCTCGTTGAATGTCGCAAAATGAATTCCGGGTAGATACGGCTCGAAGAATGGCTGGGAATTTCTTTTCTCTGTGACACTTGCCGCTCCATAAGTGCGTCCGTGAAAAGAATTGTGAAAGGCGATAATTTCATTACAGTGTGGCCCCTTATTCTCATAGGCCCATTTGTGCGCGCATTTCAAGGAAGCTTCTATGCTTTCGGTTCCGCTATTGGAGAAATACACTCTATCGAAACAACTATGCTCGATCAATAGCTCGGCGGCTTCGAGTTTTTCTTTGGTGGCGTAAGAGGCCTGACAGGTCATCATGCGTGCGGTTTGCTCATTGATGGTTTTCAGGACTTTTGGATGGGCATGACCCAGCGAGGCCACGGCAATACCAGCAGCAAAATCCAGATATTTTTTCCCGTCAGTATCATAGGCATAAACGCCGTCACCGCGATCCATCACTACTGGCTGCGCGTTATAGGTGCTGACCAGAAGGCTCTCGGTTTTGGCGATGATGTCTTGTGCGGTGGTCATTTTTATTTTCCTCCGATTGCTTTCTGGATTTCGATTTCATTGAGGTAGTTTTCCCGCTCATCTTCTCGCAGGATCATAGTACCCGGGCCGACGGATTCAAAAATTTCGTCATGCAGGGCATTTTCCCGCAGACCGTTGATAAGGTGGATGCGTTTTACACCGGCTTCCAGTGCTTGTTTGCAGTTTTCCATTTTAACCTGCATGCCGCCTGTGACTGTTCCATCCTTGATGAGTTTAGGAATGTCATTTTCTGTAATCATAAAGGCGGTTTCACCGTCAATCTTTACGCCGTCTACATTGCTTAAGTAGATGAGCTTTTGTGCCTTAAGGGTTATAGCAATATTAGTGGCTATCGTATCGGCGTTGATGTTTAAAATCTGTCCGTCTTTCGACGTGCCAATACAGGCACAGGCAATAAAATCTGTGACTTTGAATAGTCGTCTGATAGGGCGCGGATAAACTGCTTTAATGCCGCCTGTGAATTGATCTTCCGGTGTTTTTGGTGCTGCCTCAATATCGGCCCAGTTTACCGGCATGGCATTAAAGGACAGCCCCTCAATAGAGTGTTTTTGCATTCCCGAAGTTATATTGAGCGATAAATTCCCGCCCACAATTTCTTTGAGTATCTGAATATTGCCAGCCTTATTAATCCGGCGCCCGCCTATTTTTTCGACCTCGATCCCCCGTTCTTCGGAGGCTCTGTCCATGGCTTTGCCGCCGCCATAGACAAGTAGGATTTTGATGCCGTGCATGGTGAGCTCGCGAATATCCTTCAAGAGATTATCAAGAGATTTCTCGCATTCGACAACATCGCCGCTGGCTTTGATAACAAACAGACTGTCGCGGAATTTACTTTCGTAAAAGGCGTTAATGAAAAAATCCGGTAGTTTTTTGTTCTTGCTCATTATTGTTCCTTATGGGTAAACGGGACTAAGGCTCGTTAATCCCAGTGTTTCATCCAGTCCGCATAATATGTTCATATTCTGCACCGCGCATCCTGCTGCGCCTTTGACGAGGTTATCAATTGCGCCTTGAGCTATAATGTGACCGTTCTCACCAAGCGAAAAGTTTAAATCGGCGAAGTTCGAACCAATAATATCTGCCAATGCGACTTGGTTTTGATATCTTACGAAAGGTTCGTTTTTGTAAACACTGTTAGCATGGTCGAGGGATTTTGGGGCATCGACATCACTTTTTAAAGTAATAAAGGCCTGCCCGAATATGCCTCTTGTGAACGGACCGGAAGTTGGCACGAAATTGAGCTGACTTTCAGTGATTCCGGCGCTTTTGCACACTTCCGGCATATGTCTGTGTTTATTGATGTTATAGCTGCGCATGTTATGGCTGCGTACTGGGTGATGCGCGCCATCCGATAGAGATTTTCCTCCGCCACTAGAGCCGGTTATTCCAATAAAATCAACGGAGTGTATTTTATCTTTGAAAGGATACATTAAGAGCTGTGCCAGCAGGGCAAAGCATCCTGGATTGGCTATTGTGGAGCAACCCTTGATATCGTTCCGATAAATTTCCGGCAGGCCATAAGCTACTTTGCCAAGTAGATCGGGGTATTCATGTTTTACCTGATAATATTTTTCGTAGGTTTCTACATCATCCAGCCGAAAATCCGCGGATAGGTCAATCACTTTTGTTTTGCCGTGAATGGCTGCGACTGTGTCTTGTGCTGTTTTATGGGGTAGGGCAAGGAACACTACATCGCATTTTTCGGCGACTTCCAGAGCGTCTGTATTGGTCACATTCAAATCCATATGTGCCAGATGCGGGTATATTTCCCCGATCGGGGTGTTCTCATGTTGCCGTGAGGTCGCATATATGACATCCGTAAGTGGATGCGCATTTAAAAGTCTGAGCAGTTCAAGGCCGGTATAGCCTGTTATGCCGATAATGCCGGTTTGAAGTCTTGTAGCCATCTTGATATTACCAAATCTATCCATTCATTTGTGGGGTTGAAGGCGTTATACGCAATGACCCCGAGTTTGTCTTTTACAATTGTCTTGCCGACCGTGTTATCTGTCACCGGACCGCTGATGACGTCTATGGGTAAACCGATCTCCTTGCACCCTTGCGCAAGGCCGATTGCGCCTACTGGATCACTCGCGCAACCAATATGAAGACGTACATTCTTCTGGATTTCGGGTGCAGAGAGAATAGCGTTAACGCCATATCTACCCATCAGCCCATCGCCAAATTCGACGATAATCGCATCGGGGTTGTCCCGAGACAGATAGTCCAGAGCTCCATATGCGACATCAATCATGGTTTGATCATCAATATTGGCTGTTGAGGGAATACCTGCATCGACAAAGGACACGGCATTATAAATGCCATAATCTTGCATTTTATACAGATCACGCATCGCGCCTACGCCAGTTAGCTTGGCTCCGGCCAGTTTCATGCCCATCCGTGTGAGGGTCTTGGTGATCTCCGTTGCCACAGTGGTTTTTCCGCTATCCATACTCGTTCCGGTTACGATAATGATCGGCACTTTGCTTTTCATGTTTTTTTGCGGCTGGTAGATTGCCTTTTGATTGATGTTGAGTGGTTTATTCTTCCGTGCAATTGCGCCCAAAATTCTAATCCGCAGCGGGTCGCCGACTTCTTTGGTGTTGGCACTGGTGCATTCTCCGGCAATGCCACCAAAATTCAGAAGGTGGATTACATCATCCGGTGACAATGTTTTGGGCAATTGTCCGACAAACCCTTTGAGCGCCATCCGCTCGCCGAGGGCCACAGCAATAATATCACCTTTCTTAAGCTTGGACATCCGGCCCGAGGGAAGCTCCATCTCGTTATAGATAGACTTATCTTCCAGAATTTCAGCGGCATAAACTTGCCCCATCTCGCAAGGGAAGACCAGTTTTGGATCATCGAGAATTTCTTCACTGTGTTTCAGGTCAAGATTTTTCGTGACCGAGCTTATTTTATCTATTTGTATCTTAGTCATTTTTCTTCTTTTTTGCCTATAGAAAAGTTAAATGTAAAATGCCGTAAAATCAAAGGTCAAGCAATGACTTTTCGGGGAAAGATCAAATCTATTTTCGATTTAGGGAAAGGTTTTGAAAAAAACGTATCACAAATATCCGCAAAAAGAGTTGATCTCTCTTAACGGCTTCGTCGTCGCGGTTGTTTTTTTACGTTTTTAATCATGCGCCTATGAAAACCATATTTGCAGGCAGAGTGTCAAGATAATATTTTAAAGCGCAGTTTTCCTTGGATCAAAGGCGTCGCGCACGGCCTCACCGATGAAGGTGAGTAGGGTCAGGAGTGTGGCGAGTGAGAAAAATGCGCAGAACACCAGCCAAGGGGCGTGCAGGTTATCTTTCCCCTGTTTTAAGAGTTCTCCTAAAGACGGGCTGCCGGGTGGCATGCCAAGGCCTAGGTAATCCAGTGCGGTGAGCGAGGTGATCGAAGCTGTCAGGATAAAGGGCATATAGGTGATCGTAGCAACCATCGCATTAGGCAGAACGTGTCGCCACATGATGACGGGGTCTGATATGCCGAGTGCATGGGCGGCGCGGACATAATCAAAATTACGAGCACGCAAAAATTCGGCGCGCACCACGTCAACAAGGCTCATCCATGAAAAGAGGAGTAGGATGAAAAACAATGTCCAAAAGCCCGGCGTAAACATGGCCGAAAAGATAATCAGGATGTAGAGGCTGGGCATGGAGCTCCATATTTCCATGATGCGCTGCATGACGAGGTCGCGAATCCCTCCGAAATAGCCTTGGAAGGCGCCTGCTGTGATTCCGATAATTGAACTGGCAATGGTCAGAAACAGCCCGAAGATAACGGAAAGCCGAAATCCGTAGATCATCCTTGCTGTGACATCGCGCCCTTGGTCATCTGTGCCTAGCCAATTTTCTTCATCAGGAGCTGTGGGGGCCGGACCCTTCAGATTATAATTGATCGTATCATAGGAATAGGGGATGAGCGGCCAGAGCATCCAGCCCTGTCCTTCGACTTCAATCAGTTCCTTGACGAAGTCATCGCGGTAATCGGTCTCGGTTTCGAAATCTCCGCCGAAAGTGGTTTCGGAATAACTGAAGAGGACCGGATAATAGGTTTGATTCTTATAGCTTACCATGAGTGGTTTATCATTGGCGATGAGGGGTGCGCATAAAGAAAAGACAAGAAGCGTCGTAAAAATCCAGAAGCTCCAATAACCGCGCTTATTGGCACGAAATTGTTTGAGGCGGCGTTTTGTGACGGGGGATAGGTTCATGGCCCAGCATAATCCTTTCTCGTCATTGCGAGAAGCGTAGCGACGAAGCAATCCAGAAAGATAGGGACGGATTGCTGCGCCGGGCTTTGCTTTCTCCGCAATAACTCCCTGTTAACCAATGATCTTATCATATAAATCTTTCCATGCGGGGTTTTGCCCCTCAATCAGGGCAAGTTTTTTCTTCCGTGATCCGCCCTTAATTTGTTTCTCTCGTATAATAGCCGATTCCATTGTGTTGTGCAGTTCATAAAAAACAAGAATTGTGCATCCGTGTTTTTTTGTAAAGCCTGAAAATGCTCCTTGCTTATGCTGTGAGTTTCTTTGTACTAAATCAGATGTTACTCCAGTGTAAAGCGTTCCGTTTCTTTGGTTGGTCATTATATAAACAGCGGGTTGTTTCATCTGGATTGCCGCGTCAGGCTTCGCCTTCCTCGCAATGACGTTAAGGTAGTATGGAGTTGTGAGAGGCGGCGTTTTGTGACGGGGGATAGGTTCATGTTTTGCCTTTATGCCTTTTGTCTTCGGATCAATCGTTCAATTTTGTCTTTGGAGGCGATTAATGTGCCTAATATAATCAGAATTGTGGCAATTCCCAGATTGGCTGTAAAGATGGGATAGCTGAATGTTACCAGCAAAATGGTGGACAAGAGAGGGGTGAAGTATGCAAAGATGCTCATACTGAGGGCGTCGCCATGTTTCATTGCTATATCCCAGCAATAATAGCCTATACCTACTATAGCGCCTAGTGCGGCGGCATTCAGCAAAGCAAAGTTTTCCAAAGATTGCTCTGGGCCAAAAAGAATATGCAGGACAAAGAAAGCTATGGCACGATAGAGGGCTGAAACAGGGACGCCTGTGCTGCTTAGTTTCTGGTGCTTTATTATAAGGGAATAGACAGACCAATGGAGAGCAGCAATAAGGGCCATGACGTGCCCGAACTGAAATCCTGAAAAATCAAAGTGTAAGCCGCCTTTTAGAAAGATAACGCCACTAAAGGCAATAATGCTTCCTATCAGCATAAAGGGTTTTAACTGGTGATTGGGGAGCAGACCGGAGAATAAAATAATAAATAAAGGCCAGAGATAGTTTATAAGGTTTGCCTCTTCTACAGGGGAATTCTTGAAGGCTGCGGCATAAAGAAGGCTGTAGGATCCAAGGCCTATAAAGGGAAAGATAATGGCTTTTGGCGGGATGGTAAAAACTTTAAAAAATCCGGTCTTATATCTTACAAGCCATATGGGCACGAATACAAGAAAGCTGGCGAAGGAATGTATGGATAAAAGCAGAAAAATAGGAATGTCTTTGGCATAGCTAAAAAAAAGTGCAGCTGTGGACCAGAATAATATAGCTATTATTCAGGCTATATTCCCTTGGGTTTGGGTCATGGTTACCCCCGTTTCTCGAAATCGATGCGTGGATCGACGAGGACATAAACCACATCACGCACAAGGTGCATAATCAGACTGATCAGGGCGTAGATATAAAGCGTGCCCAGAACTACCGGATAATCACGATCCATGATGCTGGTATAACCAAGCAGACCTAGCCCGTCGAGGGAGAAGATGACTTCTATCAAAAGCGAACCGGTGAAGAAAATATGCACGAAGGCGGCTGGAAATCCGGCGATTACAATAAGCATGGCGTTACGAAATACATGACCATACAGGACCTGGTTTTCACTTAAGCCCTTGGAGCGGGCGGTTAGAACATATTGTTTGCCGATTTCATCCATAAAGGAATTTTTGGTGAGCATGGTTAGTCCGGCAAAGCCGCTGATGATCATGGCGGCAACAGGGAGAACCATATGCCATGCATAATCAAGGCTGGCTTGTATCATGGTCATATCTTCCCATCCATCCGAAGTTAGTCCACGAAGTGGGAAAATATCCCAATATCGGCCACCAGCAAAAAGAACAATGAGCAATATCGCGAACATGAAAGAGGGGATAGCATAGCCGATGAAGATTACGGCGCTACTCCAGATGTCGAAGTGGGAACCGTCTCGCACGGCCTTCCTTATGCCAAGCGGGATTGATATTGAATAGATAATCAGGAATGACCACAGCCCCAATGAAATAGAGACCGGCATTTTCTCAAGGATCAGATTGATGACTTTTTCATCACGGTAATAGCTTTCGCCCAGATCAAAGGTCAGATAATTGCCAATCATAATGAAAAAGCGTTCATGGACGGGCTTATCAAATCCGTACATTTTTTCGAGCTCGGCAACAAATTCGGGGTCAAGGCCTTGTGCGCCTTTATATTTGCTTTGTCCGCCGCCGCTTTGGTTGCTGAGGCTTCCCGACATGGTATCGCTGCCGCCACCGGTAAAACGAGAGGTAGAGGACACATCATGGCCTTGTATCTGGGCGATCATCTTTTCGACCGGCCCGCCGGGGACGAATTGGATAATAATGAAGCTGAGAAGTAATATCCCGAGAATCGTCGGGATCATAAGCAGTAAACGTTTGAAAATATAGGACACCATAACCGAATTATCTTATGAGAGCGATTGAGTCCCGTCTATAGTGAAATGCGCGGAATTAACAGGATTAACAATAAATGCGAGGGCGCAAAAAAAACACCGCCGAAGATTTAATCTGGCGGTGTGAGTTTGAGTTTCTAGTTTATTTAATAAAACTAGGGTTCCATGATTTTGTCAGTGGACCATATCACTATGGCCGCTTTTCCTGTTGAATTCCTCGAAGGCGGATGGCGTTTCGATCCCCATAAAGACGGCTTCGAAATCTTCCAGCAGTTTAGATTCAAGGTGTTGTAGTTCTCTCATCCGGTTCTTCGATGAAACGTTATAAGCCTGTTTGAGAGTGGTTTCCCGTAACTCATCTTTGTAAAGGATCTTGGCGAGGTAGGCTTTATTGCCCAAAGCCATGACATTATCCGGATCAATGGCCAAGACTTTATTCGTCGTGAGAAGAGCTTCTTCTTCCCGATCAAGGTTTGCCAGAGCAAAAGACTTGTTAATCAAAGCGTTGACGTTTTTAGGATCAATGGCTAGAAGTTTTTCCTCTCGCTCCAGCAAATGCTCGTATTCCTGATGCAGATGTTGTAGGAAAGCTTGCTGAAACAGAGCTTTGTCATCTTGCGGATTTGTTTTTAGAATTTCTTCAACCATCAGGGATGCTTCTTTGTAGTATCCATCCACGATCAAAATATCAATTTCGTTATCTGATTGATGCGGGTCGTAAGTTCCATCTTTTGTGGGATCTGTATAATAGGCGCAGTCATCGCGTTTCATGAAAGCCATCAGGTCATAGGCAAGCCGCGCGCGCATTGATCCGTCATCCACCGGCATATGATTTAAAGGGTGGTTGTAGCTGAATTTTTCAGACGAAGAGGACGCAGTACTGGCGTAAATTTCCTGTGGAATCATAGACTAAGCCCCTTTATTATTGGAGACAGAATTTCCTAAAGAATAGAAAAACCTGTCTCCATTATTATTATATATTTTCAACCCGAGGTCTTTTTAGACGCTTCCATTTGCCTTTGTGCTACGTTATTCGTCGCTTACGTAGGCTGTCCTACGCTTCACTCCTCATGTCTTGCACAAAAGCAAAGCGAAACATCTAGACCTTCATTAGAAAAATAGTACCGCTTTTGGCAATATAAATGCAAGCGTTTTTATTTAATTGAATGTTTTTTTAATTTAGAAGAAGTTTTCTGGTTTTAAATTCCAGCTTCTAATATGCCATGATCTATCTGAAAAATCAATAATACCAAGGCTTCCAGTGGATAGCTTTATGGGGGCGCGTTGTACAAATTCATCACAATTGGAAGCTATTTGAGGGGCGAAACGACCCACACCATTGGATGTCAAAACCAGAACTATTCTTTTTGGGTTTTTAGACGAATCGGTTAAATTGGTTGCAAAATTCTTCCAGTCCCTGATGATTTTATCCGGATCGACCAGCCAGCCATCGGGTGGGATAGAGTGTTTGTCCCAATCTTCTATTGCTTTTTTTCCTATGCGGGAGATGACCTCGTCTTCGGGTTTGTTCTCATCAGGCCCGTAATCAATTTCATTGAGCATTTTAAGAGTAACTAAATCGCGCTTCAGATCCATTTCTTCAAGTGCGAGCTTTGCTGTTTGCTGTGTTCTTTGGAGGCAGGAAACATAAACTTCGTCAGGGATGAGGTTTTCCTTTTGTAAATACCTGCCAAGTAAGCGGGCCTGTTCCTCTCCGGATTTCGTTAAGGGCAGGTCTGTGCGTGCTCCGACGCGGGTGACTACATCGCCGGGATTAAAGGTATTGCCGTGGCGCGCGATAATCAGCGTAATCATGAGGCTTTTTCTTGCAGGGTTAAAAGACGACTTTCGGCGCGCGCCAAATCATCAGGTGTATCTATACCGGATTGAATATCACCTATCGGAATATTAGCCAGAACAGTGTGAATTTTGATGTCATTTTCAATCATCCGAAGCTGCTCTAATCCTTCATAGTTTTCGTATGTTCCTTGAGGCAGCATGCAATATTTTTCCAGAATATCACTGCGAAATCCGTAAAGGCCGATATGTTGGTATACGGGTGAAAAATCTTCTTCTTGTCTAAGGCTTTCTTCGTCCCGGATGGCAGGGATAATGTTTTTGGAAAACCACAAGGCACGGCCCTTATTGTTTACGATTGCTGTTGTGCCGCTGAAAGGTGTTGTTCTTTTATTTTCGCGCAGACGGTCAAGGTCTATCCAGCTTAGTCTATGGACGGGGGTTACAACTTCGTAATGTGGATTTTGTTCAAAAGCATCGAAGATACTTTGTATAATTTCAGGCGGGGTGAAGGGGGCATCCCCTTGCAGATTCACGATAATATCCGGCCAGACATCCATTTGTCTTAGAGCAGCTAAAATGCGGTCGGAACCGGTTGGACAGCTTGGCGGTGTGATTATGCACTCGGCACCTATTTCTTTTGCGTGGGCTTCGATGCGTTTATCTTCCGTTGTCACAAAAAAACCTGCTTCAAGGTCGCCTCTTGTGATGTCGCGGGCAATATCTACAACGCGCTCCAGCATAGATTTCCCCGATATTTTTGCAAGAGGCTTGCCCGGGAAGCGGGTTGAGCCATATCTGGCGGGGATAGCAATCATACGCTTCACGTTATTTACTCCGTTTTGTTGTCTCCGGCATACCACCATGTGTTGGCGATTAACGGGTCTATATCGGAAAGCTTACTGGGGCGCTTTATGTGATCCCAATAAGCAAGTCGCCATTTGGGGTAATGCCACATCGGAATAACATAATGATTCCACAGTAAAATGCGATCGAGCGCACGGGTTTTGGTTACAAGGTCTTCACGGCTTTCGGCGTGGATTAGTTTGGTGACAAGATCATCAATCACGGGGTCCTTGATTCCAATTAAATTACGTGAGCCTTGCATTTCCGCACGGTCGCTTCCCCAAAATTCACGTTGTTCATTACCCGGCGAATTTGATTGACCGAATGTGCCGATTATCATGTCATAATCAAAGCTTTCGATGCGGTTTTGATATTGGGCGCTATCTACTATTCTAAAATTTATGACAACACCGATACGCTCAAGATTTATGATAAAAGGAGCTACCCAACGTTCAAATAATGGGCTGACGCCGAGAATCTCGAATTCCAGAGCCTGACCCGCAGCATTGATACGCGCTCCTTTTGAATTGATATTTGTGTAACCGGCTTGTTCGAGCAGTTTGACCGCTTCGCGTAAATTATTGCGCATTTTCCCGCTTCCATCCGTAACAGGGGGCTTGAATTCCTTGGTAAAGACTTCTTCCGGGATTTTGTCTTTGATAGGGTTTAACAATTTAAGTTCGGCTTCACTGGGAAGGCCAAAAGATGCCAATTCCGAATTCTCGAAATAGCTGTCTGTTCGGGTGTAATCTCCATAGGCGAATTGCTTATTTGACCATTCAAAATCAAGGCCATAAGAAATTGCTTCGCGAACGAGTTTATCTTGAAAGACGGGGCGGCGAATATTGAAAATAAAGGCCTGCATTCCTGCGGGACGTTTGTTTTCCAATGTTTCCCTTACAAGGCGCTGGGCATTATCTTTGTTTGGCGTATAGCTCTCATTCCAAATCTTGGCACTGTTTTCTTCCTTGAAGTCATAATTACCGGATAGGAAAGCTTCATGCGCGATATTTTCATCCATATAATATTCATAGACAATCTTATCGAAATTATACTGGCCCTTAAAAAACGGAAGGTCTTTTGCCCACCAGTTTTTATTTCGGACATATTCAATTGAACGTCCGGCATCTACTTTGCCAATTACATAAGGGCCACTGCCAAGAGGCGGCTCCAGAGATGTTTTGCTTAAATCGCGGCCTTTAGATGTCCAGTAATGTTTTGGTAAGACAACCATTTCTGCAATGATTAGAGGGAGTTCTGCGTTACCTTTTACGGAGAACTTGAAGGTTACGCTTTTACTATTATTAGGGATAACGCTTTTTACATCATTCCAATATGCTTTAAAAAAAGGCTGCCCTTTCTTAATCAAATTCTTAAAGGTCCAGACGACATCATCGGCAGTGATGGGGGTGCCGTCATTCCATTTCGCTTCGTCTCGTAATTCAAATTTGACCCAGGATTTATCCGGTGCAATCGTTATGTTCTTAGCAATGATCCCATAAAGCGAAAACGGTTCATCCCATGCATTCATCATCAGGCTGGTATAGACCAGACCGCTGCGCATGAAGTTGCCCCTTATTCCTGCTGCAGGTTGACCCTTAACAATAAAAGGGTTCAGGGAATCGAAGCTTCCTATGGCTGCTGAACGCAATATGCCGCCCTTTGGTGCATTGGGGTTCACGTAGTCAAGATGCGTGAAGTCCTTCGGGTATTTTGGTGAGCCGTGCAAAGCAGCTGCATGCTGACGTGTGGATTTACCGGGGTCAAGACGTTCAATAACTGATGTTGTATGCGGTGCGTCTGAAACAGTTTTAGAAACTTTGGCAGGTTCATGATCCGTTTTTGTAGCATTTGTTGCTTCTGGTTCTATATCTACGGGCGGTGTTGCATGAGCCGCTGGAGGTATCAGTTTCTCCTCCGGCCTTGTGGCTGTGTATTTTGATTTTTGAGCTGATGCTGTGTACGTCGTAAATAAAACTGCACAAACGATGAGGGGTGCTAATACCAGAAAACGATAGAAAGGTTTCATAAACATGTTTTTTGAGCCTTTTATTGATTTATTTATATGTACTCAGTTTGGAGTAGCATTTTAGCAAGTGAAATCTGAAAGTCACGCAGAAAAATGGCCGCAGGCAATTGCATCGGAGATGGAGTTATGTCCATCTCGTTCCAGAAGGTCAACAAGTCCTTTATTTATGTTTTGTGCAATAAGAGGGCCTTCGTAGATCATACCTGTATAGAGCTGGACTAGGCTGGCGCCGCTTTTTATTTTTTCGTAGGCATCCTCGGCTGTTGAAATTCCGCCAACGCCAATGATCGGCAGCTTGCCTTTTGTCAGTTTGTAAAAATTTCTGATAAGTGCAGTGGATTTATCCTTGACCGGAAGGCCGCTTAGGCCACCTTTTTGATCGGAAAAGTCTGGGGGGAGATAATCGGGGCGGTCTAAAGTTGTATTGCTGAGGATTATGCCGTCAATTTTGCAGGATAATAAGGTCTCGGCTATGTCTTCCTGCTGCTTTTCTGTCAGATCAGGCGCCAGTTTAACCAGAATAGGGGGCTTGCGCCCTTCAAGTTCTTCACGCGTTTGAGTTAGCTTTCCTAAAAGGTCTGTCAACGGGCCTTTTTCCTGCAAGTCCCTTAGGCCCGGTGTGTTAGGAGATGAAATATTTACTGTCAGATAGTCTGCATATTCGCTTAGTTCTTTAATTAAAAAGCAATAATCTGCGGCCGGGTCTGTCTGTTCCTTGTTCATACCGATATTAACGCCAACAACACCTAAGGATCGGTCGTGGGTTTTTCGATAATCTTCAAGGTGTTTTTTGAAGAGTACTGCGCCGCAATTTGGAAAACCGAGGCGGTTTATGACCGCTCCGCGTTCAGGATCACGGAATATGCGGGGTTTTGGGTTGCCGTTTTGGGGCAGGGGTGTGACTGTACCAATTTCAGTGCTGCCAAATCCCAGTTTTAGAATTGGGGCTATGACCTCGGCGTTTTTGTCAAATCCTGCGGATAGGCCAACCGGATTTTTAAACTCAAGTCCCCATAAGCTTTGCTTTAAGGTATCAGAGGAAAAACCGGAGCATGGGCGCAATATTCCCGTTTTTAAAGCGCGCAAGGTTATTTGGTGCGCGGATTCGGGATCAACTTTAAAGATGAGAGGTTTTGCGTATTTGTATAAGTGAAGCATAGCACTAGGTTTAGCTTTTTTCTTTGCCAGCGTCTATATGGTTTTCGTCATGTAAGTGGATTTTAGCGGCGACATAATAGGAAAGTCCTGTAATGATGGTCAGGAGTGTGGCAACACTTAGGAAGATTAGGCCGATTTCCAAGGCGTAAGGGGCATAAGGGCCTATGATGAGAAAGCCGAGGCTGAGCATTTGGATGGCGGTTTTCCATTTCGCCAGAAATGTTACGGGGACTTTTATGTCTTTTGGTCCTAAAAATTCTCGTAGGCCCGAGATCAGAAACTCGCGCGCGAAAATCAGGATCGGCAGGAACAGCCATAATCCATCAATACGGTCAAAAGCGATTAATAATATTAACAAGGTAGATACAAATACTTTATCAGATATTGGATCAAGAAATGTTCCAAAAGGTGTGATTTGATTAAATTTTCTAGCGATATATCCGTCAAGGAAATCGGTAATGGCGGCTCCGATATAAACCAAAAGGGCCAGCCAAACGGCTATGCCGCCCCAATGCTCTTCCAGAAAAAACAGGAGGATAATCACGGGCAAAAGCAAAAGCCGCGAAACGGTAAGGATATTAGCCAGATTGTTTTTAATGTATGGAATCATAGGGGCATTGTAGCGCAAGCGGCACAAATAAAAAGAGCCTTTTTGAAAGGCTCTTTGGAAATGAGTGATATTTTTTAACTTAACCGCTGGCGGCGGCTTTTTTGTCACCGCTTGTGCTCGATGCATTTGGATCGCGAAGGACATAGCCGCGGCCCCAGACGGTTTCAATATAATTTGTGCCATCTGTTGCGTCTTGCAGTTTCTTGCGGAGCTTACAGATAAATACATCAATGATTTTAACTTCGGGCTCGTCCATGCCGCCATAAAGGTGATTCAGAAACATTTCTTTGGTCAGGGTGCTGCCTTTTCGAAGGGCAAGAAGTTCCAGAATGCCGTATTCCTTACCTGTCAAATGTACCGGTTTGTCGTTAGCTTCTACTGTTCTGGCGTCCAGATTAATTTTTACATCGCCAATCTCGATTATGCTTTGAGCGTGCCCTTGTGAGCGCCGTACAATGGCCTGAATTCTGGCAATAAGCTCACGCTTGTCGAATGGCTTGGTTAGATAATCATCGGCACCAAAGCCCAGACCTTTGATCTTGTTATCAAGTTCTGTCAAACCGGATAGAATAAGAATAGGTGTTTCTACTTTCGAAGCGCGTAGAGATTTAAGAACATCGTAGCCATCCATGTCAGGCAGCATCAGATCAAGGATAATAATATCGTAATCATAGAGCTTGCCAATCTCCAGACCATCTTCCCCCAAATCAGTGGTATCAATAACATAGCCCTCTGATTTCAGCATTAATTCAATGCTTTTGGCTGTTGAGCTATCATCTTCTACTAGCAGGACGCGCATATATGTATTCCTTATTTTTGTTTTTGTTAAAGAGTTCGACAAAATGCATTGGTGAAAAGCATTCCATTTATCCATTTTAACAAATAATCAAAAGGTTAACAAATTGTTTAAAATCTTTTTTTACCCAAAAAATAATGTTTAGTATTCGTCTTTTTTGCGCTGAATGGCTTCGATGGCAATTTCGTCAAGGGATTTAGCTTCTTCTTTATCCCGTTTTTCGCGTTCTTCAGATTCTCTTCGTTGTTGAATGATCTCGATTTTTTTAACTTCAGCAAAGGCTTCCCGGACTTCTTCCCGTGCCATTTCTATACGTTTATTGAGCGTATCTGCGGCATCATCAAGGTCAGAGATGCGTTCATTGATGGCTTTGGCATATTGGTCGAAAAAAGGGCGCATTTGGGTTCCCATTTCTTCTATTTTAACTTTTTCGATGGTTAGTTGTGCAAGCATGGCCTGTTTTTGTTCTTCCAGTGCATCTGCCTGATCATAGAGTGTTGTCAGAAATTTCTGCTTTTGCTTGACGACATGGCGCCGTACACGGATTAGAGAGTTCAGATCAGCCATTATTGAGCACCTTATTCACAATTCTAGTGTAATACTTGGATTTTAGATACTTCAAAAATATTTTTATATTTGTTAGATTTATATTTATGAAACATTTTTTATCACTTCTGATTGTTCTTTTTGTCCTGACATCTTGTGGGGATAGCCGGACTAATGTTCCGCCGCCAAGCAATCTTCCGGCGATTTATGTTTTGTTTGTAGGGGATGCCTATACGAGTTCTTTTGATATGCCGGTGATGCTGGAGTATATTTCACGAACTAATGCTGAGAAAGGGTTCCAGATAAAAACTGCTATGGCAGTGAAGCCCAATATGAATCTCGATCAATTGTGGAATGATCCGGATATCCAGAAAATATTTAAGGAAAGAAAATGGGATTTCGTTGTTTTACAGCCACCAGGCACCTGGGCGGTGGAAAATCAAATTCAAAGGGGTGCCTATGAAGGTGCGAGAGTCTGGAGTCTGGCTGCCCAGCAGAACGGGGCCAAGCCTGTCTGGTTTATGACATGGATACGAAAGCCAGGAACTGAATGGTATTCGCAAAAAAATTTCGTAGCTATTACCAGATCGCCGGAGTTTATGTATCAACATATTCATAAGCAAAGCCAGAAATTGGTTGACGGGTATAAAATGATGATTGTTCCTGTAGGGGATTATTGGTTCTACAGCGACAAGAAACATCCTGAAATACCGCTTTATGGGGAGGATGGGAACTTTCCATCTTTACAGGGATCTTTTTTAAACAGTTTGATATTTTATAGATATCTCACCGGCGTCGAGATAAACGAAAATACATACAGGCCGCCTGAGTTGTCGCATGAGCAATTCCTTGGTTTACGGAATTTGGCATCTCAGACGGTTCGTTAATTCGGGGCACTATCCGTCGTTTCCGTCGTTTAATCCTCTTACGCTCTATGAGCTTCAGAGGACGCGGGGATGACGTTGAAAAAATACTGTCAGATTAGGGCATGCGGTAACATATAAATGGTTTTAACCATAAGGGTAGCCAATAATTTCGGCGAGTTGTATAAATCCGTTTTCGATGTTGGTGTTTTCATTCTTGTTTTGCTCAAGGAATTCTTCAATCGCAGGATAAAGGTCAATAGCCTCATCCACCTGAGGGTCACTGCCGCGGCGATAAGCGCCAAGCCGTATAAGCTCTTCCATGTCCTCATAGGTGGTTACAATTTTCTTTGTCATTCGTAAAATTGTATTTTGTTCATCCGTTAAAGCAGCGGGCAGGGCGCGTGATACTGACTTTAGTATATTAATTGCCGGATAGCGGCCACGATCGGCAATTTTGCGCTCCATAATGATATGACCGTCCACAATACCGCGCACGGCATCCGAGATTGGTTCGTTATGATCATCACCTTCGACTAGTACCGAAAACAGCCCTGTAATATTGCCGGTATCGGGCGCTCCGGGTCCTGCGCGTTCCAAAAGGCGGGAAAGCTCTCCAAATGTTGTCGGTGGGTAGCCTTTTGATGTGGGTGGTTCACCAACGGACAGGCCGATTTCACGCTGGGCCATGGCAAAACGCGTCAAGGAATCCATGAGGCACAGAACATTCTTGCCCTGATCTCTGAAATATTCTGCTAAGGCCATAGTGGTGTAAGCCGCTTGTCGTCTCATCAAGGCTGGTTCATCTCCTGTTGCAACAACAACCACAGAACGCCGTAGGCCGTCTTCGCCCAAATCATCTTCCAAAAATTCCTGAACTTCCCGGCCTCGCTCTCCGATCAGGCCAATCACCGACACATCCGCATTTGTATAACGTGCCATCATCGAAAGAAGGACCGATTTTCCAACGCCTGAGCCGGAAAAAATACCCATACGCTGTCCCTGACAAGTGGCCAGAAAAGTATTGACGGCGCGCACGCCCAAATCCAGCTGTGGGCCAATACGTTGGCGTGAGTGTGGGGGTGGCGGTTTGTTACGCAGGGGCATAACAGTAGGACCATGAAACAATGCGCCTTTACCGTCTATAGGTTCAGCCATCCCATTAATGACGCGTCCCAGCCATGCTTCTGAAGGGAGAATTGAGGGCTCACGCGATTGAATATAGGCTTTACATCCCAAACCCACACCTTCAAGGGTTCCAAAAGGCATAAGCAAAGCTTGCTTATCCCTAAAGCCAACGACTTCGCAAGGAATATTCTTTCCATCTCTGGGTCGCAGAAAAACAAGATCACCTATGGTTAAGTCATCACTAAATCCGGCGATTTCAACCAGAAGCCCTAGGATTTTTGTGACGCGGCCATAGATTTCCCGTTCGGGAAGCTTGTCGACAAAATCTTCTATTTGTTTCGATAATCTTTTCATCGTTTTGTTGTATAGTCATTTGCATTTATTTTGTGACAGCGTTGCTTCGCTCCTCATGTAGGTTATCTACACGTCGTCGCTTGCGCCTTGTCACACAATAAAGCCAAACAACTATAGTCACAGAATCGTATAAGAGCTATGAGTTTTTTCTCTAAGCATATATAGTATTTCATATATGTAATAAAATCTACAAACCAGAATGCCGTTTTGAAATATGCCCGATAGTATAAATCTTTGTGGGAATTGACCAATCGAGCAAGATGGAAGCGGCTTAAGCCGCTTCTTGTGATTCCTGAGCCATTTCCTGCATTTGTGCTTCTACGGCGCTTGGGTCTTTAAGCAAGGCTTCGTGCAATTCCTTCGCCATCGGGTCTGTGTAGACTTCGTCCACGCCCTCGGCAATACATTTTAGTGTTTCCTGCGGCACGGCTTCAACCGGAGCCTTGTCAAATGCTTGAATATCCTTGGTCATATCGGTTTCAATCGGGCCGGGATAAACGCCGATAACGCGCGTTCCTTGTGCTGCTAGTTGTGCCCGTGCTTCTAAAATAAGGGAGCGGGCCGCGAATTTCGAGGCGCAATATGTCGTGAATCCCGGGAAAGCCACATGTCCCGCGATAGAAGATACTGTGATCAAAATTCCGCCGCCATTTTTCTTTAGGATCGGGGCAAATGCCTGCGTCATCCGGAGCGGGCCAATATAATTGGTTTCAAATTGCTTACGGGCGTGATCGGCGGCCTCTGGGGTTTCTATCCCGTCAAAGAATAAAATTCCTGCATTGTTAATTAAGATTGTTACATCTTGTGCAGCCGAGGCCGCCTCCTTAATATCATTCTCATTGGTGACATCCAGTTTAAGCGGGACCAATTTTTCCGGATTTTGGGCAACCATTTTAGCAACGCTGTCAGGTTTTCTTACGCCAAGATAGATCTTGTCTGCGCCGGCAGCCAGAAATGATTCGACATAGGCTTTGCCAATGCCTCGATTAGCGCCTGTAATAAGAACGACTGAATTTTTAATGCTCATAACTATCTCCTTCTTCTTTCCGGTCATATAGTCATTTGATTTTAGTTTCGGACATCGTTGCTTCGCTTCTTACGTATGTTTAATACGCTGCGGCGCTCGCGCCTTGTACGGAGACTATCTCAAATGACTATAATAACCTATATGAGTCAGGGTAGAAAAAGCGAGTCAAAAAAACTTTGATGTCTTTATATATTACTTCGCGCGAAATAATTTTTACAACAGTAAAATAAAATCTTCTACTTTCCTAGATCCTTGAGTTGTGCTGCGGTAGGCGAGGCGCGTGGTGCGATAACCTGAAACTCTCCCTGTTCTTCTATATCTACGTCTTCTTTGCCTACTTTTTTGCGGTAGACTCCAAAGATAAAAAGCGTGGCTAACGCAATAGTAAAGCTAACAAAAAAGGCGTGTGGTCCGAAGACTTGCATTAGGCCGCCGATCAAAACCGGACCAATGCAGGAACTCATCCCGTTAATCAGAATAAGTGAAGCTGTTGCAGAAGTACGCTGTTTCGGCTTAAGGCGGTCATTCATCATGGCAATGGCCACGCTATAGCATGAGGTTATGCAACCGCCAAAAATATAGGCTGAAACAAGTAGTAGGTCAGTAGAAAATATATTTATTCCAGTAACAAGAGTAC
>JAOUOR010000034.1 GCA_029880245.1 Alphaproteobacteria bacterium
TAAAATCTTCATCTCCGCTGAGAAAGCACCCCATACGCATTCCGGCAAAAGAATAGGATTTTGAAAGCGTACGCAGAATAATTAAATTAGGATGGTCTTGCAGTCCGGGCACAAGCGAGCCTTGAGCCGTGAACTCCGCATAGGTTTCATCAAGCACAACCATGGCATAACCGCACAGCGCTTTGACAATCTCTATTATCGCTTTATGGTCAAAAGAATTACCTGTCGGATTATTCGGCGAGCATATGTAGACCAACTTGATATTCTGGCTCTCATTTGTGGCCTGTTTGATGATCTGGTCTTTATCAAGAACAAACGTGCCGCCGTCTTTCAAAAGAGGAACGCTGACCACACCGGCGGGCATACTCTGTGCGTCTACCTTATACATCCCGAAAGTAGGCGGATTTATCAAGACTTTATCCTTATGCGGCTCACAAAATAATTTAGTCAAAATAACCAGAGCTTCATCCGCGCCGCGCGTCATAATAATATTATCCGTGTCACAGCCATATGTATGCGCGTACGCCTCTAATAATGTTTGGGGCTGCGGCTGTGGATAGCGATTATAACTTTCAAGATCTGGAAGCTCGTACGGGTTTTCATTGGCATTCATAAACACCAGATCATCTCTTTTGACCACCTCCATCCCCGCCGAGACATAGCCTGCGAGATCAAGATAATGCGTGCGTATCAATTTTGAGATATCGGGGTTCATAAGAGAGCGTCGCTTATTCGCGCTCCATCGTGCATTGCAGCGGCTGTTCATTCGCCCGTGCATAATCCATGACTTGCGCCACTTTGGTTTCCGCAACCTCAAAGGTAAAAATTCCGCACACACCAACGCCGCGGCGGTGTACGTGCAGCATTATATCCGTGGCTTCTTGTCTGGATTTGCCAAAAATAGTTTCAAGAACATGAACAACAAATTCCATCGGTGTGTAATCATCATTCAAAAGTAAAACCTTATACATAGAAGGTTTTTTTGTCTTTGGTTTAGCCTTGACCAGCAAGCCCTGATCTTCCTTAGGGCTATCTTCCCCGTCATTCGGCGCATACGGGTTATCTTCACCAGAAGCACTTTGCATCAGAGTTGTGTTTTTTACCAAATCATACAGATCTGTTTTCATTTTTTGCCGATATCTCTCGTATTTAAATCCGCTAAGTGGTAATTTCTATACTATAAAGCTCTTCGGAAATAAATAATTATTCCCGAATTATTTGACATAATTTAATTATTTTGATACATATTCCAACCTTAAAAGGGCAAAAAGGAAACGGGTTTATGAAATATTTCATTCTGACACTCTTAATAGGATTTTTCGTAATCACCAGTCAAGGCGTTATAGCTGCTGATGAGTTCGGCTCACGTTTTACCGGTGAAACACCGGCAGGAATGGCCGAAGGAACCTACGAGCCTGAAGAAACTCCTGCGGTTGCGATGGATGATCCGGCCGAGGATTTACAGGATATTATGCCTGCTGCCGGTGAGGAAGAAGAGCCCACCCGAGACGAAACCCCAAGCGCTGAATAAAATTCAAGCAATCTCGAATATCGCGTCAATTTCTACAGCAACGCCCAGAGGCAAGCTAGGCGCACCAACAGCAAAGCGCGCATGTTTACCTGCCTCACCAAGTGCCTCGGCAATAAGATCAGATGCGCCGTTAATCACAACAGGCTGATTGATAAAATCGGGAATACAATTCACAAAGCCACCCAGCTTCACACAGCGCTTAACTTTTGAAAAATCACCGCCCACCGCCTCATTAACCTGCGCCAGTATGTTCAGGGCGCAAGCCTGCGCGGCCTCAACACCTTGCTCGATAGTCAAATCCTCGCCCACACAGCCCAGATGCATTTTCTCTCCATTAAGAAAAGGAATTTGCCCCGAGACATAGACCATATTGCCCGAAATCACATAGGGCACATAATTCGCAGCAGGCGCAGCTGCTTGTGGTAAAGAAAATCCAAGCTCTTCAAGTTTTTTTGCAATATCCATGTCTCTATCTCTTATTTTTGGCGTTTACGAGTTCCCTTTCCTCTGCCATAATCCGCTGCACGTGTAAAGTATTTTACCAGAGGATAAGAATGTTTAAACTGTTAGGGGTCCTGTCGCCCGCACATATTTCGCTTTTTACCCTGACAAAGCGGAAGAAGAAAATTGGCATTGATTGTCTGGGCAATAAATATTACGAAGCCGCGCCGCGCAAAGGTTATAAACGCCCGAGACGCTGGGTAATCTATAAGGGCGCGCCCGAGGCCAGTAATGTTCCACCGGAATGGCATGGCTGGCTCCATCACCAAACCGATATCGTGCCAAGCGAAGATGGAGAATCCTGCCGCCGTCCATGGCAAAAACCGCATCAACCAAATCTTACCGGAACTACTGCAGCTTACCGCCCACCCGGTCATATCCTACAGGGAGGACAGCGCGATAAGGCTACCGGCGATTATGAAGCGTGGATGCCTTCGGATTAACGGCATAAGAAGGATTTACAGCTTTGTCGATTTTGTATAAGTCTTGAAAGGGCTTAATGAAATTTACGCATCTTAGGGACTGAATTATTATGAAGAGAAGTGTCGCCGAAACCGTACTTGGAGCTATTGTTGTTATCATAGCCGGATTATTTTTGTCCTATGCTTTGAAATCCTCCAATGTCAATGCAGCAAACGGTTATACGGTCATGGCGGATTTTTCCGGTATTGGCGGATTGGCAGAAGGCGACGACGTACAGATTAGCGGCGTAAAAGTCGGCCACGTCCTTAATGTCGAGCTTTTGCCCGACACCTATCTGGCGCGTGTTCATATCTACATCAAAAACGGTTATCAACTTCCTATTGATACGGCTGCGCTGATTACGAGCAAGAGCTTGCTTGGCGGCACGTTATTAGCCCTTGAGCCGGGCGCGGATGAGGAAATGATTGAAAATGGCGGACGCATTGATTATACGCAAGCGCCGCAAAATCTCGAACAGCTCCTCGGACAATTCATATTCAGCATGCAAGATAGCGATGATAAAACGTCTGAAAACTAAGCTGTCAACGTCATTCCCCGAATTTTTTAAAAAAATTCTAGGGGAATCTATAGATTGCCTTAGAATTTGCCATGCAAATTCAGGCAATGACGTTGCGTTCTTGTGCCTTTCTGCTCTTGTGTTACTGTTTTTATCGCCTGCCCATGCCCGCGAAATGACGGAATATCCGGTTGCCAAATTACAATATCTGGATAAGGTCACAGCGCGAACCACCACATTTCAGGCCACAATCGGAGAAACGATGAATTTCGGCTCTCTTTATGTGAAGGTGCAATCCTGCCAAAAATCTTCTCCGGTTGACCAGCCCGAATCCGCAGCCTTTCTGCAAGTCTGGGAAGGTGGAGAAGGCAGGGACTCCAAATGGGTGTTTAGTGGCTGGATGTTTGCGTCCTCTCCGGGCTTATCATCTATGGATCATCCCGTTTATGATGTCTGGGTACTTGATTGCCTTGAGGATGAAGCCATGAAGGCCGCACGGGAAGCGGCGGAGAAAGCCGCGCAGGAAGAAGCACTGGAAGAGGAAACCCCACCCGTTGAATAATTTACCACAGAGGAAACACAGGAGCATCTTTCCGTCATTACACGCTTTATGCGTGTAATCTATTTGGATTGCACGGACAAGCCGTGCAATGACGTTTAGAGAAAAAGCGCTCTGTGATTTCGTCTATGTTTAGTTTTGTCATTTCGAGCGAAGTCGAGAAATCTTTTTAGATCCCTCGGCGTTGCTCGGGATGACCTTATTTTACCCCACCTCCGCGCCAACAACCTCGAATTCCGGTTTCCGGTGGATGCGGTGGTCCTTGACCTCGAAGAAATGCGCCTTATCGCCAAGGCTTTCAAAATCACCCAGATCCGTGCCGGTCATCCAGACCTGCCCCCCTAGTTCCTCCAATATCTGATACAGGCTTTCGCGCCGATTATAATCCAGATGGGCGGCAACCTCATCAAGCAAGAGCAAGGGCGGTGCGCCCCGCTCGGCTCTGATTAGTCTTGCATGCGCCAGAACAAGTCCAATCAGCAAGGCTTTTTGCTCTCCGGTCGAACATTGACTTGCCGGCATATTTTTCACCGCATACACAACCTCGAGATCGCTTTTATGAGGGCCCACAGAAGCCCCGCCTGTAATTGCATCACGGTCGCGGCTTTGGGCCAGCTTAATTGCAAAACCTTCCTCCAGATCAAGGGCTGATCTTCCGTTCAGATGCTCCTCCAGATAGCCAGACACATTAATCCTTGCACGCGGAAATTCGCCTTCCGGAGCTGCCATGCACGCAGCCTTAAGGCGCTCTATGAACTCGTTACGCGCTGCTGCAATCGCCACGCCTGTCTCGGCGATCTGATGTTCCAGACCCTTAAGCCAGAGATCATCACCTGCCCCATCCCGCAAAAGCCTTGAGCGTTGAGATAGAGCATTCTCGTAGCGCGTGATGCGCCCTGCATGGCCCGGATCAAAGGCAAAAACCAGACGATCAAGAAATTTCCGGCGCTCGCGCGAGGAATCAAGGAAGAGCCGGTCCATTTGCGGAGTAATCCAGACACAAGACAGATGCCTTGCCAGTTCACTTTGGCTTTTGGCGGTTTTGCCATTAATACGCACAATGCGCTTGTCACGCGCAGCCCCGTCATTAAAGCCTTCCACCCCCGTGCCCAAGCGAACTTCATCACCATATTTGCTTTGCAGCATTAGGGAGATAGCCCAAGGGCTGAGCGAGCTGTTTTTCTGGACTTCACTGCTTTTGGCACTGCGCAAGCCCCGCCCCGGTACAAACAAAGACAAAGCCTCAAGAATATTGGTTTTTCCCGCGCCGTTATCCCCATAAAGCACAACAATATCCTTGCTGATATGATCAAGATTTATCCCTTCATAACAACGGAAATGGCTTAGTTTTATCTGTGTAATTCGTGCCATAAGGCTCTTATAGACTCAAGTTTGTAAGATCATCCCCCGTGGACAATAATATCATATCCGGTTGCAATAGCGCCAAGGCCACCCTCAACAGGCTCGCCAAGTGCCTCAAAGTGCCATTTCGGCCCTTCACGTTTAAGGACACCAGCCAGCATACCCGTGACGTGCACCCCTTCTACATCTTCATCCAAATTATAGCGCAGAATTTCCTGAGAATTGGACGCGTTGATCACACGTATATACCCTTTTCTCATTTTGGAAAGAAATTGATCTTTTTCCTCACCCTTATAGATCGAAAACGTAAACATGACCTTTACCACTTCATAGGGAATTTTATTCAGATCAATAGAAATGCTTTCATCATCCCCGTCACCGGCCCCTGTTCGGCTATCCCCGTTATGCACAACAGATTCATCTTCGTCACGCTCATTATTATAAAAAATAAAATCGGAATCTTTACGTGTTTTTTCGTTTTTCCCAAGCAAGAAACAACTGACATCCACATCCAGCACATCACCCTCAAAAGCATTTTGCTCCCAGCCTACACCCACCATGATACTTGACATAGTAGGGTCTTTGGCAGTCAGGTTGATCTCCTCACCCTTCTTGATTTTATTATCCTTAATCTCGATGCTAACATTTTCGGGAATGTCATCAAAAATATCGACCATAATCTTCCTCTTAGTCCTTCAATACCTACGTTTATTGTAACAAGTTTACTGCATATATATAAGCAGTATACGCTACATAAGAGAATAAAAACAAACCCCCCGTCATTCGGGAAATCTTCTTTGATAATACCAGAACACACGTGAATATTGAAGCAACCAATAACATCACCCAAACATCGAAGTTTATAAGCTGAGCATCAAAACCTCCGACGGGAATAGGTTTGATAATAGACGTTACACCAATAATCATTAAAATGTTAAATACGTTCGAGCCGATAATATTCCCCACCACCATATCATACTGGCCTTTGCGTCCGGCTATAATGCTTGTTGAAAGCTCAGGCAAGGATGTTCCAAGCGCGACAATACTTAAGGCTATAACAGATTCTGGAATACCTAAAAGACCCGCACTAACTCTTGCGCCTTGTACAAGAAACTCCGCGCCCAGTGCGATTAATACAAGCCCAAAGAACAGAAAACCATACGCCTCGGAGGGTTTGGAAAATTGAGGCACTGTCATTTCCTCATCCTGAACTTTACTTTCTTTTTTCGATGCCTGATATTGCAGAAAAACATAAAGCCCAAGCAGGGCAACCATCGAAAAGCCTGCTAAACGTGTAACACCGCCTGAAAAAACCAATATGCACGTCATCAAGACGCTACAAAATACCATAAAACCGACATCCTTAAGCATATTTTTGGAAACGGTGATTTTCATAGGTACAAACAAGGCGGTTACGGCCAGAACCAATAATATATTGGCAATATTCGAACCAATCACGTTACCAATCGCAATACCCGAGGATCCTTGCAAGTTTGCAAAAACAGAAATCACAAGCTCGGGCAAGGATGTCCCGAATGCCAGAATTGTAAACCCCACGACCAAAGGCGATACCCCGAAACGATCTGCTACATAAACAGAAGCATCAATTGTCTGATCGCCGCCCCGCACCAGCATTATGATCCCAAGAATAAGTGCGCCACTCGCAAGGATAAAGGCTTCGTATGTGGTTAATTCCGTCATAATACTCTTTTCAGATAATGTGTGGCTTTTCGCTTATATTTACGTATTTATGCCGGACGTTTCTGACCATCAGCCCAATTTAAACCGAAGCCAAAAGCACGATCCATCTCCTCATGACCGGGAAAATATTCGGTCCTGTTTGTCAGAATAATGCCACCCCGTTTACTTTCCAACTCGGCAATTGCGCAGAGTTCCAGACTATCATCATGGGCATTTAGCGTCACATAAAAATCATGCTCTCCCGGAACATCGACAACGACTTGCGGCTTGATTTCCGACCATGTCGGTGCGCCTTTATAAATATAGATATAAACAAGGATGCGCTTGATCTCGTTCCATTTCTTGCCGTTCACCAGCAAATATTCGTCATGGCCTTCCTGATCGCCTGTACGATCATCTCCGGAAAGAGCAATAAAAGGCGGGTTATCATAATCCCCGAACTTTTCGCCAAAAGACTGTATGGCGCCGCGTGTGCCGTCCTGCAACTCGTACAGACAGCCAATATCCAGATCAACACCAACCTTAGTGACTTTCTTGAACCATTTACCGAAAAGCCCTGAGTTTTCCACGCGAATATTATCCCATGCCGCGCCAATCATAATGGAGTCAAACCCCTCCTTCGGAGAGATCGATATACTATGTCCGGGCTCGGATAAGAACTCGCAATTATCGGGGTGATCGCTTTCCATACGGTATCCGGCAGCGCCTAACGCCGCACCATGACCGGAAAAATCAACAATACTTTCCGATGCTTTTGCTAATGAATCGAGTGAGTTTTTTGCGCTTTTTACCATTTTCGTCACCGCCCTTATGATAAAATTTTATTCTTTAAGGACCATAGCACTTTGATTCGAAGAAATAAAATGATTTTAAATCTTGCGCTTCCGCAGCACTTCGCCATGAGCGGGGAAATTTTCGTAATCCGTCATCGTGCAGACACTCTCTTTTAGCGCCTCGAAACCCTGTTTATCGCACCGCGAAATTGACGTGCGCTTGAGAAAATCCCACACGGAGGTACAGGAATAACTCTTTGCCCAGCCACCGGTTGGCAGAACGTGATTCACTCCAATCCCGTAATTACCGAGGGATGAAGGCGTATATTCCCCGATCAAAATCTCTCCGGCGTTTTTTAGAGACGGCACAACTTCATCGGGATTTTTGACCTTCAGGTGCAAATGTTCAGGCGCGTATTCATTGGCAAAGGCAATAGACTCCTCAAGGCTTCCGGTCAGGATAATTCCGCCATAGCTTTCGTTTTGACCGCTCATCACATGCTTGCATATTTCGCGGTGGGTCTGTGGCAAGGACTCAATCGCCGCAGGCATGTTTTCCTGCACATAATTTGCCAGAGCGTGGTCATGCGTTACCAGCAAAGCCGCAGAATCCATGCCATGCTCGGCTTCGTTCAATATATCCCAGATCGTATTATCAGGATCGGAAGTTTCATCCGTTAAAACAATAGATTCCGACGGTCCGGCAGGCATACCGGGGTCAAGCTGATCTGAAAGGATCCTTTTAGCCGCCGCAACATAAGGGCTGCCAGGCCCAAGGACTTTGCAGACTTTTGGCACGCTTTGCGTCCCATAAGCCAGAGCCGCTATACCTTGCGCGCCTCCGCATTTATAGACATTTTCTACCCCGCAAAGCCATGCCGTATAAAGGGTCGCCGCATCCACGCCGCCATCAGGGGTCGGGGGCGTAACAATAGCGATATTCTTAACCCCTGCTATTTTTGCGGGCACGGCCAGCATATAAAGCGCCGAAGGGAATGCGCCTTTGCCTCTTGGCACATAAAGCCCCACAGAATCAAGCGGGGTAACCTGCTCTCCGGCCCAAACGCCGGTCTCGATTTCTTCCAGCCAGTATTTTTCCACGCGCTCCATCTGTTTCACGTGAAACGTTTCCACATTCCTCACACAATGACTGATTGCGGCTTTCAGATCTTTATCCAGAGACTTATCCGCAGATTCAAATTCTTCTGGGCTAGCCTTTATATTAGAAATTTCTGCCTTCTCGAATTTAGCGGCAAAAGCGCGCAGGGCTTCGTCACCATTTTCACGCACCTGCTCGATGATCGGTCTTACCGTTTCACATACCGCATCAATATCGCTTTCCGCGCGGCGTAAAATCCGCTCTTTGGTCAGAGCATCTGTCTCACTCCAGATATATTTATTTATTTTCATGGCGCTATAGTCTAACTTCTTATTGACATTGCGCTTATATATAACGAAAACCGTCTGATGACAAAACAGAAAATCGCAATTATTGATTATGGCTCTGGAAATCTGCGCTCTGCCGCCAAAGCTTTCGAGCATGTCGTCAAAGAAAATGCGCTTGATGCAGAAGTTATTGTTACGGCCCATGCCGAAGATATTGATCAAGCCGACAGGATTGTCTTACCCGGTCAGGGGGCTTTCGGGGATTGCATGAAAGGCCTTAAATCCGTTAACGGAATGATCGAGGCATTGGAAAGCGCCGTGCTTAGCAAGGGCACGCCTTTTCTTGGGATTTGTGTAGGGATGCAACTTATGGCCGCGAGAGGCCTGGAACACGGATCCCATGCGGGCCTTAACTGGATCGAAGGCGAGGTTGTCCCTATCACACCCAAAGACCCGTCTTTAAAAATCCCTCATATGGGCTGGAATTCCCTTGAGTTCCCCACCTATAGTACTGATCAAAACAACCGTCATTTTGTGCTTCGCAGCACAGAAACTTGCGAAAATTTCTATTTTGTTCACTCTTTTATGTTCCAATGTTTATATAATCATCATGTATTGGCAATGACGAATTATGGAGAACCGATCACTGCTATTGTTGGAAAAGATAATATGATCGGTGTCCAGTTCCATCCGGAAAAAAGCCAGAAAGCAGGACTTAAATTGCTTTCCCGCTTTATGGAATGGAAACCTTAAGACGGTATTTTGAAGAATATCTCTATAGGCTAGAAAAAAGGAGCATGTAATGAACGACCAGACAAAATTACAGCCTATACCGCCGAAGCCAAGCGTTGAGCGCATTACAGAGCTTGCGGCAAATGATCTCAATGATCTGTGTGATGCGACGGACGCCGCGATAGAAGGCGGAGGTGGTTTCGGATGGGTTGAACTCCCCTCCCGTAATATTCTCGAGCGCTATTGGCAAGGTGTTTTGACCATGCCCTCGCGCGAGCTTTTTGTGGCACGTATGGATCACGTGATTTGTGGCACGTGTCAGATCGTAAAACCCCCGTCTAATAACGAGGCTCAAAGCTTTGCCGCGAAACTCACGACGAATTTTGTTGCGCCTTGGGCACGAGGCCACGGCCTTGCCAAAATGCTTATTGAGTGTGCAGAGAAATTTGCCAAAGAAGAAGGCTTTGCCGTTATTAATCTTGATATCCGCGAAACCATGGAAAAGGCAATTAAGCTTTATGAAAGCATGGGATATTTGCGCATCGGCACGCACCCCTATTATGCGAAGGTTCATGGCGAGGTGCTAAAAGGGTATTATTACACCAAGCTCATTGATGAGAGCACGTTAAAAGACTAAATCGTATCTAAGAAGTGATCATATTGCCGCAAATAAAGTCTTTGTCTTAATAAATACAAATTTATTATTTTACTTTTATGGCCTCAAAGGGGCTGTTATAGTCGCTCCCGCCTGAATAGATATTATACAAGGACTTAAGGAATGATTATTTACCCCGCTATAGATTTAAAAGACGGTCAGTGTGTGCGCCTTTATAAAGGCGATATGGATAAGGCTACGATTTATAACGAAGACCCTGCCGCCCAGGCTCATGAATGGGCAAAAAGCGGGTTTTCGTGGATTCATGTGGTTGATCTGAACGGAGCGATTGATGGACATCCGGTCAATATCGAGGCCGTACAAAGCATCATTGAGGCGGCGGATATTCCTGTGCAGCTTGGCGGCGGGATACGCAGCCTTGAGCAAATCGAAAACTGGCTGAATGAAGGGGTAAGCCGCGTTATTTTGGGCACTGTGGCTTTGAGAGAGCCAGAGCTTGTCAAGGAAGCCTGCTTTCATTTCCCCGATCAGATTGTTGTAGGAATAGATGCAAGAGATGGTAAAGTCGCCGTAGAAGGCTGGGCGACAGGTTCTGATATGGATGCCTCCGAGCTTGCCCTTAAATTCGAGGATGCGGGGGTCAGCGCGATTATCTACACTGATATTGATCGTGACGGGACGGGACAGGGCGTTAATATCGTCTCTACCCTTTCACTTGCACGAAGCATTTCGATTCCGGTGATTGCTTCTGGCGGCGTTGGTTCCTTGCAGGATTTAGAGTTAGTCAGGGATGCTGCCGAGTATGGCATAAAAGGCGTGATCGTGGGGAAAGCGCTTTATGACGGACGCATATCTCCTTCGGATGCCTTAAAAGTTGCCGCTGGAGGATAAGACAAGATGAATGAAATAAAAAAAGACATTGCGAATATAACACAAGACATAACCCAGTTTTTCAAACAGGAAAGCTTTGCCGGAATTTTTTTATGTCTAACAGCCATCATCGCAATGATTATCGCCAATACGGCGCTTGTCTCTTATTACGATCAACTGATTGATATTCCTGTTGCCGTGAGTTTCGGTAATTGGGCCATTCACAAACCGCTTTTGCTCTGGGTGAATGACGGGTTAATGGCGGTTTTTTTCTTCCTTGTCGGGCTGGAGCTAAAGCGCGAGTTCATGGAAGGCGAGCTTTCCAGTATCAAGAAAATTATCCTGCCTGCACTTGGTGCGATTGGCGGAATTGCTCTTCCTGCCCTGATCTATGTGGCATTTAATTATGACAATCCTGTTGAGATTCAAGGCTGGGCTATTCCGGCGGCGACAGATATTGCTTTTGCTCTGGGCGTACTTGCTCTTTTAGGGAATCGCATTCCGCTATCACTCAAGGTCTTGCTGACCTCAATCGCGATTTTTGATGATATTGGCGCGGTTGTGATCATCGCCTTGTTTTATACCAGTAAATTATCGCTCTTTGCCCTTGGTATCGGGACTTTATGCTGCGGGGTTTTATTTATCCTGAACCGTATGGGTGTGACGACCAAAAGCCTTTATATCCTGATGGGGATTATTATGTGGGTGGCGCTTTTGAAATCCGGCGTCCATGCCACACTCAGCGGCGTCATTCTGGCTTTTTTCATCCCGATGGCTGATAAAAACTACCCGAATAGATCACCGCTCAAAATGATGGAGCATGATTTGCACTATGTGGTCGCGTTTTTTATCCTCCCCGTTTTTGCTTTTTGTAATGCCGGCGTTAACCTTACCGGTACAGGCTTAAGCCAGATTTTTCATGATGTTCCTCTGGGCATTGCAGCAGGCCTTATTTTCGGCAAGCAGATCGGCGTGTTTACCGCTTGCTGGATTGGCATTAAATTGAAACTGACCTCTTTGCCTGAGGGCACAACATGGATGCATCTTTACGGATTGTCAGTCCTGTGCGGTATCGGCTTTACCATGAGCCTGTTTATCGGCGGACTGGCTTTTGAGGAGACAGGAATCAATAATGCCTTCGACGAGCGCATCGGCATTATTGTCGGCTCTCTGGTCTCCGGCCTCTGGGGGTATTTGGTGCTGCGGTATCTGTGTAAGAAGGCTGATGAAGAGCCGAAATTTGCAATAGGGGAGTAAATTCTATATCGTAAAGGAATAGAATATATAAGGTGAAAAATGAAAAATATAAATAAAGTACCAGAAAATGAGGACGCTACATTGTCAGGACAAGAAACCCCTAGTTTCTTTTCACCAGATGGTGGTGGTATTTCGTCCACGATACGAGAAATTTTTAGGTTTGTATCGAATGCTTTCAGAAACATAGCGGATGAGGGGCGAAATATTGGACGTGAAATGAATGGTGGGGTATTGCCGGCAGACCTAAAATGGGCAAAGAAACACGGTGGCGAAGATGCAATGCCTGCTACTGTTTTTAATGATTATGGAGAGGAGATAGCCCGATCAACATATACAGTTGACCCTCCGACACATGATAATGTAGGCAATTAACAGGCACGTTTATCAAAATTTAAGCTTGGAATATTAGTAGTTTAGCGTTAACCTGCCTTCATGCTCAAAACCCGAATAATTCCCTGTCTAGATATTGATAATGGCCGCGTTGTTAAGGGCGTGAATTTTGTTGATATCGTCGATGCCGGTGATCCGGTTGAACAAGCCCGAATTTACGATGCACAAGGCGCGGATGAGCTTTGCTTTCTGGATATCACTGCTACGCATGAAAAGCGCGATACAATCATCCATATGGTTGAACACGTAGCCGAGGAAGTCTTTATTCCCTTGACTGTGGGCGGCGGGATCTCGGAAATTTCCCATATCAGAAACCTTTTGAATGCGGGCGCAGATAAAGTCTCGATTAACTCGGCGGCTGTGAAAAACCCTGATTTTGTGAAGGATGCTGCCAATAAATGTGGATCTCAATGCATTGTGGTTGCCATAGACGCCAAGGCCAAGGAAGATGGATCGGAGGGGTGGGAAATCTTCACACATGGCGGGCGCAAGGGCACAGGCATTGATGCCGTGGAATGGGCTGTAAAGATGCAGGACTACGGCGCTGGAGAAATCTTGCTGACCTCTATGGACCGCGATGGCACGAAACAGGGCTTTAATTTACCGCTCACGCGCGCCGTTTCGGATGCGCTGCGCATTCCGGTCATTGCATCAGGAGGCGTGGGAAATCTGCAGCATCTTGTCGATGGGGTCAAAGAAGGGCACGCCTCGGCAGTTCTGGCCGCCTCGATTTTCCATTTCGGAGAATATAGTATCGAGCAGGCCAAAAACGCAATGAAAGACGCGGGGATACCAACACGATGAGAGACCATATACTCGAAAAACTTTATGATGTTTTGCAAGAGCGGAAAAACGCCGAAGGAGAGACATCCTATGTCGCCAGCTTGTATGAGGGCGGAAGCATTAAAATTGCAGAAAAAATTCTAGAAGAAGCGCAAGAATTTATCGATGAAGCGCTCTTACTTGATAACGCCCCGAATGATGGAATCACACAGCGCAATATACGCGCAGAAGCTGCTGATTTACTCTTCCACATGCTTGTCATGCTGGCGCATCATGACGTAGATCCAAAAGATATCTTTGAAGTTCTGGAACAGCGTCTCGGCACGTCGGGACATACCGAGAAAGCCAGTCGTTAAAGCTCTAACCGCTTAATTTACTACCCGGATAATGTGCCAGACGGTGAAGCAGATCATCCAACTGATCGAGAGATTTAAATTCAATCGCCAATTTACCGCTTTTCCCGTCAGGCGTATCAATGCTAACGCGCATACCCAGTGAATTACTGATATCGTTTTCAAGCGCAATTGTATCAGCATCTTTCTCAAGCATGGCAGGCGAGGAAGATCTGGGACGTTTTTCCTGTATAATACCTTTACGCTGGGCGGCGAGTTTTTCGGTCTGGCGTACAGTCAGGCCCTTTAAGATCACTTGCTTGGCCAGAGAGGTGGGATCTTCCGCAGTAATCAGGGCGCGCGCATGCCCCATAGAAAGATCGCCGGTTGCCACATAAACCTGTACATCACCGGGCAGCGTTAAAAGACGGGTCATATTCGAGATATGAGAGCGGCTTTTACCTATGGATTTTGCCAGTTGCTCTTTACTTTGCCCGAATTCCTCCAGCAAACGCTGATAGCCGTGCGCTTCATCAATCGGATCAAGATCCTCGCGCTGCAAATTCTCGATCAAAGCAATTTTAAAAGCCTCTAAATCGTCGACGTCCAGCATAATCACAGGCACATCATGAAGTTGCGCGCGTTGCGCCGCTTGCCAGCGACGCTCTCCGGCAATAATCTCATACATATCACCGCCTTCAACTTTACGGACCAAAAGAGGCTGGAGGATACCATGCTCACGGATTGAAAGCGCAAGCTCGTCAATAGATTGATCATGAAAAACCTTGCGGGGCTGTCCTGCGCCTCTCATCAATTTGTCAGTGCCCAAAGTCATGGGTTTGCGCGGACCTGCATCATCTGCCGCTTCAGCAATGATTTTTTTCTCGACTTCTGCTGTAAAGCTTGTGCTTTCCTCATCAGAAAACAAAGCGTTCAGCCCGCGTCCTAATCCTTGTGGTTGAGGTTTCAATTTTGGTCTTCCCTTTTCTTCTTGATTTTTTGCATTTAAATTTTCCATTTAAGCTACCTTCTCCTGTTTGTAAATTTCTTTTTCACGGCCAATCACTTCCCGTGCAAGCCTAATATAAGCTTGTGAGCCTTCGCAATTCATATCGTAAATTATCCCCGGCAATCCATAGGACGGTGCCTCGGACAGGCGGACATTGCGCGGAATTGTTGTCTTATAGACGACATCGCCGTAATACTCCCGTACGTCCTCAGCCACAAGCCGTGTAATACGGTTGCGTTTGTCATACATGGTTAGCAAAATACCATGAATATTAAGCTTCGGATTAAAATGCTTTTGCACCAGTGAAATTGTTTTTGTCAGCTGGCTTAGCCCTTCTAAAGCATAAAATTCGCATTGCAAGGGCACGACCAGTGAATGGGCCGCAACCAGAGCATTCAGCGTCAGGAAATTCAAGGACGGCGGACAGTCAATAATCACATAATCATAAGCTAGGTCCGTATAAAGAGCATTTTTAAGACGGTGCTCTCTATGCCTTGCCGTAACCAGCTCGACTTCCGCCCCTGAAAGATGGACGGAAGAAGGCACAATAGAAAGCCTTGGCACTCTGGTTGGCATAGCGATTTGTGAGGCCTTCACGCCTTCAAAAAGCAAATCATAGACGCTTTTTTGGATGGAAGAACGTTTTATACCCAGCCCCGTTGTTGCATTGCCTTGCGGGTCCATATCAACCAACAAGACGCGCTGCTTAACTGCTGCTAGTGCTGTTGCCAGATTGACGGCTGTTGTGGTCTTGCCAACCCCGCCCTTTTGATTTGCCAGAGCGAGGATTCTTGGTGCTTTTGATGTTATCATTTGAATAAATGCTTTTCGTTGAACTCTTGAAAAAAGACGCAAATGTTCCGGTTATGGGCCTATGTTACGGAGATTCTATCTCATTTTGCAAGAAAAAAATTCCGCATCAGCACAAGCGCGGCCTTTTCATCGGTAATACTAGGCTTTAATTCGACTTCAAAACCATATGATTTTTTTGCGTCTTCAATCTCGGCAATAGCATTTTCCCCCTTCATAAATAATGCTGTCATTTGGGGATTTTTCTCTGCCCACGGAAGGACAAAACCACATAGTTTATCCAGTGAAGCAAGAGCGCGGGCACTAACGAAGTCCGGAATACTATCACCGTTTGAGACATAATCTTCAATGCGCTGTGTGATGACTTGGGCGTTGGTAATTCCGGTCTCCCGAATAACACTGCGCATAAACTGACCCTTACGTTCATCGGATTCAATCAGATAGACCTGAAGTTCTGGCCTCAGGATTGCAATCACCAAGCCCGGGAACCCTGCCCCGCATCCCAGATCAGCATAAATCTTTGCGGTTTCCGGTACATATTGTGTAATTTGTGCGGAGTCCAGAAAATGCCGTTCCCAGCTCTCCGGCAAGCTTTTGGGGCTGACCAGATTAATAGCTTTTTGCCACTTCAAGAGCAGTGCGTAATAGGTTTCAAGCTGGGATTTTTGCAGATCGCTTACATTGGCAATTTCTATGATACGCTCAATGCCGGACATTATGATGCCTTTTTAACATTAGGTGCATGATCACCCTTCTTAACATAGCGAAGTAACGCCATAAGCGCAGCCGGTGTCACCCCGGGGATGCGCCCTGCCTCGCCAAGCGTTTTAGGCTTCACAGTTTCCAGCTTTTGCACAATCTCGTTTGACAGGCTCCCGACTTGCCGGAAGTCCATATTCTCCGGCAAAACCAGATTTTCATCCTTATTAAAAGCCGCAATATCGGCTTCCTGACGCTCCATATACCCTGAGTAAAGCGCATCAATTTCAATTTGCTCGCGGATATCAGGAGTAATAGATCCTAACTCAGGCCACATATCCTGCAGATCCTCCCAAGTGATCGTATTATAAGCCAGTAAATCGATTACGTTACGGCGCACACCATCCTTTTTGACCATGATGCCCTGTTTTTCCAATTCATTGGGCGTAGCACTAAGATTTTTTATCAGATCACGGGTCTCACTCAAGGCTTTTGATTTCCTAGCCCAGAGCTTTTGGCGATCTTCACCGACGCAGCCTGCTTTAATCCCTAAATCCGTCAACCTTTGATCGGCATTATCAGCACGAAGACGCAGGCGATATTCGGCGCGGCTAGTAAACATGCGATAAGGCTCAGGCGCGCCTCTGGTCGTCAGATCATCTATAAGAACACCTATATAGGAATTCGTACGATCCAGAGTAAAGATACGGCCCGTTTCACGTGAAACGTCTGAATTTTTGCATAACGATACGGCTTGATTCGCAGCATTAATTCCCGCAATAAGCCCCTGTGCTGCGGCTTCTTCATATCCGGTCGTCCCGTTAATTTGTCCGGCAAGAAATAGCCCACCCAGACGCTTGCTCTCTAATGTCTTTTTTAAATCACGGGGATCGACATAATCATATTCAATCGCATAACCCCATTCTATAACACGTACATTTTCCAGTCCCCTAATACTATGGATCAGTTTATCCTGCACATCTGCGGGCAAAGAGGTCGAAATACCGTTTGGATAGACCGTATAATCATCCAGCCCTTCAGGCTCCAGAAAAATCTGATGGCGCTCCTTATCGGCAAAACGAGAGATTTTATCTTCGATAGACGGACAATAACGCGGGCCGGTACTTTTGATTTTACCGGAATACATGGCGCTGCGATTTATATTTTCCTTTATAATCTCATGCGTTTGTGAATTCGTATAGGTGATATAGCAGGAAATTTGCGGCACGGTAATGTCGTTATTCATATAGGAAAACGGCAGAGCAGGCGTATCGCCCAGTTGCTCGTCCAGAATATCCCAATTAATCGTCCGACCATCAAGGCGGGCAGGGGTTCCGGTTTTAAGGCGCCCCAATGGAAATTCAAGGCGCTCCAGTGTTTCGGCAAGACCTATGGCCGGCTCTTCGCCAACACGGCCCGCCGGTGTGGTTTCCTCACCGCGATGAATGAGGCCTCGCAGAAATGTTCCGGTTGTTAGCACGACCGCCTTGCATTCATATTCATCGCCCTCAAGAGTTTTCAGCCCAGCAATCTCGCCTTGTTCATCTAAAATCAGATCATCGGCAGAACCTTGCACCAAGGAAAGATTAGGGTAATCGCTCAGAATATCCTGCATAGCCTCACGATAGAGCTTACGGTCGGCTTGAGCTCTGGGGCCGCGAACGGCAGGGCCCTTAGAGGCATTGAGCATACGAAACTGAATACCCGATCTATCGATCACGCGAGCCATCAACCCGTCAAGCGCATCAATCTCGCGCACAAGATGCCCTTTACCGAGACCGCCTATGGCCGGATTACAGGACATCACACCTATTGTCTCTATTTTATGGGTCAATAGCGCGGTTTTAGCGCCCATACGCGCAGAAGCCGCCGCCGCCTCACAGCCTGCGTGACCGCCACCAACAACTATGACATCAAAATATTTTTTCATCACTTAAGGGCTTTTTGAATAAAACTTTTGAGCGTGTTATACAGTTTTATTATAGTTTTTTCCACAAAAGAATTATTGGGGTCTATCAAAGACACCTTATTTCCCGATACAGAAATCCTTGAAGATGACATCAAGCAAGTCTTCGACATCGACGCGGCCAGTAATTTTTCCCAAATATCTGATGGCAATGCGCAAATCCTCGGCTGACATCTCGGGAAGCTTCGCCTCAAGGGCACGATGCAGGGCCTCGGCGCAACATATCAAAGCCTCACGGTGACGCTCGCGGGTTAAGGCAGGGCCACTGGAGCGGCCAGCTATAGTTTCAATATACGCCGTTAGTCGTTCAATAAGGGTGCCAAGGCCTTGATCTTTTTTGACAGAAATCTCCAAAGCTTTCTCTGGTTTTGGCGCATTAATCCCTGCATCAATCTTATTCAGTAAAATAATGCTGTTTTCGTCCTCTAAGGCCTGTGTGTGCGGGTCCAGGACCTTATTGGTGGCATCATAAACCAGAAGCTTGATATCGGCCTCACGGGCGCATTTTAACGCCCTGCGAATGCCTTCAGCCTCAATAATATCCTGCGCACTATCTCCGGTAATCTGATCGGGACGCAATCCTGCAGTATCTGACAGAATAACTGGATAACCCGATATATTTAAGTAAACCTCCATCACATCGCGCGTTGTACCCGCAATATCAGAAACAATAGCCACATCTCGCTGTGCCACAGCATTTAGCAAACTGGATTTTCCGGCATTGGGCGCCCCGATAATTGCGACCTTTATACCATCGCGCAATAACTCTCCGCGGCGGTTATCATTGAGATGGTTTTCAATGGAGCCTATAAGGGCCTTGATTTTTGGAATAAGAGTCGGAAAAATGCCCTCGGGCAAATCCTCATCAGGAAACTCAAGATCAGCCTCTAGATAAGCCAGCATAGTTTTTAAGTCTTCAGCCCAGCCCTCATATAAAGATGTCAGTGAACCGGACATTTGCTCCAAGGCCTGTTCTTTTTGAAGCTGCGTTTGGGCGTGAATAAGATCATTAAGACCTTCAGCTTCGGTTAAATCCATTTTGCCATTCTCAAAGGCACGGCGAGTAAATTCTCCAGGCTCTGCCAAGCGATGGTTTTTGCAATGGGATAGGGCTTCTAAAACCGCATCGATAACAGCAGGCCCGCCATGAATATGATATTCTGCGATATCTTCTCCGGTAAAGCTTTTGGGGGAGGCAAAGAATATTGCTATAGCCTTGTCCATCGTTTCACGTGAAACGGGGTGTTTCAAATCTACACGTGTCGCAAATCGTGACTCAACTTTATCCCTGTCAGTCAGAGTTTTAAAGCTCTCTAAGGCCTGAGGTCCGGAAACACGGATAATTGCAACGCCGCTCATCCCTTTGGCTGTGGCCAGAGCGTAAATTGTGTGTTCCATAGCCCTAGTCGTCTTTTTTATTTTTATCAGGCATGTTCACGCCCATCTGAGACCAGAAGATTTTCTGCATATCTGAAAATCCCTGCATCGTAGCAGGCATCCAGGTCTTGACCATCTCTTCGGGGCTTAGGTTGCGGATGTTGTCCTGCATCTTGCTTTCAAGTTCTTCCATTATGCGTTCCTGCATGGGTGCAACATCCGGCAAGCCCAGAAAAGCTCTGGCTTCTTCAGGTGTGCATTCTATATCGAATTTAAATTTCATTGTGGTTCTTTCCAAAAATGTTTATTCTTTTGCCTAGTTGATAGGACAAATTATCTTTTTAAACAGTCGCCTTGCAAGGACAATTTTGTGGATAGCGAGAATAATAACGCCGAAGGGAACGCCAAGGCCAAGAAATTTGAGCTTGATGAGAACTATGTTGAAAATGCCCTTACCGAGATCAAAGAGATGGTTAAAGGCAATGGCATTGATCCCGAGGCTATTAAGGTTGAGAGCAGTGAAGGGGAAATTATTCATTTCATTGCGGAGACACGATTAAATATTACCACAAAAATAAGCAAAAAGACGATGCCGGGCCGTGTTAAAGGACCTGTGCAAGTTGCCTCGGAGGTAGATTGCAATGCAGCCCTAAACAAGGAATATCTGACATTATTCGATGATAAGAGTACGCAAAGGGAAATACGCGATATTATTTTGAAGCGGGAAGATAAAGGCTTTGCGCAAAAGGACATGGTTTTTCCGGTTCCAACATGGAAAAAAGAGTTTGTGATCTTCGACCCCTGCGGGATGTGCCGGGCGACAGGTACTATCAAATGCCAGAAATGTCACGGTAAAGGCTTGGATCGTTGTCCGAATTGTCAGGGCAGCACTCTGGTATATTGCCATGCCTGTAATGGCTCACAAATGGTTGCAGGTCCGCAAGGAAATAAGGTGCAGTGCCACACCTGTCATGGAAGAGGGAAGATTGGTTGCCCGAAATGCGCCCAGAGCGGTGAAATACAATGCAGGACCTGCGCCAGTAAGGGCGTTACCAAATGCCCGAAC
>JAOUOR010000088.1 GCA_029880245.1 Alphaproteobacteria bacterium
AAGGAAAGTAAGGTTTTATACGATTGAATTGGCTTTTTGTCAGATAAAATAAGTCACTCATGATGAAATCTCCCTTCATCACCAGTGAACCACAAATTTACCGCCCTGTGAATCCATAATCAATAGGTCCTGAGCCTAATATCGGCTTGTCCATGTCACATGTTTGGCACATGAAGTTTGTTGAATATCATTTGTAACAATGTTCTGTGTAGGAATTGATGTTATGCTTTTTGACCGAGATGAATATGAAAGAGCTACTGAAAGAGAACGTGAGATAAAGAGGGAATTATATTATTCGTAGCCCTATAAGCGCCTGGTGTGAAAGCAGGGACGGTTTTAGATCATTTAGAATAGACAGAATTTTATCCTGCGCGCAGACAAGTGAACATTTTAAAAGCGAAGCAGGAAAGACTTATCAGGATTATATTGCAATCCAAGAGCAGCTAATATTAACAAATTCCGCGAACGTCTAAAAGTTCGGCTCATATACCAGCCTATCAGCCAATTAAATCAATAACTTATAAGGATTTTAACTGGGTTAATTTTGCTTGTAGCACACTTGCACCCCGTCAGCACAAGTTGGACAGAAAATGTGGGATATATAAAGAGACAAAATTCGTGCCTAAATAGAGGTATTATAGCTATCTTCTGCAAAATCTTTGTAAGGATCCTGCAGGATGGTAACCCAGCTTTCAGAGTTGTTTTGGAACATTAGATCGCCGGTCATTCCACTTTCTTCCAGCGCCGCTTTGTAACGGCTCGTCATATCGCTCTGAACTGCCTTGGAAAAGAGATTTTGTGTTCGCAAGGCCAGATCAAGCCTGTCAGGTGCTCCGGATATTTTTTTGTGAAGCGCATCAATCTGTACAGGGCCGATATTTGATAATTTCAAATCAATAACAAAACGTGTGTGGTTTTTATCTTTTCTTTGATCTTTGTTATTTTTGTTCTGGTCCTGACGTGTGTGCAAAATTATTTTATGGATTTCATCGCCCCAACTTAAGGGTAGGCTATTGCTGCGCCATTCTTGACCGGAAGAGTCAATGGAAGGGTGTGAAAATCCTTCCTGGCGCAGGGAATTGATCAGGGAGTTTTTTCCTGCCTTATTAAGGGCGTTTACGGCGTTGGAACCAAGCCAGCTTTGTAAGTCTCCTGATCTGAGGGCTGAAATAAAAAACATAGCCAAGCCGCCCATATTTTGTGGTACGGCGGGCGTAAGCGTCATATTGGTGACGGCTTGTGCGGCTTGGGGTGCGCTTTGCTGTATCGCGGCGACTAATTCCTCGAAATTTTTCCAGAGTTCGGGAGAAAAGCCGCTAAGTCCTCCTATAATCTGAACATTTTGCGGCAAGAGACTGGAGGCTTGAGCATGTGTCTCTTGAATCGGGGTGAATTTCACAATTGTACCGGTATTCGCGCCTTGAATATCTATATCCAAAACATAATAGTGATGGCTATTCTGACTACTGGGGATGCTGATGACCGGAAGATGTCGGTCAGGACTAATTCCCTCTATGAAGCCGATAATTTCTCCGGCTTGGATATGGAGTAGGGGGAGAGGATGGGCTTGTGTTATTTTTAGCGGGGACTCCTCTATTCCATTAATAATGATCTGGCTGGGCGGAAGTCTTTCATATGAGCCATCGACTCGAGACTCTTGAGTTGATGTGGTAATAAAGTTTTCAGTGTCACTCTTAAAAACAAAGGCTGCAATATTACGAAATAAAATCAAGTGGGGCTTATCGGGAATAAGGTTTGTAAAGTTTGAATCAATTTCTGGAAATTCTGGAGCAGGGGGTGTAAAGAAAAGTTTTCCGTAAAGAAACTTGTGGGGACAAAGTATTCTATATCTACCGCAGGGCCTGATGGTGCAAGTGGATTTAGATCAAATTCAGATAAGGACAAAACTGTGCTCAGTGTTTCCGTATAAGGGGTAACGATGGATGGAATCTGGCTGCTAGGCAATGGCGTTATTGTTGCCTCAACACCAACAATATTTTCTAGGGTAACGGAGGTGGTTTCAGGAATATAGCCAATATTTTGCAAAATGGCTTGTTGAAGATCAGAATGTTGCAAAGTTTGATTTTGCGTTGAAATGGTGATCAAGGCATTTTGCGGTGGATTGCCTTTGGCCAGATATAAGTCAACAATTTGTCCTTGTTTATAATGCGCAGTTGCACTGAGTTGCGCTGTAATTTGCCCCTGATCGGTTTTTATTGTGATTGTTCCGTCATCTTTAATTGCGATGATTTCGCCTTGTATGCGTTTGGCATGCTTCAGGTTTTGCAAATCTTGAGGGACTTCGCTGATTTGAGCATTGAATTTGATTTGTCCAGCAGGTTTGTCCGGTGGAGGACCAGAGACAGTCGGGGTAAGTTTTGGAAGTCCGGAATCGCTCATAAAGCTAGTCTTTAGTTCGTTTGTCATATAAAAAAACAAAAACCCTAAGGTATTGTTTTTAAATGAATTCTCTTTAGTTCGTTTGACAAGGCCGTTTTTTGTTTTTTTGCTTTTATCCTTGTTTTCTTACCCCAATCAGGCCTACTATATGAAAATATTCCTAACAATGCAAGCTAATATTGTTAAGCAGGTACAGCGCGGCGTTGCTCGTTTTGAATGTTTTTCCATACAATCTTGGCTATTTTCTCGACATCAATGGCGGCATCGGCATTGGGTGAACGTATGAGGATCGGCGTCTGATTACGTATAGAGTCTTTTACCCGTGTATCGGCACGGATCATTCCGGCAAGCGGGGGTGAAATGCGCAGGAAATTTTCACAGGCTTTGAGCAGGGTTTTGTAGGTTTTCTCACCCTCCTGAATGCTTGAGGCCATATTCACAACGACATTAATGTTCTTGGATAAACCTGCGGCATTACCAAGCTTTACATAGGCATAGGCATCAGTCAGGGAGGTTGGTTCATCTGTTGTAATTAACATAGTTGAACAGGCTGCAGCAGAGAGCATGCGTACGGTTCGATCGACACCAGCGCCAAGATCGGCAATGACAACATCGTAGTTTTGTGCAATGTCAATAATCTGGTCACGTAAATGGGATAATCTTTGGCCCGGAAGTGCGGAGAGCGAGGCTTGTCCGGATCGTCCGGCGACAATATCAAATCCTCCATCCTCATAGCGTTGTACGACTTTATCAAGACCAAGACGTCCACGAATAACATCATTTAAGTCGCGTTTTGGCATAAGACCTAATTGCACATCAACATTTGCAAGACCCAGATCACCGTCAAAGAGCAGGACATGCTTGCCCATTTTTGAAAGCGCACTAGCCAAAGTAATTGAAAACCATGTCTTGCCGACACCTCCTTTGCCGCTGGCCACAGCTACGATATTTGCAGCGCGCCTGAATGAGGGGGGCTGGGTTATGAAACTTGCGGTGTCAGATAATTGATCGGTCATATTATTATTCCATATAGCGTTTGCGTTGTGGTTGACGCGGTGCTTGCGCGCCCATTCTATCAGAAGCTTTTGATTTCCGGTAGTCCGGAATGAGTAACTGTGCCAGTGTTCTTGGAGAAAGGGGGATAAGACCCTGTGCAACTTTTGGTGTATTGCTGACATCGCAAAAAGCCAAATCTCCCTGATGGGCGGCGGCCAGAAGGTTGCCCATACGCCGCGCTATGTCTACGCGGGTGGGCAGGATATGGGTTACGCCTATCGAAGAAAATAGTTTTGCCATCTCGGCTGCTTCTTCACTTTCAATGCCCGCAGGCATAACCAGAATACCTTGTGCACCAACAGATTCCATCATTTTAGCGACGTTTTTGAGATCATTGGGATCAAAGGGGTTAATGCCGGCGCTATCTATAACGATTTGATCGGCATCATACATAAACTCATTGCAGCCATGCATCAGGTTTTGTGGTGTCGAAGCCTTTTCCAGCGGCACATCGAGTAATTTGGTAAAAGCTTGTAATTGCTCTATTCCGCCAGCCCGCACAGTATCTGTGGATAATACACCGATATTCAATCCGTTCATTACGCTGCGTGCGGCGATTTTGGCGACTGCCAAGGTTTTCCCCGATCCAGGAGGACCGACCATCATCAGGGGACGGTTATATGTGGTCGTGGGGATTGGAGAGAAACGATATAATTCCTCTAAAGCTGTAGCCAATGCTATGAGAGGGTCTTCAAAATCGAGAACAGAAACACAGGATAATATGTTATCCATGACATCCTCGGATACTGAATGACGGATCATTACATCTGTTACATATTCAGCGACGATGTCGTTTTCTTGTTCCTCATCATATTGTAGCCAGTCATTCCTATTGGCCGGGCCTTGGCGATTTATCTCGAAAGCAGGCTCTATGGCGGCTGTTACGCGTACGCCACCGCTTCCCCCACGTTCTTCGTTAGACGCTACGATAATAGCGTCATCGCCAAGAGTTTCGCGGATCATTTGTAGGGCTTCTGTCATATTATTTGCGTGGAAAGTTTTAAGACGCATGGTAGGACGTGCTTTCGAATCACTCAGTTATTATAGGTTAACCTAGGCTTTTTTCTAGTGGGCATATTTAAAAAAATAGCATAATAATTTTTATCATAACACACTATTCAGAATAATTTTTTGTAACAGGTGGAATAATGATGTTATATTACATAAAATGAAATTTATTAAGGGTGCCTTGGGAAAATTATTATGAGCGAAGCCTACGAAAAATTTGCAAGAGATACATACAACAAAGTTTATGATACGATAAATCAATCTTTAAAAAAAGTGGACGGATTACCGATTTTGGTTGTTAGCGCTTCTGATCTTTTGGACTATCAGAAAGAAGTTGCATGGGATTATTTTACAAGTGACGAGCATGAAGAGCCTGCACTTGCAGGGGCATATACCCACATTGCAGCTATTCAGGCTGCTGTTGATCTTGTAGGAAAGGATAACGTGATTGTTCATTTTATCGGTGATCAAGAGCAGATGAATTCAAATTACAAGCGTATTGATCGAAGGGAAAGAGAAGGTCGCGACGCTACATATCCTATAGATGAAACGATAAAATTCATTAATCAGAAAGGATATAAAATACAAGTTGACTCTGAGGCTTCGCCCAATAGTATTTCTGATATAGATTCTGATAGGCTGGTTAATAACTACGGAAAGCTTGCTAACGTAGTTCCAGCAGCTCCAAAGATCGTCGTTAGTATTGTTCCGTCTGTGGTTTTAAGCTTTCTGCAGGGCTATACTCAGGAAGATATGATTGGAAATAAAGGAGCGGAATTATCAAGAAATGCAGAAAAAAATCCTTTTGAAGGTGTTTACAAGGATTCTGTATTTTTTAATACGGCACGTTATACGAGAGTACGTTTTGCTGAGCCTGAGACAACATGGAAATCATATGCGATAAAATCTGAAAATGCATTTCAAGTTGATGCGCCGGGCCAAATGGATAAAACTGATATGAACAAAATTTCCGAACGGATAATGAATGCATCTAATGCTGTAATTTCTAATAATATAAGAAAGCCACAAAACCAAGGCGTTCTTGGTAATGAAAATACGTCTTCAGGATTAGCGCAGAATAAAGTTATGTAGCTGTCTAAATCTGTCCCGTAGTTTTTATTCTGGCTTTCGGATGAATTTCATTTTGCGACATGACCACGGTTTGCGGGCGGAATCTCTCTATGACCGAGCGAACATAAGGGCGGATAAGTGGTGAGGTTAAAAGTACGGGGGAAACTCCTTGCTGGGCGAGATCATCGTAATTATCTCTGATGGCGGAGATAAAGTCCTGTAGATCGCTAGGGGGCATGGCGAGCTGTTTTTCCTCACCATCACCGATCAGAGAGTCCATAAAGGCTTGTTCCCAATCAGGTGAGAGTGTCATAAGGCTCATCGTTCCTGTCTCATCGGCATATTCATTGCAAAGCTGTCGGGACAGGCGGCTGCGGACATGTTCATTGATACGGGCGATATTCTTTGTATAGCTGGCAGCTTCGGAAACACCTTCAAGTATGGTTGGCAGGTCTCGAATAGAGACTCGCTCGGAAAGTAATGTCTGGAGTATTCTTTGCAGGCCGCCAACATTAATCAGGCCGGGAATAACATCGGCAACCAGTTTTTGATATTCCGAGGGTAATTCATTCAGAAGCTTTTGTGTCTCCGCGTAGTTCAAAAGATCGGGCATATTATCCTTGATCAACTCGGTGATGTGTGTGGTTATGACGGTCGGAGCATCGACAACTGTATAGCCCTTGAAGTGGGCCTCTTCCTTGTAATTGTCCATAATCCACATGGCAGGCAGTCCAAAGGTTGGCTCTGTTGTGCTTTCTCCGGGGATGGATATTGCCCCGCCCATTGGGTCCATACACAACATCATATTGGGCCTTACATCGCCGCTTCCAGCTTCGATTTCCTTGATGCGCACAACATAGTTATTGGCTGGAAGCTGGAGATTATCCTGTATGCGCACGGCTGGCAGGACATAGCCCATATCTTCGGCAAGCTGGCGTCGTAGACCTTTAATCTGGTCCGTAAGTTTGTTTCCGTCTTCGCCCTGAACAAGAGGGAGGAGGCCATAGCCAAGCTCCAGACGGATAATGTCCATGGCAAGTGCTTTGGAGATTGGTTCCTCGGCTGGGGTAGAAGAACCTGCTTCCCCGGGCTTGGATAATGCCTGCGATTTTTCTACTATGGCTTTTGCTTCTTGCTGTCGTTGATAGGAGAAAAAAGCAAGAGAACCAGTGATGCCGGCTAATGTAAAAAAGGGCAGCATTGGAATGGCTGGAACAAGGCCCAGCGTAAACATCAGGGCAGAACTCATGCCCAAAGCTTTTGGATAACGTCCGAACTGGGCAAAAAGTTCCTGATCGGCTGAGCCTGCTATACCGGCTTGCGAAACCAGAATACCGGCAGAAACAGAAACGATCAGGGCCGGTATTTGGCTGACAAGGCCATCGCCGATCGTCAGTATCGTATAATTTGAAGCCGCTTCGGAAAGGCTCATGCCTTGAATGGCTGTACCGATGACTATGCC
>JAOUOR010000035.1 GCA_029880245.1 Alphaproteobacteria bacterium
TTAGCCCTGTACGTGGTTATCCGGCGACTGTGGCGTTTCATCAGGACCGCCTGGTGATTGGCGGCAGTCGTGATTTGCCCAACCGTTTATGGTTTTCCAAGTCCGGTGATTTGTTCAATTTTGATTTGGGGCAAGGGCTGGATGATGAAGCGATTGAATTTGCTATTCTCTCGGATCAGGTGAATGCGATACGCGGGATTTTCTCTTCGCGTCACTTACAGGTTTTTACAAGCGGCGCGGAGTGGATGGTGACAGGCGATCCGCTTACCCCCACAAGTGTGCAGATCAGGCGCCAGACGCGTACGGGCTCGCGCATAGATCGCTATATTCCCCCCGTTAATGTGGACGGCGCAACGCTTTATGCTGCGCGTAACGGGCAGGAAATCCACGAGTTTCTCTATACTGATCTGGAGCAGGCCTATACATCCCGAGATCTGGCGCTGCTTTCGCGGCAGGTTCTGGGTAGTCCTGTCGATCAGGATTATGACCAGAAAAAACGCTTGCTTTTTATCGTGCGTGATGACGGCAAGTTTGCAACATTAACAGTATATCGCGCCGAAGGTGTATCCGCGTGGACGCAGCATGAAACAAACGGGCTGGTCAGGGCTGTTGCTGTGGTCGGGGACGAGACTTATTTGCTGGTGCAAAGGGGGTCAAACACCTTTATTGAATTGTTCGATGACACGCTTCATCTGGACTCAGGCCTTAGCGGATCAGTCGGAACGCCAACAACGACTTGGGGCGGTCTAAGCCATCTTGAGGGCGAAATGGTCTCTATTGTTGCCGATGGTGTCGTGATCGCGGATCAGTTGGTGCAGAGCGGTTCAATCACGCTTTCTGAGCCGGCGTCACAGGTTCAAATCGGTCTGGCTTATACGCATGTGGTCGAGCCCTTGCCGCCCAATGAGAATGGAAATGTCGGGGCAGGGCGGAAATTGCGGCTTGTGCGCGGGGTTTTCCGTTTGCAGCAAAGTGCAGCATTACGCCTTGATGTCGGGCAGGGGCTGAAGGATGTCTCGCTTTTGCAATTCGGGGAGGACCCCATTTTGGATGATCCCGCACCGCTGGTCAGCGGGGATATCATCGTGCGCGCGCTGGGTTGGCAAAAAGACGGCACGGTTCCGCTCTGGCGGATTGAGCAATCTACGCCGTTGCCGTTTACGCTCTTGTCTGTCAGTACGGAGATTAAGGTGAATGATTAGCTGATTTAATAAATTTATAAGGAAAATTAAAATGTCTCGAAAACAAAAGTTCGGGCCGTTTCGGCCTGTCTTGAATACACAGGAAGATCGTGAAAAATCAATTTTGGATGATACGCCAGCGGTTTTTGAAATAAAAAGCAATATTTATCCGCTTGATGTCAGACCTAAAAGTAATATGGAGTTACTTGCCGGAAATACAATTGGACGAGTTAAAATCAAAGAAACTCTTGATACAGCATGGGATGAGATCAGAACTTTTGATCACCTTGGTAAGAAAGCCGTTCGCAAGCATGATAAAACTATTATGAAACACGCACAGAAACATAATCTTGATCCTGATTTAACACGTGCAGTGATGTATGCGGAAAATGCAAGAGGGCATAAAATAGTTTTAAATAAATTGGCGGATGATTTAAAAAAATCTGATAGTCCTTTACCTATGAATATACAAAGGGAAAGATGGTCTAAACTGATTGGCAAGAAGCCAGATGATTTGTATGATGCAGATGCAAATATTGAAGCCGCGACTGTTTTACTTAAGAGAATTTCCAGTCGTGTGAAAAAACCGACACCCGAAAAAGTAGGTTCAATATGGCAGTATACAGGAAGAGAAAAAACCAATGAGTTCGGCGAATATATAGGAAAGGTATACAAGGAAAAACCGTGGTTGAAAATCGATTAAGAAAAATTCTTTTATTTTCTTGCAATGTTTTGATCATTGTTTCGATTCTTATTACCGTGTTTTTAATAAGCGCAGTTATATGGGGGCATATTCACGATTATGATGAATATTGCTTTAACCCTGATGAAAGCGGGTTTTATCATTTTCTGATTGAAGGAAAAGACCCGTGTCTTATTAATTGGCATGGTTTACTGGTTATTCCTATGCTGGCTCTGGTTATTTTTCCGGCTATGTTTATCTTGCCGTTCATTGTGCTAAACATTCTGTTGAGATGGTTGTTGGGCAAGAGGGAAGAAGATACCGAGATCAAGGTGAATGATTAGGATAGAAAACTTTTAATTTTCATAAGGGTGGTTTATAATGCCAGGATAAATTAAAATATAGCGGCGGTGGTATTATGATCGTAGAGATGTTTTCAGATATCGTAAAAGGGCGTTTTAGGCGGGAAGATGCCAAAGATAAGATAAGTTCCGATATAACGTTACAGGATATGAAGTCTGTGTTTGATCATCTGGGCTTGCCTGTTCCGGAACATGGCGTGGATATTTCTATGACCAGAGAAGGTGGATATAATTTAATGCTCAACCGTTATGGCTCGGTTTTGCGGATTTACCCGTCCAATAAGAAATTGAATGAATTTAAAGATCCCGAATGGGCGCTGCATGTCTCAAGAACGACGCATTTGTATGATAAAATTAATGTAACACCAATAGGATTAGTACAGTTTGACGGCGTTGCCATACAATTAATGCCCGGTTTGGCGCATGATAAAAAAATTGATGAGGAATTGGTGATGAAACTCTGTAAATATAATCGTGGGGCAGGTGGATATGATCCTAATTCCGAAAATTTTGGCAGAGTTTTGAAACCGGTAAAGATAAGAAGTTTTGATACAGTTATGGAGAACGATGTGTGTATCAACAAGTATCAGAGTTATGATTGTAAAGGATTGTTTGATAAGCTGGTCAAGCAAAGCGAATTATACGAAGATTTACAGCACGGGTTTATGAAGGCCTGGGCCGGAGAAATTTTCTTTGCCGATTTTTGGAAAGATATGGAGCAAGCTGTGAGCGATGGTCGTCTGGTAGCAGGATGGCTGGATACACACATGCAACACAGGCTAGATATAAGTGTTGTTCCGAAAGGGGATATTGCCGCTCTGTCTCGTGCGTATGACCGGAAGCTGGAACAACATCTTGCGATGAAGAATGAAGATACAGTTGATAGAGAATTTGTAGTTTAAAAATATAGGATATTTAGTAATTGGTCAGCCTTCCATTTCGGAGGGCTTTTTTTATTTCACAAATAATTTTCAAGACAAAAAGGAGAGTAAAATGGGAGCTATAGGTTCTGTACTTGGGGCTGCGCAGGCGATTGCGGGTACGGTGGGGGTTGTGTCCTCGGTTGTACGACAAAGCAGGGAGCGCGAGTTCGGGCTGAATCAGCTGCGGGCGCAGCAGGATTTGCAAATGGCGTCTGCCCGTCAGGATGCGGCGCTGGATCGCCAAAAGGTTGCGCTGGATACACGGCAGGCCGAGGAAAAGAGGCGTGCCGCCCTAAAGCGTGCTGTGGCGCGGCAACGGGCGAGCTTCGGGGCGCAAGGTCTTTCCTCTTCGGGGGGCGGGTCGTCTCAGGCTGTGCTATTGGGCTTATTCGATGAGAGCGAAGATGAACTGCGCCGCCGTGAAGAACTGGATAATCTACGTTTAAATGCCATTGATCAGGATTTATCGCAACGCGGATCGCTTAATGTGCTACAGCGCACCCAACTGGCCGAGCGCAATAAGCTGGCTGATCTCAAGGCCGCGCGTCAGGCGGGGAGTGATATTGCTGATATCTTCAGGTAGGGGGTTGAGTATCAGAGGCAAAAGCATAACTTGATAATCCGGTGTTGAGCAGCTATCGTTTTCTTATGAGATTTTTAGCTGTTCTTATTATCTTGTTTTTGATTGTTTCTATTATTGCTTCTTTGTCGATGCAGACTGTCCGGCGACAGATATGCAATACTATATATATTTGTCTAAATACCTGTGACCAATATTACGATGACTTCGATTTTAATAAATATGGCCTTATGGGAGGGTTTCAAGTTCCTGAAAAATATCAATGCCAATACCAAGAGATTGTCAACAGAAGCAAATTTTATCAATTCAAAAAGAAGGTGTTAAATCTTAATCATAATAAGTCGAAAGACACTATATTTACAAAAGATGGTGTTTATGTAGATGGAGTCCTAACTGAGCAATCGTAGAAAAATAGTGAATAGTTATCAAGGGCAAATACTGTGATGTGGGTGAAGCCATAAAGGCGGGGGATTTCAAAGAATAGAAATTAAATTGAAGAATGTTTTTGAAGGGTCGCTTTTAGCGGCTTTTTTTTGTTGTGTTGAAAGGAGAAATATTATGAAGAATCGCTTGGGAAAAAATGATCAGGATCGCAAAAAAATTAAGTCTGAAATGGATGAGATAAATACTCATATTGGTGTTTTTGAAGATAAAATCCGTTATAAGAAAAAGCGTATAGCAGGTCTTGAACAAGAGCGGAATATTACGCGAAAAAAAATGAAAAATCTTATGTCAGAGTATGGTGTTTCAGTTGATTTTATTGCCGATGCTTTTATTCCGAATCCGTATCTTGCTGTGGCGAAAGGTATGACGGATTACATGAATGCGCCTTCAATAAAGGACATTAAAAATCACATGGATAAAGTTGATAGGTTGGAAAAAACAATAAAAAACACCGAGGATGAAATATTTCACATTGGTACCAAAATAAGGCAGTCAGTTGATATACGTGATGATCTGGTTAGAAAATGGCGTTATTTGAAAAACAAATAGGCATTATTCAAGCTTATATTTTTTCAGATATAGGGACATAGCATCATCAGGATTGACCTCAATTATGCGGTGGTAGAAATATTGTGCGATGTCGTAACGGGCGACCAGAGGGCTTTCAAGGACGCGGTCGCTGAATTTTAGGAGATGGACGCGGTCTAGAGCATATCCATCAAATATTTCATCATAGGTACATATCTGGGAGCGTAGATCATAGAAATGCAGGGGATTTTTAAGATAATAATCAATGTTTTTGGTCTTTTCGATTTTGATATTTGGGGAACAGGTCATGGTTTTGAAATCGCTGGAGATTGTGATGCCTGAAGTGCTGTTTTCCCTGTGAAAGTGGAATAAGGCAATCGTGCCTAACAGGCAAATCGTAAGGATCGAAACAGGGGTGTAAAAGCGGGACTTTTTCATACCCACAACTATAGGGACTATTTTTCAAAAATCAAAGGAGAGTGAAATGATCGTTGAAGAAGCGCGCACGCTCTGTTCACGTCAAAATTAAAGTATCGTCATTCCCTGAGTTGCTAAAAGCAATTCTAAGGGAATCCATTTTGTTTTTATGGATCGCCCTAGAATCTGCCTATCGCAGATTCAGGCGATGACGGAATTAGAAATTTCTAAAAATCAAAGGAGAAGAACTATGATCGAGCATATAAAAATGCCTGATGTGACGCCGATTGTGCGTTATGTCGCCGATGGCGTTGAAACCATCTATTCATACCCGTTTCCGATATTTGCCAGTGAGGATCTGGTGGTATATCTGGACGGGGCAAAGCAGGTTAGCGGCTTTACGATTACAGGAAGCGGCCTGACATCCGGCGGGGATGTTACATTTGGCACGGCGCCTGTTAATGGCGTGATTATCACTCTGGCGCGGGAATTGCCGATTGAGCGCGTAACGGATTATCTGGAAGGCGGGGATTTCTCCGCGCAGAGCATCAATAACGAACTGGATTATTTGATTGCGGCGCTCCAGCAGGTCAATCGCAAGAATGATCTTATGCTAAAATATGGTGACCATGAAACCCCGTCCGAAACCGTGTTGCCGGATCGGGCCATAAGAGCCAATATGGCGCTGGGCTTTGACGGGAATGGCGATCCGGTGGCGGTGTCTTTGGCCGGCTCTATGGCTGCGCCGGATTTCACAGCCGTGGGCACGGGGGCGGCGACGCGCACCAGCCATGACAAGTTTAGTGATCTGATCTCGGTCAAGGATTTCGGCGCTGTCGGCGATGGCTTGAGCGCTGATACGAGCGCCATTATCAATGCTTTGGCGGCATCGGACTCGGTTTTTCTGCCCGAAGGGGAGTATCTGGTCACAGGGACTATAACTTTGACAGCGCGCCAGAGCCTGATCGGTTCGGGTCAAAAGTCGGTCCTGAAGGCCATAAACAGCACATTTAATGTGATCGAGGTCACGGAGGATCATTGTAAAATCTCGGACCTTCGGATTGAAGGCGGAAATGTCGGGATCAAGCTTTATGGCGTAACGCGTCCTTGCGTGCAGACAAGTGTTTCAGATGTAACTATCGTGGCGCCCAATACGGGTGTGCAGCTTGATGGCTATACTAATCCGAGTTTCCCTTGTTACTGGAATAATTTTGACCGCGTTCTTGTGGAGCAGCCTGCGGTGAATGGGTTTCATCTTTTCCGCAGCGGGGCAGGCGATACGCCGAACGCCAATAAATTCCATGCTTGCCGCGCGTATTCTCTGGGCGCGCCGATCACAGGTGCGGGGTTTTATATCGAGGAAGGGCGCTTCAATAATGCCTTTATCGATTGTGAAGCCAATGTTGACGGTACGGCGCAAGGGTGCATTATTGTCGGGAGCGGGTCGGATAAGAACTTATTTGTAAATCCCTATACGGAAAGCTTTAACACTGTGCCTAATATCAAGCTTGAAGCTGGCTCGATTGAAACCTCGATCATCAATTTGCTCTCGGCGAGTGACGGAGCGGCGATCTGGGATTTATCCGGCGGGGAATATACGGCCTATAATGCAGGTTTTCCGCATAAGAACAGGCTCCAGCGTACGACTTGCACGGATATGAATGCGACGCTCCAGCGCTTTGATACGGAGTTTATTGACAGTTCCGGTACGGTGAGCCTTGATTTGTCGCATTCGGTGCATCTGGTGTCGAGTTTTGGCGGGGCGCTTACCGTAGAATTGCCCAGTGCAGCAAGTGCTGTTGGCGTGATGATGGTGGTGAAAAAGACCGACAGCTCATCCAATGTGATTACGGTGACGGAGAATTTAGGTGCCGGACCGGATGGGCGGAGCTTTACGCTGGGCGCGGAAAATGACTATGTGATGATGCTCTCGAACGGGGCGGAATGGTTCGTGATTGCCTCTAACCGCTCGCCCGGAAATACACGGTTTTTCGATGGCACAGGGATATATGATATTGATATGGCGGTGGATACGTATTTGCTCTCCAGCTTTGGCGGGGCAATGACGGCGAGATTGCCGCCCGCCAATGCTGCCGAAGCGGTGGGCCGGACGATCACGATTAAGAAAACCGATGTGTCTGCCAATGCGATTACGGTGACCGAGCAAGGGGGAACGGGGCCGGACGGGTTCGGACAGCCTTTGAGCTCGCAATATAGCGCTATAACCGTTGTCTCCGATGGCGGGCAGTGGTTTATTGTGGCGAAGCATTTGTAAGTTTTAGAAAAACCCGTTGATTTTTGGATTTTTTAAGCTATTTTGTGGTAAAGTGATAAGTGTAGATATAAACAGAGAAGCACTGATACATCTAGAGAAGGAGTTGTAAAACATGGATATAATAGAATCCGATACATACTTCAATACTCAAAGAGAGGCTATTGAAGCTGCATCTCGGTTGAGGGTTCAATTGCGTGAACAAGATATACTGGTTCGGGTTGAGCGTTCTCCATATGGTGGATACCGCCTAAAGAAAATTCCTGTTGACATAGCAATGGATATGGTTGAGCATTTCCCGTCTTTAATTTCCACAAAAGGGATTTATTGTGAGCAAGAAGTCCAGTCATGAAACTGTGACCCTTCCTGCAAAAGGGGGGCTGGTGGAAGAAAGCGAGTTGGTTTTACAAATGCTGGACATTGAGCGTCAGCGTATTGCCAGTGAAGACAGGAAAACTGAGACAGCCAGAATGATGATCCAAATGCAGGACGATTCAGATAAGAGGCAGTTCGAGTTTCATATGAAGCGCCTTGAGATAGATGATCGTCATACAGGAAATAAACATGACCTGGCTAAGAAGTTGGCAGTGGGCGGCGGTTTTGCAATGTTTTCTATTTTAGTAGTGTTGCTAGGTTTTGCTTTTTTAGGAAATCCACAGCAGTCTAAAATTGCGATGGACGCCATGAAGATCATCTTGATAGGTGGCGGTGGCTGGGGTGTCGTTTCTGGCCTTATTGCAGCGACCAAAAAACTCCTGAAAAGCTGAAGTTTATCTGTTATCACTATGTAAAACCGTTGTCTCCGATGGCGGGCAGTGGTTTATTGTGAGTAAGCACCTTTAACTATCAATTTGATAGAATTTAACACTTTGTTAACACTTGACATTGTATGATAAAACTATCATATTGATAGGTGATGGCAAAATTAATCCAATTTCAAAAAGACCCGTCACCGCATGACTTGATGAGGCTTATCCGTGAGATTGCACAAGATACAGGTAATGTCATTCTTACGGATCATGCTAAAGAACAGATGAAAGAAAGGAATATAACATTTCCTCATATTTTAGGCTGTTTAAGACAAGGACAGGTTACAGAAGGTCCGTATCAAAGTGTAAAAGGAGATTGGACATGCAATTTGACGCGGGCTGTGGCTGGAATTGATATTACTGCCGTGGTTGCTGTGGATTTAAAATGCAAGGCAATTATTGTAACGGTAAAAAACTGGAGGTAGTGCAATGAAAATGTATCATTATACAGAAAGCGGACTGGATAATATCTGGCTTGTGAATGGCTATACTGTTCATGATACGCCCTATGGGAAAGGTGTTTCCATTGATAATGCCGATTCTTTGCATAAGGCGATAGGGCACGCTATTGCCAGTGGCCTTAGTAAAATAAAGCCGCAAGAATTCAGATTTTTGAGAATTCAAATGGAATTATCGCAAAAAGACCTCGGGGCAATTCTGGGCGTTGACCAGCAAGCCATAGCCCGATGGGAAAAAGGCAAAACTAAAGAAGGTATTCCGGGCTCGGCAGAAAAGCTTATGAGATTATATTTTCTGGATTATATTAATGAAAAGCCGGAAATTATCGAGTTGTGCAAGAATTTGGCAGAACTTGACGAGCAAAACCATGCCAAGAAGCGGAAATTCGAAGATTATGACGGGAATTGGCGTCAGGCTGCGTAAATTTCTTCCCTTAGACAACTATAATATTTCAGCCGCCTTCGGGCGGTTTTTTTATGTTCATATTTCAAAAAGGAGATCATATGACCGAGTTAAAGAAAGACACTATGCAGCGTATGCAAAAGTTTTATCCCGAAGCGCTGCATACGGCTTTGGCAAGTTACCACCGCGTTTCAAGGAAAATAGAGAAAAAGTATGTGGATCATAAGCAGCAGCAAGAAGCGTGCAGGGTTTCGGTTGAGCATATCAAGCTTTTGCTGAAACTGGGCAAGGAGTTGATCCAAGACGGCAAAGCAGGGGGTATGGATGCGGTGGCTCAGGAGGATTTGCGCGCTTTGATCGAAAGAGCGCAGGAAGAGATCAAGAATATATAAGGCAAATAAAATTTTTTTTTGATAAAATTTTTGAATTATGTTTATATGCGCAATGATCAGTAAAAATTTGAAAGGTGATGGAAATGTCTCGTAATGGTTTTCTAGGGAATATATCGGATGTATTGGCAAATGCTTCGGCAGATGGAGGGACGACTAAAAACGTTTTGGAGGTTCAGGCTATTACCAGGAATACTCTATCCCGTGAGCCGTTCAAATTGCATATTTATGACATTGCCAGTTATTTGGGTAAGCAAAAAGGTGTTCCGGATGAGGTTCATGAGGCTGTGATTACTTTGTCTAAAATGGCGGCATATCCTGATACGTCTAGAGATCAATTAGGACAGACTGTTCAGGGTATAGTCAGTTATTTGGATCAGCAGGAAGATGTTCCGGATGGGGTTCGTGCGGCTGTACAAGGGCTTACTGGTGCTGAAAATTTAATGGTTAAGCCGGAAAGCACATATAGTACAGGCCCAATTGAGCCCTTGGTATGACGTTATAGATAAAAAATAGTTTTTTAATTTTACTACAGAGATAAACAGAGGCCGCAGAGATTTTATTCTTCTTAAGGATATCTCTGTGTGCTCTGCGATCTCTGTAGTTTTTTTTATGGATATCTTTTTTGTTATTCCGCCCAAGCGTTAGCAGAGCACAGCAATATATAAAGTTAAAAAAGTAATTTTTTTCTTGATAATAAGATTCAAATAATGTTTATGTGCGCCACAATATGTAAAAATTGGAAAAGGTGATAGAAATGTCTAATGAAGATAATAAAGAATCTTTGCGGAAGGTTATCAATTATTGGGGTGAGCAGAAAGGTGTTCCGAAGGATGTTCGTGAGGCTGCGGTGGCTCAGGAACATCAGTCTGGAGATCAAAAAACGATTATTTCAGAAGTTACGCATAACATATTCATTGATGGTGCGAACACATCTGATCTCGCAATGTGACATTATAGGTAAAAATAATTTTTTTAACCGCAGATGAACATGAATAGATACGGCTTTACTGGATCCCTGCTTTCGCAGGGATGACGAGAGGGAGCTGCGGGGGGTGACGTCTGTTATATAGGTCTTTCTTTCCTTGCATCCTGATTGTCATCAGGATGCAAATACAGGGCATAGGCTTGGGAATGGGGCAATGCTAAAAGCGGTTTTGAAGTTTGACATAAGTTTTCGGGTGTGATTAAATATTGGGAATATTATAATTATATCGGGTGTGCCTGAAAGGAAAAGGATATGTCGGAAGAAAGTCAAGTTGACAAAGCGTTAGCGGGTTTAAAAGCGTTGAAGGGTAAGCATTTAGATGCTGCTGTGAAAGGGACGCCGGAGGATGATGCCGCTGTTCGTGGGGCTGTCTCGCCGGAGGGGAAGTTTAAGAATCCCACGGGTGGGCAGGGTGCTGAAGGTCCTCCAAGTGAACCTACATAGAATTAAAAATCAAAATACGAAAAATGAATTAAAGACCCGCTTTTGGCGGGTTTTTTTGTGGTTGCTCATGAAATTTGCCAGATCCCTGCTTTCGCAGGGATGACGATGGGGGCGCTGCGGAGATGACGAAGGTGGGTGCGGAGATGACGAAGGTGGGTGCGGGGATGACGATGGGGGCGCTGCGGGGATGACGAAGGTGGCTGCTGGGATGACGGAGTGGGTGCGGGGGTGACGTTTGTTATATAGATGTTGCCTTTCGTGCATCCTGACGAAAGTCAGGATCCCTTTGCCACCCTTATTAGATCCTGATTGTCATCAGGATGCAAAAACAGGAAGAGGGGAACACCGTTCGTTACTGCAGCTTTGGCTGCTTTTTATATCTTAAACAATCTAAGGAAAATTATGAATGAGCAAGAACGAGATTGCTGCCTTACAGGTGGCGGGATTTCCGCTGTTTGTGGTGATCTGGAACCAGATGCAAGGGGTGGGAACGCCGAAATTCCATCTGGAGATGGCGCAGTGGCTGGAACAGGCATGGGAGCAGAAAAAGACGAGGCTTTTGCTGATGGCGTTTCGCGGAGCGGGGAAGTCGAGCATGGTGGGGCTGTTCGCGGCGTGGCTTTTGTATCGCAATGCGGATTTGCGGCTCCTTGTTTTGGCAGCGGATTTTAATCTGGCGAAAAAAATGGTGCGCAATGTCAAGCGCATCATAGAGCGCCACCCGTTTACAAAGGGGCTTCGGCCTGATAATCCCGATCAATGGGCGAGTGACCGCTTTACGATAAGGCGCGAGATGGTCAGCCGTGATCCGTCCATGCAGGCGCGCGGGGTGAGCTCGAATATTACGGGCACGCATGCCGATATTGTGATTTGCGACGATGTAGAGGTGCCTAATACTTGCGATAGTGCGGAAAAGCGAGAAAATCTGCGCGAGCGTCTTGCCGAGATCCCTTATGTTCTGGTTGCTGGCGGGACACAGCTTTATGTCGGGACTCCGCATGATTATTACAGCATTTACGCTGATAGGGAGCGGGAAGAAATCGGCGAGGAATTTCCGTTTCTGGACGGGTTTGAAAGGCTTTCCGTGCCTTTGCTCGATGAAAACGGGGTTTGTCCGTGGCCGGAAAAATACCCGCCCGAAGAGATCGAGAAGATCAAAAAGCATACGGGTCCGAATAAATTCGACCAGCAAATGATGCTGCGCGAGGTTAATATACTGGAAAGCCGTTTGAATGTGGATTTGCTGCAATATTATACCGGCGAGATCGAATATTGCATTCTGACCAATGATCTGTATATCGGGCACCAGAAAATGGTCGGGGCTTGCGCGTGGTGGGATCCGGCCTTTGGCAGGGCAACGGGCGATAGCAGTGTTCTGGCTATTGTGTATACGGATCAGGGCGGGAATTATTACCTGCACCATATTGAATATATCAAAATTGATGAAAACGTCGAAGAAGACGAAGCCAAACAGCAATGCCGGATTGTGGCTCATCTCGCCAAGAAGCATTATCTGCCAGGGGTGGTGGTCGAGACAAACGGCATTGGCCAGTATTTGCCCAGGATGTTGATGAATGTGATGAAGGAGGAGAAAGTTTTGCAAACATCGGTGACGGGGACTATTGCAACGAAGCCTAAAACTTTGCGTATTCTGGAAAGCTTTGATGTGATACTTGCCGCGCAAAGGCTCTGGGTGAATAAAACTGTGCGCGAAACACCCTTTATCAGGGAAATGCGCGAATGGAGGCCGGGTAAGGCCAAGTGCCGTGATGACGGGCTGGATGCGGTGGCAGGTGCCATATCCCGCGAGCCGGACCGGATGGAAGGCGGTTATCGGCAGGGGGGTCAGTCATGGCATAAGAGTGCGCAGCCGGGCAAAGCCAAAAGTGACTTCGAAGTTTGACATAAGTTTGCGGGTGTGATTGAATAGTAGGGAACTTATAACTATATCGGGTGTGCCTGAAAGGCGGAGCGTATGTCGGAAAAACCTATTTTTGAAGGTCGTTTTTTATCTTTAACTACCAAAACTATTTTGAAAGAGGCACTTAATGATGAAAGGGTTGCCTTGCAGGCGCTTGGGATATTAGCCGAGCGTAAGGATGAGGACGCCATTGAGGCGATTCGCCGTATTGGGTGTGCTTATGGAGAAGAGGTTGCTCTGCGGGCCTTGGAGATATTACGAGAACGTAAGTATGATTATGTCGACGATAAGGTTTATGCTATTGGATATAAACATGGAGGCAAAGTTGCTCTGGAGGCGTTGGAGATATTAAATGAGAATTGGGATGATGTTATTACCCCTTCGTTTATTGATGACATTATGTATGAATATGGAGGCGAGGTTGCCAAGAAATCTCTGGATATATTAAAAGAGCATAAGGGGAGGGGCGTGACTGTGTTGATTGGCAAGATTGGGATAGAATGTCCGGAATTGAAAAATCAGGTTAATGACATTCTTCTCGATAGGGTTACTAAAAAAAATGGATGATCGGAAAAATATTGAAGATGTTTTTAAAAATCTTAATGCGCAGAATAGTTATTCTGTACCCTGTCTTTAATTGAATTAAAAATCAAAATACGAGAAATGAATTGAAGACCCGCATTTGGCGGGTTTTTTTGTGTGGTTGCTCATGAAATTTGCCAGATCCCTGCTTTCGCAGGGATGACGGAGTGGGTGCGGGGATGACGGAGTGGGTGCGGGGATGACGGCGGTGGTGCGGGGATGACGGCGGTGGTGCGGGGATGACGTTTGTTATATAGATGTTGCCTTTCGTGCATCCTGACGAAAGTCAGGATCCCTTTGCCACCCTTATTAGATCCTGATTGTCATCAGGATGCAAAGGCGGGGCTCGGGATGACAGAAGCGCCCTCGAAGTTTGACATAAGTTTTGGGGTGTGATTAAATATCGGGGAATTCATAATTATATAGGGTGTGCCTGAAAGGCGGAGTATATGTCAGTAAGTTCTCTTTTTTCGAGCAAGGATTCTTTAGCAAAAAAGGAGTCTTTAACAAAAGCAATTAATAACAAAAGCAAGGGTGAGATCGTTGCCTTGCAGGTGCTGGATATATTAGCCGGACATAAGGATTTGCAAGCTATTATTGCGATTGGTCAAATTGGGTGTGAACATAAAAGCGTTGCCTTGCGAGCCTTGGAGATATTAGAAGATCGTTTGAAAATATTAGAAGGGCTGGAGAGAGATGAGGCTATCAGGCAGATTGGCAGAATGGGGGGTGTTCATATTTCGAGTGATCATGAAGGGAAAATTTTCCGGAAAGCGCTGGAGATATTAAGCAAGATTGATGGAGATGAAGCTACCAAAGAGATTTACAATATGGGGGTCACTTATGGAGGGGATGTTGCTCTGGAGGCCGTGGATAAGTTAAAAGGGCGTAAGGGACATTATGCTGCCGAAGCGATTGCTGGAATTATATATTTCCATAGGGACTTGGCACCGAAGGTGCTGGATATGTTAGCGGTGTATCCGGAAGATACAGCCATCCAGAAGATGGGCTTTGTTGGGAAGCACTTCGGGGGGGAAATTGCTCTATATGCCTTGGAGAAATTAAAATATCGTGAGGGATATGAAGCTACCAAGGAGATTGCCCGTATTGGGCTTGCCCACAAAGGGGGGATTGCCTTGAAGGCCCTGGAAATATTAAAAGAGCGCAAGGATGAAGTGGATGATTGTAAGTGGGCTGTCTATTTTATGGGTGCTATTTGGGGGGAATTTCCGCAATATAAAGAGCAAGTTAAAGATGCTCTTACCGACAGGCTTCAACATAGAAAGAAAGACAAGGAATATATTGAATATGTCCTAAATGAGATTGATCTGGAAGAGCAAGTTAAAAAAGCTCTTACCGATAGGCTTGATCATAGTAAGGAAGATATTGAAGATATCCTAAATGAGGGGGGTCTGGAAGATCTGGATAGTGCTCTTATTGTAGCTGCTCCTGGTTATACATGGAATTAAAGATTAAAATATATAATTATATAGGGTGTGCCTGAAAGGCGGAGCGTATGTCGGAAGATATTGATTTTTCAAATTTAACCACCGAAGAAATTTTTATTAAAGCATCTGAGGATGAAAATCTTATCCTGCCGGCGCTTGCGGAATTGGCCGAGCGTACGAAAGATAATATTGCCATCGAAATGATTGGCATTTTTGGGCGCGATTGTGGAGAAGACATTGCCGAAGTGGCACTGGATATATTATCCCCACTTAAGAAGAATGAGAGGGCGACTGAAATGATTGGCCTTATTGGGTGGAAACATGGAGGGAAAATTGCCGAGAGAGCATTAACGGAATTGGCCAAACGTAAGGGAGATGAAGCCACTAGTGGGATTTGTGTTATTGGGTATACACATGGAGGGGAAATTGCCGAGATGGCGCTGGATATATTAGCCGAGCGCAAGGGACCGTGGGCTACTAATATGATTGGTACTATTGTCAAAACTATAGCCAAAACTGATGCAAAAAATATTTCAGAACTTAAAAAGAAGGCTATTACAATTCTTCACAATAGGGCCAGTAGTAATATGGATGGTTTTGGACATATTGTTCAAGTTGAAGAAGAAATCATAAAAAATATTCCGAACAGGCAGATTGATCTTCCTCCATTTAATCCTGAATGGAATTAAAGACCCGCTTTTTTAGCGGGTTTTTTTGTGTGGTTGCTCATGAAATTTGCCAGATCCCTGCTTTCGCAGGGATGACGAGGTGGGTGCAGGGATGACGAGGTGGGTGCAGGGATGACGAGGTGGGTGCAGGGATGACGAGGTGGGTGCAGAGATGACGAGGTGGGTGCAGAGATGACGAGGTGGGCGCGGGAATGACGTTTGTTATATAGATGTTGCCTTTCGTGCATCCTGACGAAAGTCAGGATCCCTTTGCCACCCTTATTGGATCCTGATTGTCATCAGGATGCAAAAACGGGAGCGCGGTGATGACGGCGGCGGACAGGATGTTTGACATAAGGTTGTGGGTGTGGTTAAATATCGGGGAATTCATAATTATATCGGGTGTGCCTGAAAGGCGGAGCGTATGTCGGAAGATTCTTTTTCCCCATCTACTTTTGAATGGTTGTATAATAATTTTATGTCATTAACCGAGTCTATTGTGAAAGGACAGTATAATAAGGGCAATGAATATAGAAATACTACTCTGCTACTTCTGGAGGAATTATCCAAGTGTACGGTAGATAAAGGATGTGCGGTGAGTAATGAATTAGGGGCCACCAAATTGATTGGCGAATTAGGGAGAAAATTATATGTAGAAGATATTCTTCTGAAGGCATTGGATATATTAGCCCAGCGTAAGGGAAAAGAGGCTACTAATCAGATTCGCGATATTGGAAAAGAACATCCCAAATATAAAACGCAGGTTAATGATATTCTTCTCGATAGGGCCATAAATGATATGGATGATAGGGAACATATTAAAGCCGTTTTTGAAGTTCTTAATGTGCCAGATAGTTTTTTGTGCCTGGTCCTGCATTGCCTTAAAAATTAAATTATAGAAACGAAGTAAAGGCCCGCTTTTGGCGGGTTTTTTTGTGTTTGGAAAGGAGCGATTATGCTTTCACAGGATTTGATATGGTGGATTACAGTCTTTGATTTGCCGGCGCTGAGTGCTTTGTTCTGGATGATCTGGCGCACCAGAAACGAGAACAGAGCGGAGACTGACCGGTTGCACAAGACTTTGGATGTGCGCTGTGATCAGTTGCGGGAGGCCTTATCCGCGTTCAAGCTGGAGGTGGCGAAGAATTACGCCTCGCAGAAGGATTTGCGCGCTCTGGAAGATCGGCTGGTTTCGCATCTCTTGCGTATCGAGAGCAAACTGGATTCCACGGCGATTAAGACAGCGGAGCTGACGTCGAAGTCCGGGAAATGAGGTGTGCAAGCGTTGCTTGTACTGTTTTACTGGATCCCTGCTTTCGCAGGGATGACGAAGGTGGCTGCAGGGATGACGAAGGTGGGCGCAGGGGATGACGAAGGTGGCTGCAGGGATGACGAAGGTGGCTTTGGGGTTTGACATAAGTTTTCAGGTATGGTTAAGTGTCAGGAAATTTATAATTATGTCGAAACTATATGAAAGGCGGAGCGAATGTCGGAAAGTAAATTATTATCAGAAACGGATATCTTAAAAAGAAAAAATAGCGCACTTGCGTACATAGACGCTGCCTCCGATGCGATAGCACTGTTAGGCGAGTGTACGATAGATAACGGATATTCGGATGATGTGGTAAAGAGTGCCATTGAATCGATCTATGAAATTGGGAAATACCACAAAGGGAGTATTGCCTTCAAAGCGGTGAAGGAATTAAACAAGTATAAGGAAGAAATTGCCACTGATAAGATTGAAAAAATTCGAGAGCACCTTCTAGATAGTGAAGATACAAAACGTGCAGATATGGTTGATAAAATTCTTTTAGACAGGCAAAAGCAAAATGATCCGGTTCCTGAGGGTTTTGATTATCTCAGAGATCAGGATACGGGTGCTCTCGTGCCTTGGCTCGATTAAAATAACGGAAATGAAGTAAAGACCCGCTTTTGGCGGGTTTTTTGTTGCTGTTGTTTATTAAGTTTACTGGATCCCTGCTTTCGCAGGGATGACGAGGTGGGTGCAGGGATGACGGAGGTGGCGCAGGGATGACGGAGGTGGCGCAGGGATGACGAGGTGGGTGCAGGGATGACGGAGGTGGCGCAGGGATGACGAAGGTGGCGCAGGGATGACGAAGGTGGCGCAGGGATGACGGAGTGGGCGCGGGGATGACGAAGTGGGCGCGGGATGACGTTTGTTATATAGATATTGCCCTCCTTGCATTCTGACGAAAGTCAGGATCCCTTTGCCACCTTTATCATATCCTGATTGTCATCAGGATGCGAAAGTAGGGGCGGGGCTGGTTTGAAAATAAAGCCAAACAACTATACCTAAATTCAAAATTTAACATCAGGAGAAATCAATGAAAAAGCCGGAACTGGTCGCTATTTGTGGCGGCGGGAATAAAAGTGATGCCGCGCAGGCAAAGATCGAGGCGTTTTACCACAATACGAGCGTTGATGTGCTGGCGCGGACGCTGTGGGGGGAGGCACGCGGCGAGGGCAGCACTGGGATGGAGGCTGTGGCCTGTGTGGTGCTTAATCGTGTGAAACGCGCGGAAAAAGAGGGGAGTTTCTGGTGGGGGAATAGTATTATTCAAGTCTGCCAGAAGCCTTATCAGTTTTCGTGCTGGAACAGATCGGACCCGAATTACAAGACGCTACAGGCTGTGCAGGAGGATGATTTGTATTTTGCCAGTGCTTTGCGCGTGGCAAGGCGCGCTATTGCAGAGACTTTGGAGGATATAACGAATGGCGCGACCCATTACCATGCGGATTATGTAACGCCGTATTGGGCCAAGGGGGAAACGCCATGCGCAAAGATTGGCCGTCATGTGTTTTACCGGTTGTATTAGGCGTTCCGATCGTGAAGCGGAGCTACATTTTCTTGAACCACGAAGGCACGAAGGCCACGAAGATTTTTAGCCTCGAATGGATGCCAATCAACGCGAATTATTTTTAGATCGTCATTGCCTGAATTTTTATTCTAAAAATTCTAAGGCAATCTATAGTTCTTCTGGATTCCCCTAGAATTTTAATGCGTAAAATTCGGGGAATGACGATATATGCATCGCTCTTTATGTCTTGTGTAAAATAAAGCCAAATAACTATATATTTTGGAGCAGGGTAGATTTTTTTGACGTTATCATGCAAGTTATGGTAAGTTTTATGATTGACTGATTTTACAGGAAAATGAAGGGTTGAAAAAAATGGGTAAAAGATATGATGCCTTACTGGATTGGATGGGTAAGGGCTCTGATTCTTTGCGGTTTGCTAAATTGCTGGCTGGTGCTGCTTCTGTTGCAGGGCTTGTTTCGTCTCTCTCTCTTTTCAAGGACCATTTAGAGGGGCCGAAACCTGAAGAGTCTACTGGTTGTAAGGTAGAATGGAATGCCTCTTATGGTTGCGAGGAGCCGCCTTATGGAGATATGGAGGGTATAATAGTTCCCAAAAAAAGTGATCTGTATGCTGCTCCTAAAAAGTATAAAGTGGATTGGAAAGGGGCAGCAGAAGGGGCAGATTCTTCGCCGACTAAAAAGGGAAATGTTACTCACCCTAAAGGCGCTATATTAGAAATTTAAGAAATGATAACTTTTTTGACGGCGCCGCGAAAGTTATGTTAAGTTCCGTTGTTACATGATTTTACAGGAAGATGAAAATGATAAAAAGAATGGGTGATGCACTTGGGTCTGCATGGGAGAAACTGCATGACAAATGTCTGTCTATAGGGGAGCGGGCAGTAGAAGGGACTAATAATACTTGGGTTGTTGCTAAAATGGTGGGTTTGGGTGCATTTTTTTTGGCTCCTGTTCTTTATTTGGCCGATTTAAATGGAAGGGAAGCTAAAGAGAATAGCTTAACTGATGATTGTGTGGAAACAGAGCATGTACCTGCAGGGTGCGAGAGTGAAAATCCAACAAATAACGATGATATAATAGACGAAAAAAAACCTAGACCGTCTGATAAATCGAATATGTTGGCCTGGAATGCGGCAGATAAGCCGGATTCTTCGCGCTTGACTAACGAGGAAAATGCTGCTGTTCAGGCGAGTGGCCTTGAATTAGAACCTCAATAAAGCGTAAAAATACCTCCGTTTTCTGGCGGGGTTTCTATATCAGGGCAGGAGCAAGGCCAAGAGCGACTTCTGTGTTTGACATAAGGTTTTGGGTATGATTAAGTGCCGGAAAATTTATAATTATGTCAGGCGTGTATAGAAAGGCGGAGCGTATGTCGGGAAATGGTTCTATAACTTTTGGTGTTGATTCTGGACAAATGGTAAAAAATGAAGCTAATGCTCGGGAGTTGCTGGATCAGTTACAAAAAGATTTAGTTGCTATTGAGAAGAGTGGCTATATCAAGACGGTTGGTGATATTGGGTGTGAATATGAGAGCCTTGCCGTGAAGGCCTTGGAGATATTAGCCAAGGATCTGAGTGATGAGTCTACCGAAGCGATTGGTAAGATTGGGCGTAAACATGAAATAGCTGCGGGCGCTGCCTTGAATATATTAAAACATCGTCAGGGAAAAAAAGCTACTTATATGATTGGCTCTATTAGAGAAGCATGCCCAAAAGCTGATGGATGGGTTAATGAGGCTCTTCACTATAGGGAGAATAAGCGTTTAGATGATCTGGAAAACATTTCTTGTGTCCGAAAAAATATTGAGGCACATATCAAGAGTGGAGGGGGTAGTCATCTTGCTCTTTTTCTTACATAGGTTTAGAAATCAAAATACGAGAAATGAATTGAAGACCCGCGCAAGCGGGTTTTTTGTGTGATATGTGTCGGTTCTATTCGCGTCATTTCCGATAGTGAAGCAAAGCTGAACGTTATTCGGGAATTCGGTATAACTGGATCCCCGCTTTCGCGGGGATGACGAGGGGGAGCTACGGGGATGACGAGGGGG
>JAOUOR010000036.1 GCA_029880245.1 Alphaproteobacteria bacterium
CTAAAAGCCTGCTCGTACCAGTCAAGCGTGGCACTCAAACTCGGTAAGTCCTCAATCGTCGTAACCGTCACCACAGTCGCAGAGTCAAAATCCGTGATCTCGACCTCCGAGCCGGCAACACGCAGCCTTGTTCCCACATGCCCCGCTGCAAACACACTGGCCGAAGCGGTCAAAGTAATAGAGCCCGTTGTCCCGCTTGGCGTTAGGGTCACATCACTATCCGCGAATTTGAAATAGGGTTGCTGCACGATGTTCTGATCGGCGAAAAAGCTCCAATCGCTGAGCGTCCACACACCGCCAGTACTACGCACCAGCTTCTTCGGATGCACATCCGGATGCACCAGCAAAAGCGTATCGGCACTTTGCGTCCAGGCAAGCTGCGTGACCTGAGCCACACTCCACGGCGCAGAGATTGTGGCCTCTTTCACCCCGCCCGAGTAAATATCAATCTGGAAGTCGGTAATCACCAGAAGCGCCGTTTGCTCGGTATTAAATTCGAAAGCAATCAGCTTACCGTCTCCGGCAGCTGTGTCGATATAACCCAAACCGCTTCTGCGTGTTACACCGCCTGTAGGCTGGATAAAAACGTTTTTAAGCTCCAAAGCCCCGTTATCATAGGCACGCAAATCCCCGCGCCCCAGCAGCTCTCTCGACACTTCACCGGCCGTGAAGGTCGTTTTTAATTCTCTTATACGTGTCATGATTTTTCCTTTTATCTAAAGGGGTTAAAACATAAAAAAACCGCCCAATTGAGCGGTTTATAATCATCATTTAGATGCGGTTTATTTTTCCGGTTTTTCATGCGGTGGACTTGGCCGCATCACAATATGAAAACACAGCCCTGTAAGCACACCACCAAACAGACCGGACAATACACCATATTGTGTAAATATTACGGTTGATAAAATTGTTACAAGAACCACGGATATTTTATAAGCAGTGCCTTGAAGCATATATTATTAATCCTTGTTAATCTGCCTTTCTTTATGCAACTTCTTCCTGAAATGAAAAATGCCAAATGCAAACAGAACGATCATAATAATGTTAATTGTGGCTCCAAGTACGGAAAGATCCAACCCAAAAACAACAGGCAAAATCACCTCATAGATCAAAGCCGCCACTTCAACGACACATCCAATAACGCACAGCCAAATTGCGCGTCTGTAAACTTTTATCTGCTTTTTCTCTGGCCTTCTTGGCATTGTCTTCCAAAACCCTGATTTGATCAAGCAGTTGATTGATTTGCTGCTCCAGTGACGCAATCATCATTTGTAGTCTCGGCTGACTGGGTCTTCCAGAAATTTCATCAATGACGTCCTCACCAATGACTGCGCCCGAACTGCCTATACCTGCTCCTTCTCCACCACCCAAACCTGCACCCGCAGCAATCCCTTTCCTCATTATCCATATTATTGCCGACTGACCGCGAAATCAGACCTCGGCCTATAATATCTGTGATGAACATAGGTTTTCCTTTCTTGATATTTAAAAATCCCTCACTACAATCAAAAATATGAAAAAACTCCTGATGATCATCTTATTCTTTACCACCCTTCCTGCCCATGCCGAGGAAGTGCAAAGCGTCAACTATTTCCCTATCCTGACACAGGAAGAAACAGAAGAAATTATAAAACAATACAATGCAAATTCTTGTGACGAACTCACAGAAAAATATTTTAATCCTGAAAATCTTCACAATCTAGAAAAGGGCAAAATCCTCGATCCCGAGCTAACGTCAATCATATTCAAAGCCATGGCATATGATACAGGTCTTTGCGTTGAACAAGATCTTGAAAAAGCTGTCATGTTCTATGAACAAAGCGGCGTTTCAGGTTTTCCGATGATTATATTAACAATCCGCATAGCATTAATTTACAGCAACGGACCTGAAATAGTTAAGAACGATGAAAAAGCCGAGTTTTATTTCAAGCAAACCGCTATTTACTACCATGACTTTGAAAAACATGGTCAGGGACAAGAAATCATGCATACCATCATAAAAAGCAACCCCGCACCCAAAGAACTCACCCAAGCCATCACATGGTATCAAGAGGCCACAAATAAATCTTATGAAGAACGCAAAGAACTCGCCCAACATCTCAAGACACAAGGATTCCAAGGCACTGATAATCTGTGGTACGAACTAGAAGAAATTGAACGAAAAAAAAAATTTAACACCCTGACTCCCTAATCTCCTGCTCCAGTTTATCAATTTTTTTAACCTTATCACGCATTGATTGTTGCGTGTATTGAATAGATAGCTTCATCCCTTCATAATGTTCTTTTGCTAAGTCTCGTTTCTTTTTGGCATCTTCGACTTTGTTTTGCTCATATAGCATAGTTGGCAAGCCCGTAAAAAGTGAGGATGCTCCCTTTCCAACTAAACCTATTGTCGTATTAAAAGTCGCTTCATAACTCACCTTTCTGTAGTTTTCATAAGCTTCTTTCCATCTATCCAATGCTGTTTGCTCTTCCTGCAATAATCCTGTCAATTTTTTATGGAGGCTCTCCAGACTCAACTGCTCATTTGCAAGACGTATCCTTAGTTTTTTGCATATTCTAAATTTCTCATGAGGCTCATGGTGCCTGCGCTTTGGTTCTGGATTAGGCTTTTTCTCTTGTTTCAAAACCTCCTGACTTTCAGGCAAAATAACTTCCGTATTCCGCCCCTTAAATCCCGTACTTCCACGCATCTCTTGCACTAACGCCCCTTCCGTCTCGCCTTTCGGAAACAAACGGCCATCAATCTTCAAACCTTTGGATTTTTGGAACGATTTTATCCCGTCATCCATCTCACGCGTGATAATCCCGTGCGGCTCGGCAGGGTTGTCGTCAAAGCTGAAAAACCCGGCATGCGACAAGCCATCCTTGACCGCCAGAACATCCCTTTCCTCATTCTCCAAATTATTGCCAACCGACCGCGAAATCAGACCTCGGCCTATAATATCTGTGATGAACATAGGTTTTCCTTTCTTATAAAATACCCCTCTCCCTTAATCCCGCACATCGACCAATGGAAAGGCCTCGATAGCGCTTGGTGTGTCTTGCTGAGCGTCGATCTGACGGGCCCGTTGAAATTCCCGCTCGGCTAGCGCAAACATCGCCTCGGAGCGCGAAGTATTTTCCGTCACCGGAATGGTAAATTCCGCCGAGAGCCTGGCAATCAGCGCCTGATCGAAATAGGGCGGAAAACTTGCCTCATCGGGGCGAAAAACATAGCTCAGGATCACATCCGGCGCATTCGTATGCAGCGCTCCGGCCGCAATCCTGTAATTCAGGCCCCTGCCGCGTGAACCGCTCCCCGCGCTTAGGGCCCGCAAAAAATCATTGGGTAAGCCATAAGCATAATCATAATCAGCAACCGGCGCGGTTACAATCTGCGACAAAGCAATCTGCCCGCTGGCAAAGCTCCACGCATAGGCCGAGAGCAGCGCATCACGCACCGTATCATAAAGCGCCCCCGCAATTTCGGATTCCGCCGTGCCATCGGCAAAGCTGGTAATAGGCGCCGCCCCGATGCGTATAAGCGCACGGGAACACAGGGCTATATCGGATAAAGCCATGATAATTCTCCTTTGTTAAAAATCATGAAAAGTGAATAAAAATATATTTTACGTAATAAAGTTTGACATTACAGATTATTTTCCGTAATATCCCGCCAACTTAATTTGGATTAAGAGGGATAAAATGAAAAAATATGATTACCAGAAACTGGAAATGGCTCTGTTCGATGCAACACAGCGCACTTCAATTCAAGACAGCAATGCGCTGATGACCAAGGTTGAAAACCTTATACTGGCCAATGAAGACCCGACTAATTTGGAAAACGAACTTATAGCGAGCTGTACAAATACTAAACGCACGTTCCAGATTAATCGTCTTGCCGCTTAGAATTTGAAATTCAAATTATATAGTCGTTTCGCTTTATTTTTGCACAAGGCATGAGGAGCAAAGCGTATAAAGCATACGTGAGCGACGAATAACGATGTGCAAAATTAAATAAGAATGACTATAATAGCCTTCTTTTTAAAACCCCGTCAATGACGGGGTTTTTTATCCCCTCATCCAACCCCCGCGTGATAATCCCGTGCGGCTCGGCGGGATTGTCGTTAAAGCAAAAATCCCCTCTCCCTTAATCCCTCTCCCCCATTGGGGAGAGGGAAAGACGCGCAAGCGTCAGGGTGAGGGGAATAATAAAAAACCGGCACCCTTGAGATCAAAACCCCAAGGATGCCGGTCATCAATACGGCTAGCCGGCAGGTTAGTGGAGGACACACAAGCAAAGACACCTGCCGGTTTTATATGCAAACCATTACATTTCCCTTTCACGGACAGTGACGAGTATGTTTCACTTAAGGGAAAATCATCCGGTCGTGGATTATGTTTTAGTCATTTGACTATTTTAAACATAGACCGCGATTGTAACGGCGCCGCCGGCATTTCCTGTGACGACATAGAATTTTGTCGCCGGAACGCCGTCCGTATCGATATTCACAATAATCAGATCATTCACACGGAGCATATCAGAAGCGCTGTTGAAATATCCCGCCCCTTCAATGTCCAGAGTTGTATCTATTGTTGCGTAATGCCACAGCGTAAAATTATTCGCATAGGCAAGGACACTCAGGTCCGATGCTGTATAAGCCATAACTTATATCTCCTTTTTGGGTTGTGTCATCTGCAAAAACCTGCCTCTGTCATCCCGAGCGAAGTCGAGGGATCTAAAAGATTCCTCCACGCGGGCTCTGCCCTTAGTCGGAATGACAAGACAAATTACGGATGACTGTATAAAATAAAACGTTCATGCTTTTCGTCGCAGACAAGGCTGTCGAGGCGAGGCGCGCGGAGCGTATTAAACATACGTGAGCACGCCGAGACCAATGACAAACGACGACTGCGCGGAAATGATGAACGTTTAGTCCGGAGTTTCGTCGCAATTAATCACGACAATCCCTTCCTCATCGATCAGTGCCGCACCTTGGCTCATCATATTATTGACGAAATGCGCAGCCCGATCCCCATGCCAGGAAACATCAGTTTGAACATCACTGCCCGAAGCATGACCAATAGCCGTCTTGTGATAATAGAAACAAGAACGGATATCATTCACATCAATCGGCAATCCCGAATGCGGAATAAAGATCGTCCCAAGGAACATTTTGGCCTGCGTAATCGTCGCAAAAGGCAAAGCCTCCTGACCGATATAATCCGCATTCACAAATTCCTCGATCCCAAGCAATTCACTCCACTGCTTCCAGCCAACAACACAGTAACGCTGTGCATCATCGGGCACGTCATTCGCACCGAAAGTTTCAAAAGCACTCAGGATTTTGGTCTTGGTCATACCGACATTACCATCGGCAATCACATTGGCCGAAGCCCCTGCCATTGCATTAATGATAAGCTCGTCCGTTTTACGACCCAGCGCATAAGCACCGGCCGCCGCAATAACCTGACGTTCATCGATATTGAGCTTTAGCTCGTCCAGACGGTCAACCCAGTCACCGGCATAATAATCCTGCAACGTAGCCTCGATATTTGTGTGATCGAGATTCATCACAGGCACCATACCGTGCGTAGATTTCGTACTGGCTGTACCGCTTCCAACCTTCTGGAATACGGCGCTCGAACCGTTAACGCCCGAGACTGTGCGTACAGTGTTACGTAATTTCGAACCCTGACGCTGATAGGCGGCATGTACCTCGCTTTGGAATTGCTTGATAAATGCCTGATCAACTGTTGTAGACATAGTAATACTACCTCACTTTATTGATTGATTACAGCCTATGCTCTATGAAATGATCGCGCGTACCCGTCATCCCTCCCCTCATGTCATCCCGAGCCCCGTATCAAGTACGGGGTAAACTCTGTCGAGGGATCTAATAAGATTCCTCCACGCACTCCGCTTGGTCGGAATGACATGCTTAGCCGTCATCCCCGCGGCGCTGCAAACGCAGCGCTTAAACAGCGGGGATCCATACATGTTCAGCTTCGCTGAACGCTTTTTCGGTAAATGCCCGCCTAGAGCAAACATGACATGATCATTTTATGGAACATAGACTATAAAAAGTTAAAAAATATCCGCGATCCAGTTGTCTGAGACTCCGGTTAAGAAGCTCAGGCCAGAACTACGAAAAACTAAGGATTTTCGGGGCGTTTTAGACAAACGTTATCCCTAAAATTAGGTATTTTTGCCTATGAATAGACAAAAAAAATTCTATACACCCTCTTTTACGACTCAAATTAAGGGTGTATATTTATTTTTTACAAATCACGACATTATTTTGACATAATCGTTGTTTATAAGCTAATCTGTATACATAAGAGGTTAACATGTTTGGAAAGCTTTTCTCTTCTTCTCCTGAAGTTGAAAAAGAGATTACAAGGCAAAACAAATCACAGCGCACTCACCCGCGTCGTGCGGGGGATAAATGCGTAACCCTTATTGATGGGAAAATGTATCCTATCGAAAACTGGAGCAATGGCGGCATGCTTATTGCTGCTGATGAGCGTCTTTTTGCCATTGAGCAAGATTGCGATGTAACCCTTAAATTCAAACTCCGTAACGAGATGATAAACATCCCGCACAAGGCTAAAGTTGTGCGCAAAAGCTCCAATAAAATCGGCATGCAATTCGCACCGATCAACAAGAAAATACAATCTGAATTCCAGAAAGTCGTAGATGACTTCGTCTCACAACGATTTGCTGATTCACACTCAGCCTAACAAAGTGGCTATTCCACAGGCTTTATAAAAAATGTAAATTCAGCAAAAGCGTCCTCATCACCGGCAGCAGGTTCGGGAATTTTTATACCCATAAACTCTTCTTCTGTTTCCGAAGGCCCGTGATACAAAGAGATATCCTGCTTTGTTTCATAGTACGGATCAAAAACGAAATCAAAGCTTCGTTCGCGATCTTCTCCAATTCTAAGATAATCTCCTTGATACAAAAACATAAGATTAGCCGTACCCAATTGCTCGAAACGAGCCTCAATATCAATTATATCATTACTTTCAAGTGTCACGCTGATCTGGCATAAACCGCCATCATCCTTGCACAAAGAAAAGTCAGAAACAATATTTGTTATACCTTCTTTAACGCCAATCTGGTATTCGCCGGCTAAAACACACTGTGATGTAATAAAAAATGCGATAAACGCAAACGCAAAAAGAACGTTCTTCATCGTTATAAACTCCTGCACCCTATTAAACTTTTTATACTTAAGTACTGTTTATATACAAGGAATTACCTCTTTGCAACTTTTGTATCAAACGCAGCATATCAAGACTGAAGGGCTTGAGTTGTTCTTCGACAATTCTCCGCCCCGTAGCATCAAATTCAGAAGGCTTTTCGGGAACAAAAACACGGCGGTTTGGCCTCTGACCTATCTTTTCAAACATCCGTGAAATAGCACTTTCCGTCTCGCCTTTGGGTTTCAATATTCCATCCACGCGCAGGCCGTTTTGAGATTGAAAATCCTTGAATTCCTGTGTGTTACATGTAAATCTGTACTAATAAGCAGGATGTATTCATTACCATCTGAAATCCTAAACTATTTGCTTATTTTCTTTCTAAAACGCATCGCCGTTTCAAGCACAATGGCTATAAAAGTAAAAGGAAAAGAAACCAAAGCCATCCAGGTAAGGAAGATGTAAACTGTATCTTCCGGATTCATTGTAAATACCATCTGCGGATTATGATCCCATGCAATATAGAACATAACCCCTCCAACGCCTGATCCAATAATCATGCCGATAAAAATGATCCAATAGCTTATTTTACTCATTTTTTTTCTTTCGATGCTTTAAATATAATAACAAAACCCAAACCGGAATATGAATAGGAACAAGAAAGATAATCATAAAATACAGAAACACAGATAATGTGTACCATTGCAACAAACATGGCTCGCCATCTAATATAATATGATAATTATTTAAATCCTGAGTATAGTCGCAGAATTCCCCATCTTTACCATCGCCTATAACAACATAAATCAGGAAAGCAGACCACATCATCACTGCAATGCTTGATACCCAAAGATAAATTTTGCAATAAAGCTGCATTCTCTCATTGGGAGGCACCAAATATTTTTTTATTTCTTTTGTGTCCATGGCTTTTGATTGTAAATGATGTCAACATCATTGCCAAACTCATTTGTATTTTCACGCCCGGTAACATTCCATATAGACGCAACTTTACCCGGTGTGGGTTTTTCAATCCTGTCACCTATTCTCTTTATGAGAATAATACTTGTCTCGATATTTTCTTCCGGATCATGGAGCCGACTCGATTTTTTTCCTATGAGTTTGGACCACATATCTCCATTAATATTCATTGGTCTTTGACTACTACCAATAGAATCAAAAAGCCGATTAGTACCGAATTTATCTCCCCTTGCATTTTCATCCCACATGATAGCTTTCACAAGATCAGGATCAACGCCATGTTTTTTTGAAAACCTCTCCACAGTTTCAGAATGCTTTTCTAACGTCTTACGTGCAATATCATTATTTCGTACAAACGTATCAATAGCAGCTTCCCTAAGTATTTTGTCGGTTTTTTTGAATTTAATGTCAAACTTTGCAGGCGTATTATTAAGTATAGAGTTAATACGATCCTTTTCACGATTAACAACAGGTGCTTTCTTCACGTCAAAAAACTTTCGAGATAACTCAGACACAATTGGCTTTTCCTTCGGAACCGGAACAGACGGTTTTGATTGCGCAGCATTATTCCCCGCAGCAGCAAATCTAACTTGTCGTTCCTGAAGCTTCTTCTTGATTGCCTCTTCACCAAAAGGCTTGGGTTTATACTTCTCAGCCAAAGACAGCAACACATCACGGCTAAACAAAGGATCACGCCTTTTCCCCATTTCCTCTGGTCTAATCATCCGCCCCGTAGCGTCGAATTCACTTTTTTGTTCCGGTACATAGATAAAAATATCTTTGGGAAGTCTGGATCGTGGTTCTTTTGCCGCTAATCTTTGCCGCAAGGCATTTTCCGTCTCGCCCTTGGGCTTGAGGATACCATCCACGCGCAGGCCGTTTTGAGATTGAAAATCCTTGATCCCCTCATCCAGTTCACGCGTGAATATCCCGTGCGGCTCGGCCTTATTACTCCCAAAGTCAAAAAAGCCAAAATCACTCAAGGCATCTTTGACTGCAAAAACATCTTCCGTACGGTTCTCGCGGCTATTCCCAACCGTCCTAAACAATTCGAACATGGCTTGCCCCTTCTTGAAAATACTTTATGATTGGTCCATGAAAACCCGTACCTTAATCTTATGCCTGTTTTTGTCCGCTTTATGCTCCTGCAAGCATACACAGAAATCCGTACAGCCGCAAAAAACGGAAATTCAAAACCGTGATATCAGTTTTAAAAAACATTGCGACAATTTTCCGAAATCAAAAGCACATGTACAAAAAATTACCGATCACTGTTGGAACATTTCAGAAGAATTACGATCTAAACCTGGCCTTGACCCTATGATTTATGGTCAATACCTCACAGCAAAATGTTTCGAAGACCATTATATAAAACTATTTTCAATGGTTAATATGCGCTATGACAAAAAAACAGAAGATAAACTAAAAGACCAATTCAAAAAACTCAGATGGCTGGTCATTGAAGATATATACCAAGACATTAACAACATCAGAGGTATCAGCAATATGTCGGTCTTATCATCCAGCACCAGCTATACTCACATGGTAGAAAATATTCTGTCTGATCTCATTTACCGCATACATTTTGAACATAACCCTGAGTACATAGATGGCAATTTATCAGAGGCCCTTGAATATCTAGATAATTTTACTCCTTAAACTCCTCAAGACGCGGCCACCAACCAGGATTATCAGAGGCATTATCCAGACTTTTTAGATAATCATGGCGTTTTTCCCAGAATTTTCGACTTATTTCCTTGATTTTGTCCTTTTCCGCTGCCTTTTCAAGTGCTTCTCGTGTTTTTGATCCTACAACACCATCATATGATTTATTTACCTTTAAATCACTGCCAGTAACCTCATCTATGGATTGTTGTAACCATTGCCCGACTCTTTTGGGATTTGTCATGATACCAGCATCAAACACATGTTCCACTAGCTTTGAGCCGGTTTTATCAAATCCGGCAATCTCGTTTAATTTTCCTATTTTTGTACGTTCGTAGAATTCTTCACGGAAAATATCCGAAATTTGTTGATCCGTTAAATCTGTTGATTTTTCTGGTAAATTCCATTCAGGACTTCGTTTTTTCAAATCATCCAGAAAAGCCTGAGACATTCCCTGATTTGTCAGTCCCCCAAGATCGACTTCCTTAGAACGATCTGCAATTCCGCCTTCTCTGGGTTTTAAATTTTCGCGGAAGTGATCAAAAACCGGATCAGGACCATGCTGTGGAATATTTACCACTTTATTTCTCTTCTTGATTACCTCTGAAAAATCAGGCTTTTCCTGCAACACCTCGGCTGTATCGGGTTGCGGCCTAATCATCCGGTCAGTCTCATCCAATTCCAAAGGCTTACTTTCTTCTTCAGACTGTTGCTCTGGCTTTTCCTGCGGAATCGGTGCAGCAGCGGCCAGCCTGATCTGCCGTTCCAAAAGTTTCTTCTTGATCGCCTCCTCACCAAACGGCTTAGGGCGGTAGTCTTTAATAGGCAAAGTCACAAGCCTGCGCCGATCTCCTCGGATCATCCGGCCCGTGGCGTCAAATTCAGAAGGCTTTTCGGGAACAAAAACACGGCGATTTGGCCTCTGACCTATCTTTTCAAACATCCGTGAAATAGCACTTTCCGTCTCGCCTTTGGGCTTCAATATTCCATCCACGCGCAGGCCGTTTTGAAATTGAAAATCCTTGATCCCCTCATATAGCTCACGCGTGAAAATCCCATGCGGCTCGGCCTTATTACTCCCAAAGTCAAAAAAGCCAAAATCACTCAAGGCTTCCTTCACCGCAAAAACATCCTCCGCACGGTTCTCACGGTTATTCCCAACCGCCCCGAATACTTGAAACATATCTTGTTCCTTCCTGAAAATACTTTATGATTAGCCCATGAAAATACGCATCCTTTTGATATTTTTATGCTGCTGCTTGTCTTTTCAGACACACGCCCTGAAAGAAGACGCCTTTGAAAAGGCTGAAAAACACCATCAAAAAGTCATCGAATCCTGCACCGCACAAGCCCAGCCCAAATGGGATACGGGGAATATTGATTTGATGTATGACGGAGCTTATGAGTATGTAGACTGCTTGCACAAAGCCGTCATAAAAATATCGGATGTATTTTTTGTTGATCCAGAAGGCAAAAAAATAAAAAAAAGTTCCTTAACTCATTAAAAGCTCATACCGAAGATGCCTACCACGTTTATTACTTTCTCTATCATGGCGCATGCAATCCCTGTGGAACCCTCAACAATGCCATGAGGATGATGCCTGTCGCAGATGAAATGGAGAAAATTCTTCTAACTATATTACAACAAGCCTACCTTAATGACCGCCCTATCATTGAAACAAACCTACCTTAAAACGGTTTTTCTTTGGGAATTGGAGGCAAAATATAGCTTTGAGCCCGATCTAACCAACCAGATAAAAAACCACGACGATCAGGATTCTTAGATGCCACTTCTTTATAGTGTTCTCCGCGTTTTCTTGCTAATTCATTATTAACTTCACGCAAAACACCTTGTTTTTCTGCCTTTTCAATCGCCTGACGGGTTTGCGGACCGATCGCTGTAACTCACTAATCAATTTTGTCAGTGATACCATAGAAAATAACGACTGCATCATCCCAATTTTCTATATCCATCTGATCCCCTGCAAAAGGGGTTTCTTGTGTCTTCACTTCCATGAACAGCCCCAAATCATTTTGAAATACAAAACGACAATAACCCTTACCAGTACCAGAACATGCATCAACTTCGATATAACCCAAGTCCAAAAAATGAGAAATGCTGTCCCTTCCATATCCATCTCTTTTTATTTCAGCAGGATTCCACCCATTTTGCAAAATAATTTCTCTGGCATCGTGATAAGGCACATTCAATAAGAGCGTTGGCTTTGAATGTCTTGCACAAGAGGAAAGCATAAAGATAACTATAAATAAGAAAAAATAGTTCAAATATGTATATTGTCTTTTGGTAAGTTTATGAAACATATTCCAAGCATATATCAAAATTCACTTTTCCAACAACTCTTTTAAAGCCTCGAAATTCCTGCGTGACCCCTCAGTCCCAACGACATCCCAGTAAGTTTTGATGGAGCCATCCTCGGAAGAATCCTCTTCATCTTCAACCAAACCCGCATATATTATACGGGTTTGCAGGTTTGAAACAGGGCCATTATCCTCCCCTTTCGTAATCACGCGAAGATATCGATCCTTATTATCATTCGTAAAATAAAAATCACATAATGCTACACCCATTCCTGTGCAATCACCCAATTCCTGATAACCAAGCGCCAAAAATGGATGGACATAACCGTAATCCTCCTGATCTTCTTTATAGTGTTCACTCTGAAAATCGCTTGTTGGTATCCAACCAGTCTCAATTATAATATCCCGAGCCTCATGATAAGGCATATCTATAATTGACGGTCCTCTCTGAGTGCTCTCGCAAGATGGCAAGAAAAATAATACAAGAAGCCAAAAACTTCTAAAAAATACAACCCTGTTTTGCTGCAAAAAATCAACCATAAATTATTTATAACGCCAAACTATCTCTTCTCCAACAGCTCTTCTATAGTTTTAAAATTAACAAGTGCTTTATTATTGCCGGTTCCTTTATGGTAACTTTGATTAGATTCATCTTCTGGAATCGCTGCCCATTCTTTTGAAAGTTCTTTTATCAACTCTTTCGTACTGATTTTACCGGCTTTATATTTTTCAAAACCTCTTTTCTTCAAAAGCTGCCTTGCCATTTTGTCTTGTAGTTTTTCATCAAAAATCTCGTTTTCACCGACACCCAACTTTGCGATAGTTTCTTTTAAAGTTGAATTTTTAATTTGATAGCGGCCCAAAGCAGTATTCCGTCCTTTATTACCAAGGTCTTTCTGCAACTGTAGAATTTGCTTAATTGTCATCTTCGTAAGAGGTTTTTCTTCACCACCAACAACAATATTATAATTATCGCTGCTCTCAAACTTGCCGATAAAATCAAGAAGCTCATTGCCTTTTTTAGTTGGGGAAATCACCTCCGGCTTCATCTGCGGAATTGGCGGTTGGATAACCTGCGCAGGCTTTTCCTGCGGAATCGGTGCAGCAGCCGCCAGCCTAACCTGTCGTTCCCGCAGTTTCTTCTTAATCACCTCCTCACCAAACGGCTTAGGGCGGTAGTCTTTAATAGGCAAAGTCACAAGCCTGCGCCGATCTCCTCGGATCATCCGGCCTGTGGCGTCGAATTCAGAAGGCTTTTTTCGTGCCTATAAATGTGAATGACTATATTAGAAGCCAAGCCACAAAAATAAAACCGCACCCAACACAATGATTCCTGCCAATACTCCCGTAAAAGACCCTAAAAAAAAGCCTTTACAAAGATTCTGTTGCTTCTTTTTATAATAGCAACCACATATACTAGCGCCAAAGCCACCGCATAAAAGCAAAAACAAAACCAAAGATACAGCTATTTCAAATGTAGCTGACATTTATTCTTCCTTTTGGAAATTTATATCCTGCCATGTTAAACGAGGATTCACCAGTTCGCCATTTTTAATTTGTAATGTTCCAGTGACTCTTTGTTTCCAATTTGATTTAATATCATAGCTTTTTGCTCTACCAGCTTCTTCCAAAGCTACTGCACCTGCGCCACCACTTTGCATAGGATCAAAATCATATTTATCTTCCCACCTATGTATAACAATACCATCAATATGAATAGTGTCTCCCTTACGTTTTACATTAAAACTTCCCCCTGATTTCACAAAACTTGTTCCTGTTGAAAGCACTTCATCTAAATCACCTCTAAGCAAATGGCTTTTTGATGGATCAATCACAGATTTTTCAGGCAGATAACCAGCTTCATAATCCCAATTGTCCTTTATCTTAATCGCTTCTCCATTTTTGAGTTTCAAGAGTTTCGATCCAGCTTTTGTTTTACTTACAAGACTTTCCGTGAATCTCTTACGATTAGCTTCCTCTCCATTTATAACAAACACCCTGCTTCTGGCTTCTTCTCGGCTAAGTTTTTTTTGTTTTCCCGAACCTTCCAGAAAATATTCCAGATTCTCAGCCGCATTATTTAGACTTTTTTGCCTGCCAATTTTTACATATTCTTTGTAAATTTTTTCTACTTTATCCAAATATTCCTTTTCATCATATCCGATGGGATCGCCGGTTTTTGATGATACCTTCCTGTCAGGCTCTTGGGATTCTCCACTTAACTGATCAATCTTTAGTCCCTTGAAGTCACTATCTGTATTTTTACGCTCCACCTCTGCAGCCGCCAGCCTGATCTGCCGTTCCTGAAGCTTCTTCTTAATCGCCTCCTCACCAAACGGCTTGGGTTTATACTTCTCAGCCAAAGACAGCAACACATCACGGCTAAACAAAGGATCACGCCTTTTCCCCATTTCCTCAGGACGGATCATCCGGCCCGTAGCATCGAATACCTAAAATTAACGGCACAAATATTTTTGAAAACCAACGGACAGAGACACAACGGCTGGCTGCTCACGCATAACTGCGCTATCTTCCTGCGAAATAAATTCCATAAAAGAACTGCGAATTTGTGCCATATCTTCATCAAAGTTTTCAAAACAAAACACGTTTCGTTTTGGCTCTTGTGAAGCACCAAAAACATACATAAATTCCATGCCTTCAACAACACCCTCTATCCATAATGCGCATACGCTTTCATTTTTTATGCACAAATTTTCTAGATCACCGCCGGTAAAAGCAAAAGGAGAATCAACATCACTTTCAGCATGAACAGACAAAGACATTAAAACAAAAAAAATTGTCAGAACCAGAATTTTCATACCTTCTATTTACATGGTTTTGAAACATTTATCTATCCTGTTTTTCCCACTCTTGGCCTGACTCCAACTGTTCAAGAGCCCATTTTTGGCGTTCTTTTCCAACTTGAGGCCTGTTAATTTCCTGCTTTGCTTTATCCCAGTTCCTTTCTTTGGAAGCATCACGTAAATTTTTCCACATCCCGTCAAGATCCAAACCTGTATTAAACTGTAAATCCAGAAACACTTTCTGAACTGTTGGCGGAAAACTATCAAAGTCCATCCCCCTGTTTTTGAATTTCTGCCGAACGATACGCGCGTGACCCCGCAAATCTTTGTCCAGCAATCTCAAGGCTTCTTGTTCCGGCAATTTCAAATCATCTAGATCATATTGTCTGGCTAGCTCACCCTCACCTGGCGTATAAGCTTTTGCAGTATTATTGGCATTTTTCAAAACTTCTATCTTTCTAAAAGCCTGCTCAATTTCCTCCGGTGTGGCTTTTCTATACCCTCCTGCATCAACTTTGATCTCAAAAGGTAATTCTTTAGCTTTTTCTACATTGTCAATTTTGTGTCCATAGCCAATTGTAACAAACCCACCATCTTTACCTGTATCTTTGTATAGATGTTCTATAAGCCCCTCACTATTTTTAATTTCACTTTTAACAACCTCATCATGTACACCAGTTAGAATTGATGGTTTTTCTTTTGGAACAGGCACTTTTTCTTGCACTGCAACCTGTTTGGAAAAATCTGGTTTTTCCTTGGGCACAGGTACAGATGTAGCCGCCAGCCTGACCTGCCGTTCCCGCAGTTTCTTCTTGATTGCCTCCTCACCAAACGGCTTGGGTTTATACTTATCAGCCAAAGACAGCAACACATCACGGTTAAACAAAGGCTCCCGCCTTTTACCCATTTCCTCAGAACGTCTCATCCGGCCCGTGACGTCGAATTCAGAAGACTTTTCGGGAACAAAAACACGGCGGTTTGGCCTCTGACCTATCTTTTCAAACATCCGTGAAATAGCACTTTCCGTCTCGCCTTTGGGCTTGAGGATACCATCCACGCGCAGGCCGTTTTGAGATTGAAAATCCTTGATCCCCTCATCCAGCTCACGCGTGAATATCCCGTGCGGCTCGGCCTTATTACTCCCAAAGTCAAAAAAGCCAAAATCACTCAAGGCATCTTTGACTGCAAAAACATCTTCCGCACGGTTCTCACGGTTATTCCCAACCGTCCTAAACAATTCGAACATGATAAAAACTCCTGTAAAAAAATCAGAGCAAACAGCGTTTAATTTGGGACAGGCACAAGAAGCGAAGCACATAAATTATACGTGAGCGACGCAGTAACACCTCCCAAATTAAACGATGGAAGCTCTACCCCCCATACATATCCTTAAAGCCTTGCGTAACTTTCTCGACAAAGGCAGGATCTTTCTCACGCCAATAGCGCGGATCACGCATCATGGCTTGCAAGTCCTTGTCCTTTGCCCCCTCAACAGATGCCGCACCACGAGTATTCAGGCTCGGCTCATCACCTTTCATCATACGGTGCAATGCAATCACCCCCTCATAGGACACCGCCATATTATCCAGAACCTCGGCAGGCAGATTTTTCTGCCCAAAAGCCAAAAGCTGGCGTGAGACCTCTTTCCACTGCTCTGCCCCGCCAAAATGGTTGATCAGCTTCTCGACTTCACGATCCGCGATCATATCTGCCGCAATTTCTTCTATGAGCGGCATCAGCTTATCAGCCGCCAGATCATAAACCTCCTGCGCCTGATCTTGCGTAAATCCCTTTTCATGCAAACGTTTATTGACCTGCTCATCCGATGCAAACAATCCATGATTGCACTCAATACAATACTCATCATGATGTTTCGGGGCATGAGGCGCCGCAGACATTTTACGCTCCAATTCCTTATAAGACCGGATAAAATCATTCATCTTGATCTCACCCGTTTCGGTATCCTTGAATTTCTCCGGAATATCCGCGTTCAATAGATTTTCTTCTTCAATCATAGTTTTACTCCTTTGGTTTAAAAAAATTTTAGTAATAAAAAAAGCAGGGCATGCCCCGCTTGTGATTTTTTTGACAGTATTTTCTTGATCGCCTCCTCACCAAACGGCTTGGGGCGGTAATCCTTAACCAGACTGAAAGGCTTGGGTTGTTCTTCTCTAATTCTCCGCCCCGTGACGTCGAATTCGCTTTTTTGTTCCGGTACATAGATAAAAACATCTCTGGGACGTTTGGATCGTGGTTCTCTTGCCACTAATATTTGCCGCAAGGCATTTTCCGTCTCCCATTCCCAATGAAAGTTTTACTCTGCGATACGTCAATCATAGTAATTACCGCAAAAAAACCCAAAGAAAACGGTCCGTCATTTCATTGACAAAATCAGTAAATACAACAATCAAAAACTCATAATACCTTATAAATCAAGAATAATAATACAAACTCAGAAACATCTTTTGTAAACAATACTATTAAAATCACATGAAGAAATATACTGCCCCAAATTTTCGGACGCCCTTTACCAATATTATAAAATGCCAACCCCAAGAGCATTATAAAAAATAGCGAAGTCACGATAAATGGCTCAAATGCTACCCTTCCCACAATTTCTGGTTTCAAGGAAAAAAGCCAATCCGGCAAACCAAAAATGGTATCCAAAACACCCTGAGCATGAAAAATCATCATGCATAGCAAAGATATCCAATACCCATAAACCGGCCAGAATATCCTCGGCGATAAAAACGTCAAAATCCCCTTAATATATTTATTACTTGATATCTTTCCACTTGAATTCAGGGTTGGTAATTCGTCCATTTTTGATCTCCAGCGATCCGCTCACACTCCGGGATGTAGAGCCATAAACCTCAAACGGCTTGGCATAACCTTCCTTAGCCAATAATCTATGGTTCTTAAATAATGCTTTATCGACAAGCGTATCATCATTAAAATCATACCTGTCTTTGAGAGTATGATAGACTTCACCTGTAATTTCAACTTTATTACCTTTGCGCGTCGCTCTCAGATTTCCCAAAGACTTTAATTTTACCGCCCCCAATGCAAGCGCATAATCAGGATCATAAACATAGGATTCCGACCTTTTGATATACTTATCCCAAACATCATCGGCGCTCAATGCCTTTGAATTATCAAGGATTATTGTTTGACCGTTTTTAAGCTTTAAAATCCGGTCTTTGAAGTCACTGGGGATACCTTCTATTTTCTGCACAAACTTACCGTCTTTAAATTTTGCATCAACAACTCCCTTTGTAATGCTATCTTCAAAACGTCTTTGATTGGTTTTGATAGCCCTTTTATACAAATCAGAATCTTCAATCTCCTTGGAAGATATTTTAAGAGCCTGCCCACTCCCACCTAAATAATGCCGCAGGAATTTTGAGGATAATCTGTATTGATTCTCATCAAAGCTTTTTAAATTTCGTCGCGTTTCTTCTAACGCCTTTTTAACAGCAGGCGTTATCGGCTTTTGCTGCGGCACTGGAATAGATGGCTTTGATTGCGCCGCATTATTCCCCGCAGCAGCATTCTTGATCACCCGTTCGCGCAGCTTTTCCTTAATTTCTTCTTCTGTAAACGGCTTGGGTTTATACTTATCAGCCAAAGACAGAAGCACATCACGGTTAAACAAAGGCTCCCGCTTTTTACCTATTTCCTCAGGACGTCTCATCCGCCCCGTAGCGTCGAATATGCTTTCCCGTTCAGGTGCAAAAATAAAGGCATGAACAGGACGTTTGGATTGCGGTCTTTCTGCTACTAATCTTTGCCGCAAAGCGCTTTCCGTCTCGCCCTTGGGTTTCAATATCCCATCGACGAGCAAACCATTTTCCTTCTGGAAATCCTTGATCTCGGCGTCACTAAACGATCTTTGCGGATTGGGAAAGTGAAAAGCTCGAAAATCCTGTGCTCCAGCTCCCGTATCCTGCGGCCTGTCGCATCAAATTCAGAGAGCCTTTTTTCCCTTACTGAAGAATATCAGCAACCATACAGGTCCTTGAAACAAAAATAGAAACCCCGCACAAAAAAATAAAAAATCAATCAAAATTTGCCACTGCAACAAACATGGCTCACCATCAAGAATGATATGATAGTTACTCATTGTCTCGGTATAAGCACAATATTCGCCATCCTTATTATACCCATATAGCAAACTATAAACACTCACGGCCGAAAAAATGATAATTATAATAGTAGAAATATACAAATACATCATGCAAAAGCATTGAATAGCTTTTGAATTTTTAGAAACAGTTTGATCTTGTTCTATTTTTTCTTTTCCCACGGTTTTTCCTTATACGCTTTTCCTATGACTTCTCCAAAAGCATTTGTTTTTTCACGACCTGTAAAATTCCAGATTGAACCAATTTTAGAAGCCGTCGGATTTTCAACTCTATCAGTAATTCGTCTGAGCAGTATAACACCTGCTTCAATATTGTCTTGCGGATTATCAAGTTTACCTTTTTTACCGATTAAAGCGCCCCACATTTCGCCATTAATATTCATAGGTCCTTGTGAGTTAGACATCCCAAGTGAATCTGCTGCTCTGTTAAGGCCGAATTTATCGCCTCTCGCATTTTCTGCCCACATAACAGCTTTAATCAGGTCAGGGTCCACACGATGTTTTTTTGCAAAACCCTCTATGTCTTCCTTATAAGTCTTAACAATTTTGTTGGCCAAATTTTCATCCTTCACAAAAGTGTTTATAAACACTTCTCGCAACTTCTTCTCGCTAATATTTTTATTACTTTCAATTTCAAATTTAACAGGAGAATCATTTAAAAGAATCTGCTGACGCAGTTTTCCATTATTGGTAACATGCGCCTTATTCAAAGGAATTGTCGATATATGCTCTGAAAGCTTGGAATCTTTATTTTCAAATTCAATCTTCAGCCCCCTAAATTCACTATCCGTATTCTTGCGCTCTTGCTTTGATCCCTCCGCAGCCGCCAGCCTAACCTTCCGTTCCTGAAGCTTCTTCTTAATCGCCTCCTCACCAAACGGCTTGGGTTTATACTTATCAGCCAAAGACAGAAGCACATCACGGTTAAACAAAGGCTCACGTTTTTTCCGCATTTCCTCCGGACGGATCATACGCCCCGTAGCGTCGAATATGCTTTCCCGTTCAGGTGCAAAAATAAAGGCATGAACAGGACGTTTGGATTGCGGTCTTTCTGCTACTAATCTTTGCCGCAAAGCGCTTTCCGTCTCGCCCTTGGGTT
>JAOUOR010000037.1 GCA_029880245.1 Alphaproteobacteria bacterium
CTACATCAAGGAACACCAGCCCAAGCGCGCCATGCTGATGACCGAATGTTCCATGAGTGATAACATCGCGGCTGCTAATCCGGCAGTCGAGATGATCGGCACATGCCAGATGTGCCCGCATATGAAACGCATTACACTGCCGAAAATCCTGCACTGCCTTGAAACAGAAAGCCCCGAGGTTCTGATCGATCCGGAAATTATCGAACGCGCCAAAATATCAGTAAATCGCATGCTGGAGCTGAGTTAGATCCTGATTTCGCGTCAGAGTAAAAAGAGTGCCTCCTGACGAAAGTCAGGATCTATAAAAAAGAATGGATGAAAATTATTACATATATATTATCACCAACAAATATCATGGCACGTTATATATTGGCATTACAAATGACTTGCCCAGACGCATAGCAGAACATAAATCCAAAGCCATAGAAGGCTTTTCACAAAAATATAATCTGACCATGCTGGTTTATTATGAACATCATACCGATAAATGGTCAGCCGCAGAACGGGAAAGAAAATTGAAAAACTGGAAAAGACAATGGAAAATAGATTTGATAGAAAAACTTAATCCGGATTGGAAAGATTTATATAAGTGCTTGTTTTAGATCCTGACTTTCGTCAGGATGCAAAAAACAAGTATCAACTTAGACTAAAATGCATCCTGACGAAAGTCAGGATCTATTAATAGAAAGACTTATAGTATGAACCTCTCCCCCTTATTGATCGAAGATGCCGTCAAGGCCGCCCTAAAAGAAGATTTAGGACATGGATTTGACGCCACTTCGGAAATCCTGATCCCCGCTAATGAGAGAACCAAAGGTGTTATAAAATCCAGATCAAACGGCGTTCTAGCTGGCCTCATTGTGGCACTTTCGGCCTTTTCCCTGACCGATATCGACTTTGACATGGAAATCCATGCTCAGGACGGCGAGAAAATAAAAGCCGGAGATATAATTGCCACCATTGAAGGCCCCGCCCGCAGCCTGCTAACAGCCGAGCGCGTAGCGCTCAATTTTCTGCAACATATGAGCGGCATTGCCAGCCTGACCAACCAACATGTTGAAAAGATCAAAGGCACGGGCGCGGAAATCTGCGATACGCGCAAAACATTGCCGGGCCTGCGCCTGTTCCAGAAATACGCCGTTGCCATGGGCGGCGGAAGCAATCACCGATTCGGCCTTGATGATGCGATTTTGATCAAGGATAATCATATCGCCATAGCAGGCGGCATCGCAGCAGCCCTCGATCAAGCCCATATGCTCGCCAGCCACATGCGCAAAATCGAAATCGAAGTCGATACGCTTGCTCAGCTTGAAGAAGTCCTTGAAAACGGCAAAGCCGATATCGTCATGCTGGATAACTTCAAGGTTAAAGAGCTTGAGAAAGCCGTAAAACTCATCAACCGCGCCATCCCTTGCGAAGCTTCGGGCGGTGTAACCCTTGATAACGTAAAAGCCATCGCCGAAACCGGCGTGGATTATATCTCCATCGGCGCCCTAACGCACTCGCCCTGCGCTCTGGATATCGGACTGGATATTGAGTGATTACGTCACAGACCCAAAAAATCACTATTCGCCTGACGCCTAATGCCAAGCAGAATAAAATCTTGGGGTGGGAGGAAGATTTATTTGGTGAAAAGACCCTGAAAGTTCAGGTCACCGCCATTCCCGAAAAAGGCAAAGCCAATAAAGCCCTGATTACCCTGCTCTCCAAAGAATGGAAAATCCCGAAAAGCGCTATAAGCATTATACGCGGCGAAACCAGCCGGACAAAAATACTGGAGATTAAAGCACCATATCCTGACTTTTGTCATTCCGACTAAGTGCAACGCTTTTCCGGCAAAACGATAGACACTCTACCGTCTTGCCACCATCATCTTCTTGATCTCGGCAATCGCCTTGGCCGGATTAAGACCTTTCGGACAGGTATTCGTGCAATTCATAATCGTATGACAACGATACAGGCGGAACGGGTCTTCCAGTTGATCAAGGCGCTCTCCGGTTGCGTCATCGCGACTATCGGCAATCCAGCGATAAGCCTGCAGCAAAATAGCCGGACCCATAAAACGGTCGCTATTCCACCAATAAGACGGACAGCTTGTCGAACAGCAAAAACACAAGATACACCCCGCAGGTCCGTGCCCCTCCGCCCCGTTCAGGACTTCTGCATCCTCCGCACTTTGCAGACGCTCACGATTAGGCGCGGGCGTATCGGATTTCAGCCAAGGCTCGATCGAGGTATATTGCGCATAAATATGATTAAGATCGGGCACCAAATCCTTAACCACAGGCATATGCGGCAATGGCGTAATTTTGACATCGCCGTGAACATCCGCGATATCCTTGGTACAAGCCAGCGTATTTGTCCCGTCAATATTCATCGCGCAAGACCCGCAAATCCCCTCGCGGCAGGAACGTCGGAATGTCAGGGTACTATCCACATTATCCTTAATATGGATCAGAGCATCCAGAACCATCGGCCCGCATTTATCCAGATCAATCGTGTATTCATCAAGACGGGGATTTTGCGCCTCGCCATCTTCATCCACATCCGCCGGATTCCAGCGATAAACCTCGAAGACTTTCTTGTTCTTCGCGCCGTCAGAAACATCAATCTTCTTGCCTTTGACAAGCCTTGAATGCGGGGGAAGTGTAAATTCAGCCATCTCTCATACCCTCCTAATAAACCCGTGCCTTTGGCGGGATAGGTTCAATCTCGTCTGTCAAAGTCTTCATCACCACGGGGCGGTAATCAATTTTCACCTTGCCTTTATTCTGATCCAGCCACGTCACAGTGTGTTTCATCCATTTTTGGTCATCACGATCCGGGAAATCCTCACGCGCATGCGCGCCGCGTGATTCCTGACGATTAGCCGCGGAATGCATCGCCACAACAGCCTGAGACAACAAATTATCCAGCTCTAACGTCTCCACCAGATCCGTGTTGAAAATCATGGAGCGATCCCTGATACCCAAATCAACCTTGGCACCAAAACATTCATCAATTTTGGCGGCACCTTCTTCCAGAACCTCACCCGTACGGAACACAGCTGCATGATTTTGCATGGTTTTTTGCATCCGCAAACGAAGCTCTGATGTCGGCGTCGAGCCATTAGAATTGCGGTAATGGTCCAACCGGTCAACCGCGCGGCTTCCATCATCGCCTTGCAACGGGCGATGTGCCATTCCGGGTTTAACAATCTCGGCGCATCTATACGCAGCCGCACGCCCGAATACAACCAGATCAAGAAGCGAATTCGACCCCAGACGATTAGCTCCGTGCACCGATACGCAAGCCGCTTCTCCAATAGCCATCAGCCCCGGGACAACTGCATTGGGATTGCGTTTCGTAGGATTGAGAACCTCCGTTAGATAATTTGTTGGAATTCCGCCCATATTATAATGGGCTGTCGGTATGACCGGAATAGGCTCCTTAGTCACATCCACGCCCGCAAAAATTCTGGAGCTTTCTGCAATCCCGGGCAAGCGGGAATAAATCACTTCCGGCTCAAGATGCATCAAATTAAGATGGATATGGTCTTTATGCTCGCCTACGCCTCGCCCTTCACGAATTTCAATGGTCATGGAACGGGAAACCACATCACGCGACGCCAGATCCTTGGCCGAAGGCGCATAGCGCTCCATAAAGCGTTCCCCTTCGGAATTGGTCAGATACCCACCTTCACCGCGCACCCCTTCCGTGATCAGACACCCAGCCCCGTAAATCCCTGTGGGATGGAACTGAATAAATTCCATATCCTGCAACGGCAGACCCGCACGCAAAGCCATCGCATTACCATCGCCTGTACAGGTATGGGCACTGGTGCACGAAAAAAACGTCCGGCCATAACCGCCAGTTGCCAATATCGTCTGGTGCGCACGGAAACGATGAAGCTTACCTGTATCCAGATCCCAAGCCATTACGCCCAGACATTGCCCGTCATCACTCATGATCAGATCAAGAGCAAAATATTCAATAAAGAATTGCGCCTTATGTTTAAGAGCCTGCGTATAAAGTGTATGAAGCATAGCATGACCAGTCCTGTCAGCCGCAGCGCATGTACGAATTGCAGGTTTCCCCTCACCAAAATTCGTGGTCATACCGCCAAAAGCGCGCTGATAGATTTTACCTGCCGCTGTTCTTGAAAATGGAACACCATAATGTTCCAGTTCAATAACAGCCGGAATCGCTTCCCTGCACATATATTCAATGGCATCCTGATCACCGAGCCAATCCGACCCCTTGACCGTATCATACATATGCCAGCGCCAATCATCCTCTTCAATATTACCAAGCGCCGCAGAAATCCCCCCCTGCGCTGCAACCGTATGAGACCTTGTTGGAAACACCTTGGAGATAATCGCCGTGTTCAATCCCCGCTCCGCACAGCCAAAACCGGCACGAAGCCCCGCACCACCAGCCCCGACAACCACCACATCAAATTCATGGTCAATAATCTCGTACGATTCTGTCATTTATATACCCGCCATAAAAGCAATTTTTAGAATGCTGTAAACACACGCCACACCCAGCACAAAAAAGAAAATTTTCTGCGCGATCAGTTTGAACAATTTCAAACATTTTCTGGAAACATAATCTTCCGTAATAACCTGCGCACCAAGCTTCGCATGATAAAGTACGGAGGACACCATCACCAGTAACAAGATAGTATGAATCGGATGCGCCACCCATGCCGTAAACTCCGCGTGGCTTTTGCCTATATTATTGATCATGGAAAACACAAACCACAGAATAATCGGTGCATTAATAATCGCCGTAATTTTCTGCGCCATCCAGTGATCAACACCTTCATGCGCCGAGCCAAGTCCCTTGGCTTTTTTAAGCGGCGCTATATATTTGCTTTTTGTTTTTTTTCCTGCCATAACGCCCTCTAATTCACATAATATGCATAAACCCAGGTTCCAGCGACCAGCATAAATGCCACCATCAACACAGCATAATTAGTGCGGTTCGCCTGATCTTTTTCAAGGAACATTCCTGTGTCCCAGAACATATGGCGGATACCGTTACACATGTGGTAATAAAGCGCAGCAGACCACAAACATAAAATAGCCTTACCCCCGACAGTATCGGCTGCACGCATCAGCATGTCATAATATTCCTCACTTGTTGCAGCAGCGAGAAAAAAGCCCGCCACAATCAGCATTCCCAGCGCAAGCGCCGCACCCGTTAAACGGTGCGTAATCGACATCAAAGCCGTTAAGGGCAATCTATAAACCTGCAAATGAGGCGATAAGGGCCGTTTAGGCGCAATCTGGTTTGACATATTTTATTCTCTGATTTGCATCGTAAAATCTATGCTGATCATCATAGAAACAAATACTGTAAATTCAACGGCTATTTATAAAAAAACATCCGTTTTAAGACTTTAATTTCTACTTACTCTTCACCAAAAGCTCTGCAATCTGAATGGCGTTAAGGGCAGCACCTTTTCGCAAATTATCGGACACACACCAAAAATTCAGGCCGTTTTCAACCGTGATATCCTCGCGGATACGGCTGACATAGACATCATCTTCACCCTGAATTTCCAGCGGCGTAACATATTCTAGACCTTCATTTTCCAGATCAACCACAGTTACACCGTCAAACGCACGCCATAGCTCTTTGGCCTGCGCCGGAGATAATTCATTCTCCAGTTCGACATTGACCATTTCGGAGTGACCTATAAACACAGGAATACGCACGCATGAGGCACAAACCTTGATAGACGGATCGAGAATTTTCTTGGTCTCGACCATCATTTTCCATTCTTCCTTGGTCATGCCATCATCCATAAATACGTCAATTTGCGGAATCGCGTTAAACGCAATTTGCTTTGGATAAACAGAAGGCGTAGGCGTTTCGTTCATGTAAATGCCTTTGGTCTGGTTAAACAGCTCATCCATCGCTTCTTTCCCCGAACCGGAAACCGATTGATAGGTACTCACCACCACACGCTTGATTTTTGCTGCATCATGGATAGGTTTGAGCGCCACAACCATCTGAATGGTCGAGCAATTCGGATTGGCTATGATATTTCTTTTGCTGTGATCCTTGATCGCCTCGGGATTAACTTCCGGCACAATCAAAGGCACATCGGGGTCCATGCGGAAATGACTGGTATTATCAATCACAACCGCACCGGCAGCCGCAGCAATCGGCGAATATTGCGCCGAAACTTTCCCGCCTGGCGAGGACAACACGATATCCACACCCTTGAAATCAAATTTTGCCAAGTCCTGAACCTTGACATTACTATCACCAAAGGATACCTCCCGCCCTACAGAACGAGCCGAGGCCAGCGGAATAAGTTCATCCACCGGAAAGTTCCGCTCATGCAAGATATTCAGAATTTCACGGCCAACATTTCCTGTGGCTCCGGCAACGGCTACTTTATACCCCATCTTTTTATCTCCTTTTAAATCTTAGACCTACTGATAATAGGGGAATTTGTGATACCTTAAAAATCATAACCTATGCAAGCCTTTCATGCCTATGACCAAACAAAAAAAAGCCAAAACCCAAAAACAGCAAATTCAAGAGCTGCAAGAAGCTATCGAACACGCTGATGCTCTGGCGCAGCAAAAGTCCAATTTTCTGGCCACTATAAGCCATGAAATCCGTACCCCCATGCAAACAATCTACGGTCTTTTGGAACTTATCAGCGAAGAAAAACCCAATGAGAAAATAGCCTCCATGGTTGCCACCGCGCAGGAAGCCTCAAGCGGACTTCTGGAGATCCTTGACGATGTTCTGGATGTCGCAAAAATGGATGCCGATGCGATGGAACTGGACCCGTTCGAAGTTCCGGTGCGCCTGCTTGTGCGCGGCATGTTAGAAGCCCTGTCGGTTAAAGTGCGCGGCGCGCATGTGGAACTGATTGATGATATAGAACAAGACGTGCCTTTCGTAATTTTGGGCGACCCCAAGCGCCTGCGCCAGATTTTGATGAATCTATGCGGCAATGCCTTGAAATTCACCCATGAAGGCAGCGTAACTGTCCACGTTACAACGAAAGTACACCATATCAAAAAACCTAAAAACGGTATAGCACTGCGCTTTGAAATTATTGATACCGGCATCGGGATGAGCAAAGACGTTTGCGCGCGGCTATTTAAGTCTTTCGCCCAGGCCGATAATACGACCGCACGCAAATATGGCGGCACAGGGCTGGGCCTGTCCATTGCCAAAAAACTGGTTGAGCTGATGGGCGGCAAAATAGGCGTTGAAAGCACAGAAGGAGAAGGCTCGGTCTTCTGGTTTGAAATTCCAACCGAAGAAGTCAGGACAGATGAAAACACTGTCGAGCTTCCTGATCTAGAAGGAATCTCCGTCCTATCTGTGGAAGATCACCCGCAAGGCGCAAAAGAAATTGTCAATTCCTTGCGCTCTATGGGAGCTACAGTCGAAAGCTGCGCTACTTATGCTGAAGGCTTAAAACTCATCAAACAGCGTCCTTTTGATGTAGCAGTAATTGACCAGGGCCTGCCCGATGGTCTGGGCCTTAATCTCATCCGCGAGATCATAAAAATCCGCCCTTTTACCGGACTTGTCATGTACACGGTGCGCGATGATGTAGGATTATCACATTCACTGCATGCCCTAGGGGCAATCTTTCTGACCAAACCTGCCAGCCGCGCCGGCCTTGGGGAAGCTGTCAAGAAATCCACACGGCAAAATGCAGGAATCATAGATGGACCGACCCGCCTGCTTATTGCCGAGGACACCCAAAGCGTCCGTGACATCCTAAAACGCCAGCTTGATAATTTGGGGGTTGAAGCCGATTTTGCCGAAGACGGCAAACAAGCTCTGGAAGCCTATCGCACCGGAAAATACGGCATCATGTTTACAGATTTGCATATGCCGGAAATTGACGGCTATGAAGTTGTAAAAGCCATCCGCAAGGAAGAAGAAGACACAGACAAACACTTCCCTCTCATTGTTTTGACCGCTGATATCCAGCTTGCCCAGCGGGATGTTTATATGCGCTATGGCTTTGATGAGTGCCTGCTCAAACCTGTCTCGCTTGGACAATTAAGAGGACTTCTCATGCGTTGGAGATTGCTGGAAGAAACAGCAGAGAACACAATAGAAGCCCCTCCTCCGGAACCGGCAGAAAAATTCTCTAATGATGAAAAGCCCCCGGCTATAGACAAGGAATGCATCGTGGCCCAGCTCGGCGCACTGGATGAAAGCGCCATTGAGATGATGGGCATGTTCAGGGATATGACACAGCCTGTCATCGAGGAAATAAAATCCAGCCTTCATGATGGTGATTATACGCGCCTGACCGAAGCAGGCCACAGCCTTAAAGGCGGAGCGCGCTCGGCCTGTTGTAATGTTTTGGGAGACTTAGCCTCGAAACTGCAAAATGACGCCGCGCAAATGGAAAACTGTAACGCCCTTGTCACCGAAATTCTGGCCGAATTCGAACGGGTGAAGATGGAAATTGATAATCTTTAAGTTTCAAGTTGTCATCCCGAGCGAAGTCGAGGGATCTTATAAGATTCCTCCATGCGGGCTATGCCCTTAGTCGGAATGACAGGGATAAAAAACCTTTTGTGAAACTTTGTGTACTTCGTGCCTTCGTGGTTTAAAAAAACCTTAAGCTGCGGCACTTTCCTGAGTCTGTGCCTTGGTTGTCTCATACGCCCATTCAATCCAAGGCATCAACGCCGCCACGTCAGAGGACTCCACCGTTGCCCCGCACCATATACGAAGCCCCGCAGGTGCATCACGATATCCGGCGATATCATAAGCCACACCTTCACTATCCAGTGTTTTGGTCATGGTTTTGACAAAAGCAAGCTGGTCATCTTCGCTCATAGCAGAAAACCATCCATCGGTGATTTTCAGGCAAACCGAAGTAATCGAAGTGGAATCTTCTTTCTCGGCCAAAAACGCAGCCCATTCGGTTTTCTCAACCCAATTTTTGATCTCTGCGAAATTGCTCTTGGCACGAGCAATCGAGCCTTTCAGCCCGCCAATGGATTTCACCCATCTCAACGCATCAAGACAATCTTCCACCGCCAGCATGGAAGGCGTATTAATTGTTGCACCTTCAAAAATTCCGTCATTGAGTTTATCACCTTTAGTCATACGGAATATTTTCGGCAAAGGGCGATCCGGCTTATAGCTTTCCAGACGCTCCACCGCACGCGGAGATAAAACAATCATACCATGCGCCGCTTCCCCGCCCAGAACCTTCTGCCAGCTCCAAGTGATCACATCCAGCTTATCCCAAGGCATATCATAGGCAAATACGGCCGAGGTCGCGTCACAAAATGTTAGCCCTTCGCGGCTTCTGGAAATCCAGTCACCATTAGGCACACAAACACCCGATGTCGTTCCGTTCCACACAAACACACAATCATTAGCCGGATCAACCTGTGACAAGTCAGGCAAAGCACCATATCCAGCGTTATATGTATTCACATTATCCAGCTTCAACTGGCCTGTAATATCTTTCAGCCAGTCACCGGAAAAGCTTTCCCATGCGAAAACGTCAACACCCCGCGCACCTAGCATTGACCACATCGCCATCTCGAACGCCCCCGTATCAGAGGCCGGAACAATCCCGATCTTGTAATCAGCCGGAATACCTAATATCTCGCGGTGCATCTCGATCACTTCTTTTAACCTAGCCTTGGCAGGACCTGCCCTGTGTGAACGGCCAAGCATTGCACCGGAAAGCGCTTCTAAGCTCCAACCCGGACGTTTCGAACACGGACCAGAGGAAAAATTCGGATTATTAGGCTTATTTGATGGTTTTTGTGACATATTACACCTTTTTTTAACCTTGGCTATTATACTAAAAGAAACTATGATTAATATCTTTCCAAGGCTTAGGGAATTTATAGCCCGCTAGCAAGTCTTTTTTGGACGTTTTAGTAATTATTCGAACATGAGAAAACAATGAGCTATGTGCTGACATTAGTGGCTTCTGATACGAAAACACCTGTAACGCAAAAGCATTTTAAGGAAATCGGGATCATTTTCGATGCCTATAATCTATCCTTCACAGGAAAAATGGACTGGCTGGATAAGGACAAGGCCGCCAATATCGGTATTTCAGACAAAGCCCAGTTTTCGCTTATTTCTCACTTACGGGATTTTTTAGCAGATGATAAAATCGATTTTTTCATCACCCATAACGAGCACCGCACCAAAAAGCTCCTGCTTGCCGATATGGACAGCACAATTGTAACCGGCGAAACACTGGATGAAATGGCGGGCCATATTGGCCTTAAGGACCAGATCGCAGAAATCACAGCCAAAGCCATGAACGGAGAGTTGGATTTTCATGATGCCATCCGAGAACGCGTTGGCTTGCTAAAAGAACTGCCCTATTCGGATGTTCTTGATACACTGGAACATACAGGAATGAGCGAAGGCGCCCAGACCTTTGTCCAGACCATGCGCACACAAGGGGCAACATGCGTTCTGGTTTCCGGCGGATTTACAGTCTTCACAAATGCCATTGCCGAGAAATGCGGATTTCATTTCAATCACGGCAACACACTGGAAGTTGAGAATGACAAACTCACGGGAAAAGTCAAAGAGCCTATTTTAGATAAATTCGCCAAAGTGGAATTTCTGAAATCCTATATGAAAGATTTAAATTTAGAAGCCGCAGATTGCCTGACTATCGGCGATGGCGCCAATGATATTCCGATGCTGAAAATCGCGGATCTTGGCATTGGCTATAAACCCAAAGAGGCCGTTAAGAAAGAAATCGGTAACTGTATTATTTACGGAGATCTAACCGCCGCTCTTTATGCTCAGGGCTATAACCGGAAAATGTTCCAAATCGGCGTTTAATTTATAAAGTTTGATTTTCCATAAATTTTATATTATAGTTCTCTCTTCATGTGATAACTTTTTTACGTGTGGGGGAGACAGACAGGAGTGCTTAATGTGCTCCTGTCTTGCTTTTTAAATAAAAAGCAGCAATATCTATATCCATGAAAGATGCGCTCACAACTCTATTCCTGCCTGTTCACAATGAATCTATTTCAATCGAAGGCAAAAAGATCCTGTTTCTAAATGCGATTTACGATTCTTTGTTGGCAGACGGGAACTGGGAGTGTCGTCAGGTTTTTAAACCTTATGCACATACCCTTGAAAGCAATAACATACAGTCAAAATCTGATTATGAGTGCAACTCCAAAAGTTATGATCTGGCATTTATCCTGTTTCCCAAAAATATAGCAGAAGGCCTGTTTTTGATTGCTACCGCCCTGCTCTCTTTAAAAAAAGATGGAACCCTTATTTGCGCAGCGGAAAACAAAGCAGGCGGCAACCGTTTGAGTAAAATCTTGAAGGATTTTGATCTTAAGGATTTAAACACCATAAGCAAGCATAAATGCCGCGTCGTTTGGGCTGGTATTTCAGGTTTTGACCAAATAGAAGCCGAAAAAGCCCTAAAAGCCGGAGAGCCGAAAAAAATTCTGGATGGTAAATACCTTTCACAAACAGGCATTTACGGCTGGGATAAAATTGACCTTGGCTCAAAGCTTCTTTGTGATGTTCTCCCCTCTGATTTAAAAGGCTATGGCGCGGATTTTGGCTGCGGATATGGATATCTGGCCGACTACGCTCTGGAACACTGCCCGAAAATCAAACACATAGAATGCCACGATGCCGATCACAGAGCCATTATGTGCTGCGCTGAAAACCTGTCAAACTACGAAGGCAGAACATCATATCATTGGACAGATTTATCAGCCCCCTTCAAACCGCGCAGATTACTTGATTTCATCATTATGAACCCCCCTTTTCATGAGGGAAAAAAAACGCAGAATGCCTTAGGCAAGGCTTTCATCAAAAATGCCTCTAAAGTACTCAGAAGAAAAGGGGAATTATGGATGGTAGCCAATGCACATCTGCCCTATGAGGAAACATTAGAGACATATTTCTTTAAGGTAGAAAAAATAGTTGAAAAACAGGGGTTTAAAGTCTACCGAGCAGAAAAATAACGCCTATGCAGAATCTCCATCATTAATACCCGCATTCGCAAATTTTTCATCAAGTTTTTTCTTTGATTCGGCAATTTCCTTTTCCGCTTTTTCTTGTTCCGAAGCAAGCTCGGCCTGATAGTCTTTATCCATATCGACATCCTTAACCTTCAAGGACGGATCATACGCCTCATCTTTTTCTTTCTTCTGTACTATCTCGCCTTCAAGAACAGCAACTTCTTCCCTGATTTCCTGAATTAATTTTTCATCATGCATGGCTTTGGCATTCAAACCAGTCTCCCGTGCAATCATGTAGTAAATAGAATCCTTACTAAGTTCCTGATTAATGCCCTGATACATAACATGATAGGCCATCGCCGCATCGGCGGTAATGATGGATTTATCCGGCTGATTCCGCCTCCTCATATGCTCTTCGGTCAAATACACAATCAGCATCAGATCTTCATTCGTAACCGTGAGCTTATGGTGTTTTTCCAGTCCCGGACGCAAAGCTTTCATAATCGCATAGGTCTCCTGAATATTCGGCACTTTCAGAAACACTTTTTGAAATCGTCGATCCATCGCAGGATCTTGCGCCACATACATCCGGAACTCATCCAGCGTGGTCGCCCCGATCACCAGCAAGTCACCCGCCGTCAGATAAGGCTTCATCGTATCGGACAGACCCGCATAGGAACTTCCCTCACAATTAGGCATAATCTGGTGAATCTCGTCTAAAAACAGGATTATACGTGGCAAATCAGGGTTATGGTAACGCTCCGATACACCCTTACAAAGCGGTAGGAAACGATCTTGAAACTCTGCCCGTGAAGACGTTCCCGAAGCCATACGGGACAAATCCACCTCGATCACGCGGGCATCTTTCAGATAATCCGGCACTTTTTCGGCAACAATTTGTTGGGCCAACCCAACCACAGCCGCCGTCTTACCAACACCGGCAGGCGCCAGAAAACACACATTCTTACGACCCTTTTGAAGCAAAATCAAAATACAGTCATTGATTTCCTTATCACGACCGGTAATCGGACCATATAACCCGTTTTTTGCGTTAGTGGTAAAATCCACGCAATAATTCTTGATTAAATCTTCCAGCTTTTCATCTGAAACCAGATAATCCCATTTTTCCGTCATACTAATTTTCCAGTTAGTTCCGGTTCATCTTTGATTAACACTATCCCAAGATCAGGACAATCTCCAGCCTAATATGCAAATGTTAAGATTGTGTTTAATATTTATGTCATTCCGACTAAGGACGTAGTCCGCATGAAGGAATCTAAAAAAGATCCCTCGACGGAGTTTACCCCGTACTTGATACGGGGCTCGGGATGACAAGCGGCGCTACCCCAAAGCTTTTTCAATCGCGCTCACCGCATCATTGGCAGCGTCAGGTTCCCGCAGCCGACGTGGTTACTATCCATTGTATAGCTTCTTCTAGTTTATCCGTATTTGGCCCACCCCCTTGCGCCATATCAGGACGTCCTCCTCCCCGGCCACCAAGAAAATCGACAGAAGCTTGGTTTGCCCATTCATTAGCGCCAGTTGGGGCACTAACTACAAATGATGCTTTATCTCCTTCTACAGTGCCTAATACAAAGGTATCATATTCACTATGTTGAGCACGCATCTGATCGGCTAAAGATTTAAGTTCTTTAACAGGCACGTTAACGAATTTTCCTATTGAACGATCTTTTGTAAAGGTTCGATCATTATCCTCTTCAACTACCTTAGCTGCTTTCTGACGGCGCAGATCGGCAATTTCCTTATCCAGCTTCTTATTCTGCTTTTCAAGCTCAGCCGGATCATTTGGCACGACATCGTCAATCGAGCCGCCAAATTTGGAGAGTTCCTCCCGCAAGGCTTTGTTTTTCGCGATAAGAGTATCAAAAACATCTTGCTGCGCTTTGGCTTGGCTCTCTTCATACGCATCCACGCGTGATCCCGTCACAGCCTCTAAACGGCGGATACCGGCGGATAAAGCACTATCGGAAACAATCTTGAACTTCTCGATTTCCCCTGTTTTCTTGACATGCGTTCCCCCGCAAAGCTCAATCGAGAATGGCTTATTCTCGCCCTCTTTTTGCGTGCCCATCGCGACAACGCGCACCTCATCGGCATATTTCTCGCCGAACAAAGCCATCGCGCCGATCTCCCGCGCCTCATCCAGACCCATGACGCGGGTTGTCACATCGGTATCAGCCTTAATTTCTTCATTGACCATAGCTTCAACCTCGGCAAGCTCTTCCGCGCTCATCCCCTTGGGGTGCGAAATATCAAAACGTGTGCGCTGGTCATCCTGCAAAGAGCCTTTCTGCGTGACATGATCGCCCAAAACCCTGCGCAAAGCTTCGTGCATCAAATGCGTAACGGAGTGGTTAGCGCGGATAGCCGTACGGCGGCTGTGATCAACTTCCATTTTAGCCGTCTGACCTAATGTTACTATACCCTCTTCGACAATACCTTGGTGAACCCAAAGCTTACCTAAAACTTTCTTAGTATCTGTAATTTTTATTTTGGCACTTTCGGTTATAATTATACCCGTATCACCAACCTGTCCTCCTGACTCGGCATAAAAGGGGGTTTGATTAAGAATAACAGAAACAATATCACCTTCTTGTGCGCCGTTTTTCATTCTAACATCATTAACGACAACTGCCAGAATTTTGCCTTCAGCGCCCTCAACCTCGTAGCCCAGAAACTCTGTAGGTTCTACATCCTCAAGAATATCAAACCAGATTTTTTCATTTGCAAGATCACCAGAACCAACCCAACTTTTTCTAGCACGAATTTTTTGGAGTTCCATTAATGCATCAAATCCTGCTATATCCACCTCGATATTATCCGCGCGCAGCGCATCTTGCGTGAGGTCCAGCGGGAAGCCGAAAGTATCGTAAAGCTTGAAAGCAATGTCTCCCGGAAATTTAGAACCGCTCGCCACTTTAACTTTTTCCTCGTCCAGAATTTTAAGGCCACGATCAAGCGTAGTCTTGAAACGCTTTTCTTCCATCTCGAGCGTAGCAACGATCAGGCTTTCTGCACGTTCCAGCTCTGGATAGGCTTCGCCCATCTTATCCCTTAGGGTCGGGAAGAGTTTATACATTAGCGGGTCTTGCGCACCCAGCAAATGCGCATGGCGCATCCCGCGGCGCATAATCCGGCGCAGCACATAGCCGCGCCCCTCATTACTCGGCATCACGCCATCCGCCATCAAAAAGCTGGCCGCGCGCAAATGATCGGCAATGACCTTATGGCTTGGGGCTTGGTCGCCCTTATAATCAACGCCTGTTAAATCGGCACTGTTCTGCATGATGGCTTGGAAAATATCAATATCATAATTGCTGTTACTACCCATCAATGTTGCCGCAATACGCTCAAGGCCCATCCCTGTATCCACGCTTTGCGCAGGCAGATTGATCTTTGTATCCGCATCGATTTGCTCATATTGCATAAAGACGTTATTCCATATCTCGATAAAGCGGTCGCCATCTTCTTCCGGAGATCCCGGAGGCCCGCCCCATATATGCTCGCCGTGATCGTAAAAAATCTCGGTACACGGCCCGCAAGGCCCCGTATCGCCCATGCGCCAGAAATTATCATCCGTAGGAATACGGATAATTTTCTCATCGGCAAAGCCGGAGACTTTTTTCCAGATCGCCGCAGCTTCCTCATCCGATGAATGCACAGTCACACAAAGTTTTTCCGGCGGCAATTCGAAATCCTTGGTCACGAGTTCCCATGCAAAGGCAATAGCCTCTTCCTTGAAATAATCCCCGAAGGAAAAATTCCCGAGCATCTCGAAAAATGTGTGGTGACGCGCCGTATAGCCGACATTTTCAAGATCATTATGCTTGCCCCCTGCCCGCACGCATTTCTGCGCTGTGGTGGCGCGCTTATAGGGCCGTGTTTCCTTGCCTGTAAAAACATCCTTGAACTGGTTCATCCCTGCATTTGTAAACATCAACGTGGGATCGTTTTGCGGCACAAGCGAAGACGAAGCCACAATTTCATGCCCGTTACGTTCAAAGAAATTCAAAAATGTGCTTCTTATCTGGTTAACCGTCTTCATATCTTAACTCTATTGTTCTATTATATTGCTAAAAGTTTATCTCAAAGAGGTATATATGCAGCAATTTTTAAAGCTTGCCAATAGATTGGCTGACAAATCGGGCGAAATAATTAAATCTTATTTCCGGCAATCATTCGAAGTTAAAATCAAAAAAGATTTAAGCCCCGTAACCGAGGCTGATCGCAAAGTCGAGGAAGTCTTACGAGCAATGATCGAAGCCGAATGCCCTGATCACGGCATCATCGGTGAGGAATTCGGAGAAAAAGAAAGCAAATCCGACCTGACTTGGGTACTCGACCCCATAGACGGCACAAAGTCCTTTGTTATGGGACGTCCAACCTTCGGAACACTCATTGCCCTGTGTCAGGATAATACGCCCCTGCTCGGGATCATTGATCAGCCCATTTTACAGGAACGCTGGGTTGGCCTCGACAAACAGCAAACCACCATGAATGGAAAACCCGTAAGCACACGTCCTTGCACATCTCTGGAAGACGCAGTGATCGCCAGCACCACGCCCAATATGTTCGACAATTCAGAATACGGCAAAGCCTATACAATTTTCAATAACGGAGAAACCCTTGCCTGGGGCGGAGATTGCTATATGTACGGCCTGATCGCGAGCGGCTATATGGACATTGCCTTTGAATGCAACCTCAAGCCTTATGATTTTGCCGCCCTTGTCCCCGTTATTACCGGCGCGGGCGGGCATATTAGTAACTGGCGCGGTGATCCGCTAACACTAAAATCCACGGGCGAAGTCATCGCCGTAGGAGATAAAAACCTCTGGCCGGAAATAGACCGATTGATCAGGAAATCACCGTTTTAAAGCCTTCAATATCAGCCTGACGTATTAATCTTTTAATAATCTGAGATGCGATTTTCATGCACCAACCTGCTCGTAAGCCACAAGAATATCATGTCCATGAAAATCTTTTGATTGTTTGGCTCTTACTACAGAACCAGGCAAAAACTCCCAAATTTCATCTTCTGGATCATACCAAGGGGTCGGTAATAGCTTATATAATCCGTCTCCCAGATCAACTGCCTGCGTTCCTCTTATGGTATCGGTACCTTCTTCTAAAAGAACAACGTATACTTCAACTTTTTTTCTATTCATCATTAGTCTCCTAAAATATTAGGTTTAAAGTTACCACGACCGCTTATCTGCAAAATTTCCTTGGTTTGATCGTCCTGTACTACAAATCTCCCACGGTATTCATAGCGCGTAGCTGTATTTTCTGGATTAACTTTGTTGGGCGCTTTATGCCTCTTACCATTTTTTATGGTTTTTGTAATCTGTTCTGGTGTCCAATCACGGTTTTTTAGTTGATTTCCCCAACGAGTGGGAGATTTATGTTTTCCAAGCGTCCAGTTTGTATTCCTATTATCTGTCCATATTCTCCATAGTGTATAGAGTTTTCCAATTCTTAGAAGCGGTATAAGTAGCAACTCAGGGTAAAACGGCTTTATACCATCATCCACCACTTCCGCCCAGCATCGGCAATTGAAATCATCACCGGGATCCGGAGAATCTTTCCAGTTTCTAAGTGTCCGATTGAGCACAGCATGCTCAGGTCGCACCTTTTCATCCCCCACTGTGTGCCAGATATATAATCCCTCCTGCTTTCCCGCAATTTCCCTGTTTATGGCTTTCATAGTATCATCATCAGGTCTTACCACACCCGTAGGCAGCAACCCCTGACTTTCCTGAAAGACTTTGATGGCCTCGAATATTTCCGCATCAGAAATACCTGTAATACCTGTTTTTTTATTGGGCCGGTAATAGCCAAGCCGGTTCAGGGCTTTTTTGATTTGCCGGACATCATCTTCATCAACGATGCTGTCACTGGCAAATAATTTGCTCAGTTCTATCTTCATAATGATCCCGAATTCTTGCTAAGTTAAGTTTTGAAACATAAAAAAAGGCGCAAGAAGAGCGCCCAATTATGAATAAAATCCCATATTTTTAGGAAAAAGTCAAGTTTTAGCGATTAACCGCCAGTTGATATGGATATTCCGTGCTCAAAATATGGCTGTATCGGCTTGGACGGTTTTGAGAAAGCGCCAGAAGACTTGGCGATCCGGCGCCCGCCCGCAAGGAATACATCCAGTAATTCGTCATAACCTTCTTAACGTAAATGCGGGTTTCACCCACAGGAATGCTCTCGATAAAGAAAAGCGGATCTTTTTCAAGACTAACCATTTGCTTCCACTTGCGAAGATTACCCGGTCCCGCATTATAGGCCACAAGCAAGGACACTACATCACCGTCCACATATTTCCCGTCCAGCAAATACTGCATATAATCCTGCCCCATTTTGATACTGATCTCGGGACGGTGAAGCATCTCGCTACTCACATCATGTGTGTAGTCCTTCATCTTGGCAACATACTGAGCCGTCTTAGGCATAATCTGCATCAGGCCCGCCGCGCCGACATGACTGACGGCCAGACTATCAAAACGCGATTCCTGACGGATCACCGCATGAACAAGCGCCGGATCAAGTCTGTACCCGCCATCCGGATCCCATGGCGTTACCGGATACATCGCCGCATCGTAATACCCGCCATCAGGACGTTTGACCATATTCCCCAAGCGCATAGATAAGGCCGGCAATCCGACATGACCTGCATAGGCCAGAGCCGCGCGCTGCAAATCTTCATTATCCTTATAGGGAAGTCTAAGAAGTTCTGATTCCGCCAAACCATATTGCCCTGCCGAAACCAGAGCAAAAGCCCGCTGCCCTGCTTTGGTATCCAGAAGAAGAGTCTTGTGGTTTTGCGTAAATTCAGGCTGGTCCCACTTTAAGGCAAAAGCTCCACCCAGAGATTCCCGCGCCAGTAAACCATAAAATGTATAAGGATGCTGCGCGGCATTTTGCAAAGCCTCACGGCGTTTTTCCGGTTGATTTAAAACCTCGTAACATCGAGCCGCCCAATAGTACCCTGCCGCTTTGCGCCATCCTGACGAATATGACGATTTTGCTACCTTTATAAAACCGATAGCTGCCTCTTCATGCTTTCCTTTCGACCATTTCTGCAAAGAGCCTTTCCAAAGCGTGTTATTCCCGCCCTTCTTCTTGGCCTTTTCAATCACAGGGTTTTCAACGCTTGGAAGCTGCCTTCTGGATTGAGGTTCCTTCAAAACAACCTCATCTCCAGCAGGTTTTCTTGATAAAGCCAAAGTGTAGATCCTCTTGGCATCCGGATGGTCTGCATAGGCTTTCATCCAATTCGCAAGCTCGCTATAGCTTGAACGGTAATCGGGATGTAAATAGCGCTGTGACAGAACATGCCCCATCAAACGCTTATCCTTGATCTTCCCTATAAGAGAATTGGCCTTCGTGAACTCCCCTAAGGACTGAAGCTCGAATATCTGTTCGTAAAGGTTAGATTGCGCACCGGAAAGCGGCTTATAGTTCTTATCCTGCCAGATATCAATTTCCTCTGAGATATCCTCTAGCGTCACTTCAATTTTTAGGGATTTAAATTGAGCCGGTTTTTTGGGCGGAAATACTGCCTTATATTGAGATTTGACTGCAACGGCTTTGAGAGATAAGGACATAGATGCCGATTCATACGCCACAGTATCTGCACCCCCATTAGGCACAAATAAAATTGTGATGCACAACGCAGCTACGCCTAAGCGCACTGCCACTCTCCAATCCCTCGTCTTCCTCATAATGGGCGGGTATATATCAGAAAATCACAAACCCTGTCCAGCTTTTTTGAATATTTTATGTAAAATTATGCATTTTTAGGTCTATTTACCTATTTTCTTTGATATTTGGATCATATCTGCCCATACGAGCTTCTTCTGTGCAGGACTGCGCAACAAATAAGACGGGTGATACGTCGCAAGTGCAGGAATATTTTCCCCTTTCAGATGCTCTAACCCCTTTGTCAGCGGGGTATATTCATGCCAATTATTGCGTAACCGCGTTATCCCCTCACTACGGTTCAAGAGAGATTTCGCCGCCACTCCGCCGCATAAAATAAGTATCTTAGGCCGCACCAGCTGAATATGGCGTTCGATAAAAGGTAAGCTCACCTCTATCTCGGAAGGCGCAGGCGTACGGTTTCCCGGTGGCC
>JAOUOR010000038.1 GCA_029880245.1 Alphaproteobacteria bacterium
ATAATCCTATTACAGGGGCAGAAGTTTTTCCTTCCAATCCAGCAGGTACTCTTGCACTCGCACATGATCGCCATAGCCAGACAACAACCGCAGCTATGGCCGCATCGGAGAGCACATATAATAATGCGGCGGCGCGCATGAAAATCTATGAAACTCTTTTGGACACGTTAAATACATCCCCTGATTTAAAAAGCTCGGTAGACCTGCTGGCACGGATTTCTACAGAAAACGGACTTCTTATGAACGAAATTTTACGCCTGCAAGCCCTACAAATACAACTCATTGCTACAAATGAAGGACAGCATATTACCGACATACGCCGCACTAGTGATTTTATGATCTATAACACAGCAAACGCAGCACAAGCCTTTCAGCCACAAATACCTTAAAGGAATAAAACAAAATGAAAAAACTCTTTCTTATTCTGCCTCTGATTACCTTGTCAGGCTGCTCAACTTTTGAACATCAGGATTTAAAATCACCTTGTACCGGAAAATATGCCAGCCTAAGTGACAGCCCTTGCAATCCCCTACCGATAAATATCGGCTAGATTTTTAATGAGGAGAAGAATCAAAAAGTCATGAAACATTCAGAAAAAAAAGTCCTGATAATAGTACTTTGCGGAGCGATCATGCTCGCCGCTTGCAAGGAAGAAAAACGTGATAATCCGCTTTTATCAAAAGACATCATTCCCATATCTAACTGGCTTTTAGAAACCTATGGAGAAGAAATTGAAGTATGTGGTATTCGCTGGGCTGACCCCCAAAAGGTATCAAAAGCCGAGCTTGAGTACTGCCGGCCCACCGCTAAAAAAATAGCAACCGAGATGAACGATCAGGGATTTTTACAAGATGTGCGCCCCGATGATCTGAACGTTCCGCTTATCTGGCGCAATTTTACGCAACGCCTGGAAGCTAACCGGTCTTTTAAAAAGAAATCTGAAGCCAGCACCAAAGAAATGAAAAAATTGCTACGTATGGAATAACATAACCACATTGCCGCTATAAAGAAAATGAACGCCATAGATATATTATTAACCAATATTGATGCAACCATTCTTGGGTATGTTCAAGGCTCATTTGGCAATCTCACGCCGATCGTCTCGATCCTCTGGACATCCATGTTCATCGTCTTTATTGCATTTTACGGCTATAAAGTAATAATCAGTGGTAAATTCCTGCTCTCTGACTTATGGATTCACTGCTTTAAAATTATCGCCATATTTATTCTGGCAACACAGTGGAATGCGTTTTCTATTTTCATTCTTGATGTTGTCACCAACATGCCCTCGGACATTGCCGGACAAATGATAAGCGCCGCAGCAACCGGGCCATCCGATGTCACTAGCGCAAACACAGCATTGGGGCTCTTCTACGAAAAATCAATGACAGTGGCCACGACTGTTTCACAAGGCGCTGGATGGAATATATCGGTTATAATCTCCAGTTGGGCAATTCGACTTTGTGCATTAGCCCTGACAGCCTATGCTCTCATGCTGATCGTTCTATCAAAAATAGCCGTTGCCGTGTTGTTAGCCGCTGGACCCGTCTTTATTCTCATGCTGATTTTTATGCAGACAAGATCCCTATTTGAAGGCTGGCTGCGCACGCTTTTGAATTACGCTCTTATTCCGGTTTTTGTGTACGGTATTTTAGCACTCCTTTTAGCTTTACTGGTACAACCGCTTGCAATACTGGAAGCCAATGCCTCTGTCAGCGCACAAGTAATGACCTATATCGCGCCATTTATGCTTATTTCTGTGGTCTCGGTCCTTCTTCTTGCACAAGTGATGAATTTATCTTCCGGAATAGCTGGCGGCCTGAGCCTTTCCACAATGGGATTAGGGCGCATTGCCGGCAGGTCTGCACAGCATGGCGCTACAACAGGCGTAAATTATGGACGCATCCAGGCAGAACGCGGCATAGCACGCATCACAAAAACCGGAAAACACTCTCCTGAAAACAAGCTTAGAAGCGCAGTAGCAGCGCCAAAACCACAAGGGAGAAAACCATGACGAAGAAAAAAATATCTGCATCAAGTGAATATTTCGAGCATGGCGCAACATGGGAACACTCAATTTATGCCAGTATGTCAGCTTCCAAAAACCGTGCCTGGATTATAGCCTTTATGAGCATGGGCATTGCCCTAAGCGCCATTTTTTGCCTGATGCTTTTGCTCCCTTTAAAAACCTATGAACCTTATGTAATCACCGTTGACCGCTCGACCGGCTATGTCGAAATGACCCGTGAATTAGCCAAGGGCAAACTCTCGGAAGATGATGCCGTGACCGAAAGCAATCTGGTTAAATATGTCACATTACGTGAGAGCTATAATCCGCATATCTTAAAGGATAACTACCAAAATATCGCCCTGATGTCCGATAAAAAGGCACTTAAAGAATTCGAAGAATTATGGAGCGCGGATAATCCGGCAAATCCGTCAAGGCAACTGGGATATAAGGGCACAATAGATGTCCAAATCAAAAATGTTGCTTTTATCAGTGATGATATCGCGCAAATCCGTTTCCTGACAGAAAAACGCGAACACGACATTATTACAAGGTCACATTGGAGCAGCATCATTAAATTTCAATACACACAAAAACCCATGAAAATGATCGAGCGTTTTAAAAACCCTCTTGGCTTTCAGGTCATCAGCTACCGCAAATCCCAGGAAACATTATAAGGAGTAACATTTATGAAAAAATTATTATTAACAACCGCAATGACCCTTGCATTAACGTCCCCTGCTCTGGCCGGTAAAACTCCGCGCCCCGGTTCTGCCGATGCCCGCGTTAAAACCTTTACCTATCATGATAGGGATGTCTATCGTATCACAGCTCATTACGGATTTTCGACTGTTTTAGAATTTGCCCCTACTGAAAACATTGAAACCATTGCGCTAGGCGATAGCGATGCATGGCAAACCATCAAACCGGGAAGGAACAATCTTCTATTTATTAAGCCGCTGGAACAAAACGCCTCGACCAATATGACCGTTGTTACAAATGAGCGTATTTATACATTTGAACTCTCGGCAAAATCAGCGCAATCTCACAGGTCAACGGATTTATCTTTTAGAATAAAATTCATATATCCTGAGCTTATTGACTTGGAGCTGGCCAATATCGGTAAAAGCAAAAATAACGGCTTTAACCCAAAAGAATTTACACCTTCTTCTGTTGCTCCGGAAAACTGGAATTTAAAATACTCCTATTCAGGATCAAAAAACTTACGTCCCATTCGTGCCTTTGACGACGGTATATTCACCTATTTACAATTTTCCAACATCAGGAAAGCACCTGCGGTCTTTAGTGTTGATGAACAGGGCAATGAAGCCATTGTCAATTATTCCATGCGCGGCAAGTACCTTGTAGTGGAAAGCCTTGCCCGTCAATTCACATTGCGCGACGGCAATGACTCAACCTGCATTTTTAATGATGACTTTCCGGAAATAAAAACAGTAAGCGCAGATGGGGAGCTAAACAAAATGGAAGAACGCATCGCCCTGAACCATGCGCCCCGCACGCCCAAATATAATGATTAGGACAACATAATGAACGACAAAGACGAAAATTTTGATAAAGAAACAGGCGAAATCATAGGAAAAACCCAAATCCCCGGTGATCGGGGCGTCTCCCCCGTTGCAGTACAAGAAGGGAGTAAAGTTATCGGCATGGGAATTTTAGTGATCGTTGCCATTCTTGCTATTGCTGCCCTGCTCTATGGTGAAATGACAAAAAACCAGAATAAATCTGTTACAGAAGTTGAAGAAATTGCTTTCCGTGCTCCAAAAACAAAGAATGAGCCCTATATTGCCACGCCTCAAGCCCCGATACCCCCGCAAGAAACTCTTCAAAGTCCTCAGCAACAAGAACTGCAAGAACTTGATAAGCTCCGCATACAACAGCAACTTGCCATGCAGGCCGAAGCCTTAAGACAGGCGCAGGAACGACAAAAAGCTATGGAAGAGCGCATAAAATCCCCGCAACTCGTATATGACCAGTCAGGTTTTACACCAAATGCCCAAAGTCAATCAGGCAACGCAGCCACGACCCCTATTGGCGGTGCCCTGCTTCTTTCAGGCGGAACAAATGAACAAGACCCCCATTTGGCTTTCGCGCAAGAACAAGGCAATGCGAAAAGTGGTGCGGCTCAGGCAACGCAGCTTTTAAATCTCGATACCCTCATAGCGCAAGGTGAAATGATAAGCGGCGTATTAGAAACAGCCATTCAAAGTGATTTGCCCGGTATGGTCAGAGCGATTATCAGTGAAAACATCTATTCCTTTGAAGGCTCTAACCTTCTTATTCCCAAAGGAACAAGACTTGTAGGCCAATATCGCGCGGGTACAAATCAGGGGCAATCCCGTGTCTTTATTATCTGGAACCGCCTCATTCGTCCTGATGGCGCTAGTATCAATATCGGATCGTTCGGTACAGATTCTTTAGGGCGTTCCGGGCTTGCCGGGAATGTTGACACACACTTTATGGAACGTTTTGGGGCCTCTGTCCTGCTTTCCATGATTGATGGTGCGGTAGAAGCACTGGCTAATTCCGTAGAGGATGATAACGCAGCAAATGTCTCGATCAGTGGCGGTAATAACTTTTCACGCAGCTCGGAAATTGCTCTGGAAAACTCAATTGGAATCAAGCCAACAATCTATGTTGACCAAGGCACACGCATCAAGGTCTTTGTCGGCAAAGATCTGGATTTTTCGAACGTAGGAGGAATGCCTCTGTAATTGAGAGTGAGAAAAATATGGACGCATATACTATCCATCTAGACCATCATAGAAGAGGCTTTTTACAAGACCGTCTTTCTTCGGGCCTGTATACAGACATCAATGATGTTTTTGATAAGGCTTTAAATGCGCTCCATGAAAAAGAACGACAGATATTTCTGACACGCGGCCTTTTGCATCAAAGCATACATATCGGTCTTGGTCAGTATGAAGAAAAAAGCTTTTCTTATAAAAACATTAAAACCATTTCTAAAAAGAGTAATCTCCATATCATCAATGCACAAAGACCGTCTCTTTACCGTCTGACACCCTATGCTGCGTCTCAAATCGAAGAATTATTTCAAATACAAATCATGCAGCTAGATACAAAAAAAGCCCATGATGCATTACAAAAACTTGAAAGCCACATCATTGGGCTTTCCAAGTTCAAGGAATATTCCAGGGTTTCGAAGATATTTCCGGAAAGCAATGAAATTAAGGAAAGTGACCTGTATTACTCAAAAACATCCCATTATTATCTGGTCTTTAAAAATACTGACAAAACCATTGATGTTATAACGGTATTCCCTACCAGCGCGCCCCTTGAAATTTTATTAAAGCCGGCTGACACAAGAAGGAATTACCATGTCTAATGGCGCGGCTCACAAGTCAAATCCCCTCATTGCACAGCATGTTTTTTTGCAGCAATATCTCGCGCCCTTCGAATATTATCTCGCAAGTAAAGAGGTAACGGAACTTTGTGTTAATGCTCCGGGCGGTTTTTGGGTAGAGCGCATGGGGCAAACAACAATGGAATATGTCCCCTGCCCCGATATTGCAGATGATAAATTATTACGGCTTGCCCGCCTTGTCGCACAGGAAAACATCCAAAGCGTCAATGCCAACATGCCCCTGCTCTCAGCCACACTTCCCACAGGCGAGCGAATACAATTTGTTCTGCCACCGGCTTCTCCCAAAGGCGTTGCCCTGTCTATTAGAAAGCAAGGGGTTACAGATTTAAGCCTTGCAGATTACGCTAAGCTTGGCGCCTTTGATAATGTAAACTTTATAAGTAAAATCAAGGCATCAAAGCAAGATTCAACCTTGTGCGATATTGCAGCAAATGGAAATATTCAAAACCATATAACAGGCGGAGCACACACATTCATTGCCAAAGCTGCACAAGCAAAAAAGAACATTATTGTATCAGGTGGAACCTCTACCGGCAAAACCACTCTTCTTAATGCGATCCTTAAATCCATCGATCAAAACGAGCGCATTATCACCATAGAGGATACGGCAGAGCTCTCGCCTCCTCATAAAAACACACTTTCACTGCTCGCATCAAAAGGCGGACAAGGCGCAGCCAAGATAGATATTCAAGCTCTGCTTGAGGCTTCATTGCGCCTGCGTCCTGATAGAATTTTACTGGGAGAGTTACGCGGCCGTGAAGCCTATACTTACTTAAGAGCCGTTAATACAGGCCACCCGGGATCAATCACAACCATTCACGCCGACACACCAAATGGCGCATTTGAACAAATCGCCCTGATGGTTATGCAATCAGGACATAATCTCACACATGATCAAATTATGTCCTATATCAGATCCATTATAGATGTGGTGATCCAGCTCAAACGCGTGGGAGGCAAACGCATTGTATCTGAAATCTGGTATCCGAAAAAAATAGGGGCATAATATGAGCACATATCTTAAACACAGTATCTGGGGATCAGGAAGTATAGTTGCAATTACAACCAGCTTGTATTTAAGCTCTGTTTTATATTATCTGCTTAATGGCTGGAATCCTGATAACGCCCTGCCGTTTTCAATCCTTTCCTACCTTTCCTATACGCACAAACCCTATGGTTTATATTTGGCTATATCCTTTATAGCGCCGAATATCCTATTTGCAGCCCTGGCTCTAATGTGGCTATTCAGGCCTGAAGATAAAAACTCCAGATGGGCAAGCTTTCAGGATATGAGAAAAGCCGGCATGCTTGCAAAATCAGGGATATTATTAGGAAAATATAGAAATCATTATATTTATAATAATGATCCCACCCATATTTTTCTCATTGCGCCAACCCGTTCCGGTAAAGGTGTTGGCATTGTTATTCCAAATCTTTTGAACTGGAACGGCAGTTTTATTTGTCTTGATGTTAAAGGAGAAAATCACCGCATTACCTCTGGCTGGCGTGCTAGTCTTGGGCATAAAGTCATTAATTTTTGTCCTTACGCTAAAACAGGCACATCGCATTGCTATAACCCTCTTGAGCATATATCCAAAGATCCTCATAAAAGAATTACAGACCTCCAAATCATGGCCGCTTCACTGATCGCCACAGCAGAACGTTCAGACCCGCACTTTCCCAATGAAGCCCAGGACTTTTTTGTAGGGCTGGCACTATATGTTATGGATCACAAAGAGTTTCCAAATACAATCGGCGCAATTTTCCGGCTCCTGGGGACAGAAGAAAAGCTGGAAGATATCCTAAAATACGTTGCAGCCACATATCCCGATCTGGATGAAGGCGCAAAGCAACTCTTTAGTGCCTATAGACAAAAGGCTGAAAAAGAACGCTCCGGTATTAAATCAACACTTTCCAGTGCCTTAAAACTCTGGCGCAATCCGGTATTGATGCCGTAACATCCAAAAGCGACTTCTCGTTTTCCGATATTCGCAAAACTCGCCACGCCATCTATCTGGGAGTAGCCATCAATGAAATGGCACCTTTAGAGCCCATATTAAGGCTGTTCTTTGAACAGGCCATTACCATCCTGACCGATAAAGAGCCTGATCCGGAAACGCAGTCCCACCATATTCTGATGCTTCTGGACGAGTTTCACATTCTAGGACATATGCCGGTTATGAGTAAAGCTTTTACCCTTTTGGCCGGCTTTAACATTCGCATGCTTGGCGTCGTACAAAACCTGACTTTGCTTGATGATGTCTATGATAAGAAAAAACGTGATACTATTCTCTCCAACTGTGCACATAAAATCTTTTTTGCCAGCACAGACCCCGAAACACAAAATTACGTCAGCCAATTATGCGGTGAGCATAATATAAAAGCCAAATCCGTTTCAAAAGACAAAGGATTTACATATGGTGCATCTAAAATCTCTGTCACCGAAAAAAATGTGCCTCTAATCCGTCCGTATGAAATCAATACATTCGGTGATGATAAGGAAATTATTCTGGTTGAAAAAAATCACCCTGTTAAATGCAAGAAAATCAAATATTACAATGAAAAAGGATTTAAACCACGGCTTCTTCCGCCTGCTGACACACCATATCTGGTGGTCATGCAAAATAAATCCCCTAGATTTGGTATTTCTAAGCCGGATAACGATATTGCCGACATAGCCACAAAGAAGAAAGAAAAGAAAAAAACATCTTCCAAATCGCTTCAACGCCAAGGAGAACCAGTAATACCGGAAAATGAAGGAAATTACTCATCTTATGTTTAGTCAGGTTTACGCCTTAGTCAAAGAATCCATGATTGAAAGCGGTAAAACCAGCCTTTTTTCTGATCCGGTTAATCGTTTAAACCCAAAACCTTCATAAAAGGAAACCGCTTTTTTATCTTTAGCATCAACGACCATGCCCAAGATTCCAACCTTTTCCGCAGCATCCAATGTGATTTTAAACGCATGAAAGATCAGTGCATCACCATATCCCTGCCCTTGAAACTCTTTATCAACAGCAAGCCTGCCCAGTAAAAGGAATGGAACTTCTTTATAGCTGGCCAGCTTAATATCATCTGGCAGATTATCCCGTAAAATAGAATGCGCACTTATTGAATAATATCCAATCACGCGTTCCCCTTCTACCAAAACATAGGTTTTAGTCAGGCTACGCCGTTGATCCTGATTTGCGCCACGTTGCAAGTACAGATTAAGAGCCTCGACACCGCAATCGAAGCTCTTACGATCATGTTTCTTAGGATTTAGATGTTCAAACAGCATGTGAGGCGGTAATTTCCTTGTATTTTTCCGCCGCTTTCTTCATACGCTCTGTAGGCTTTGGCGGATTATCAAGCATATCAAAGAACATATACCAATCCTCTTGCGTGAACAGTGTTTTCTCATGTTCAGCAATAATAGCTTCAGCCTTCTCACGAATACTATGACGAACAAACTTGCTCTTATCGAGATTGACATAGGAACGCGCACGCTCCATCAAATCAGCCGTCACGGCATCCATACGAAACTTTAATGTGTCATCTTTTGTTACATTTACACTCATAGCAAATACCTCGCTTTCCTATCTCTTATTATTGTACCCACAAATGTTCCCCTTGTCAATAAGCTATACTTTGAGAGCTATTATATATACGGCGTTAAATTACCCTCCTCATGATAAAGCTGGTACAGCCCCCTGGAAAAAAAGCGTTTTTTCTTAGGCATTTTACGCTTTATAGTCATTTCAATTAACAAGATACATCTTATGTTTGAATTTTATATACTGCCAAGCTGCGAGGCTCCGAGTAGTCAGAATACGTCTCCCGAGATTTTTGCAGGGATGATACAGTTTCGAATTGATCTGTATCATAGCTATAAGTTTGCAATCGTTTGCAGAAATAATTATTGTAGGGTGTTCCTGTAATTTTCCGTGCGAGAGGGATTTTGCATAGATGACATTCGAGATTAAAGAAAACCAGGATGAGGGAGTAAACAGGGCATGAACAATCATGACATAGCGGATATAGAGACACCCAAAATCACCTTTAAGAGCATTGAAGGGGATCAAGTGACGTGCGCGGTTTCACCCGAGTGGAAACAACATCTGGTGGATTTTTTAGATTACGCCCAAGAGGATGGACGGCAGGATGTTTATATAAAATTTCCTGAGTATGAACTGGGCTTGATGCGTGATGATATTGCACGACAGGTTGAAGGGAGTGAAATAACCATACCCAATTATTATTTTCTTGATTTATTTTCTATCTTTAATGCGTTTAGTCACTTGTCTTTTGATTACATTGTAGAAAACCCAGTAGATGAAGTTTATGACCCCTTCATATTTTGCCGTTTGCATGATGATGTCATTACGATCACAAATGAACTCTATAATAATGATTTTATAATAAAGCCACGTATGCCTGCTTTATTGAATAATATTAAGCTGGAGAAAAGCCATGGCGGATGATTTAACAGTTGAGGCGTATATTGAGCATATAACCCAAGGTCACGCATTTAATAAACATGTTTTAGGGCGTGATAAAGATAATTCTCCCCTAAAAGGTGTCAATGCGTTTCGTACTGACGTTGATAAAGATGGGAATATGTTGGACAAAAAACTTTTCCCTGATTTAAAGATCGAAACGCCAGATGATATGGCCCATTATATTCAGAACCGTTTTCTTGACCATCCAAATACAATCGGATATGTATCGCCAATTGATGGATCAGTGAACTTATATAACCCCGATGATAATGTTTTGGTCAGTTTTTCACCACGAAATGGTGATCGTGATTTAGGAACTGTTTATCGTTATGCAGACACCCCGAGTAATTTTGCAAATGATCTGAAGTCTTCTGGATCAAGACTTGGCCCATTCCCTTTCCAAAGCATTGACAATACGTCCCCCAATGGGGTGCGTGATGCGGTGCAGGGTCTGGTGGATGATATAAATGCGCGTCCCCAGATGTATTTGCGCAATTCCAATAACCCGAACAGCACCGTACAAAACCGCGTGCTGACAGAAACAAACCGTCCGGGCCGGGGCTGGGAGCTGGATGAGGTTGCGCGCCCTGTTAATAAATTGCAATTTGGGGTGGTTTTTATCTATATTGAATTGAAGTATTAAATTTTATGGATGCGATTATACATGAAAGAAGAAGATTTGCCTTATCCTGAATATAAACAAGAGCTAAAGCCGTTAGTGTGGTTACCTGTAGAGCGGGATACATATTGCTCTCAGGAAAATATCGATTATGTCATTGATTATTTTTATGAACACTATACGGACTTATTGGAAAAAATGGTGGAAGATGAGAATGAAGAACGACGCAGCTATTTAAGCGGTGATGGATATTATTATTTCGAATTTTATCTGAGAGATTTTTTACCTGATTATGTTCCGGAAACCCATTTGGGTTTGGTTGATCTGGTATATGAACTTAGTCGCCGTTACCGGAAAACATACGGACTTCCTGAGTTGGAGCCACGTTTTCCTGTTTTTGCCCCCACGATTAACGGGCCATACCCTGTCTTGGCCAGAGTTGAGGACGATGGGCTTTTGGAAAAACAGTTTGGCGGAAAATTTAAGAGAGAAGATATTCAAGAAATTATTGATGATCTCTATAAAAACCCCGCTTTTCAATTTGAATGTTATGCGTTGGCAGAATCAATGCGCAAAAATTTACATTTACAAGATGGTTTTGATATACGTCAGATGATTGCAGATAAACTTGCGGCGGATTACACTCATTTACCCGTATATGGTAATACATCAAAATATAAATATGCAAACTATGTGAACAAAATATGCAATAGACTAAGGCGGGTCCTCTATAAAACCATGTCAGGTGAGAAGGAGTGATAGAGAGATGAGCGACAAACCTGTACTTTTTATGGATACTGATTTTGTCAATGATATTTTCGGACGCAAAAATTTTGATGCTGCGCGTGGCACGGAAACCCTCAATGCCTTAGCCGGCAAATATGAGATTCATATTACATCAACGATCTTGCAGGAGCTTAATCCGGGAACAGAAATAGAAAATTATAAAATGCAGGATGAAATCCGTCAGAGCTGGTTCAAAAATAACCCGAATGTGATCATTCACAATACGCCGGAATATGATGAACTGATTTCTGACTGGAATGTAACCGTAAACTTTATTTCTAAAGAGATAGAAACATCTTTTGATGAGATCGAGAGCATTATCAAGGAATGCTTTTTTATTTATGGGGCTGGGTATGATCCTGATTTTAAAACGCATGATGTGTTTTGTAATTTTGAAGGGGTAAACAGAGCATGAATGAGCAAAAAATAGAGAATATAGGTGAACCAAAAATTACCTTTAAAAGTATTGAGGGTGATCAGGTGACGTGCGCGGTTTCACCCGAGTGGAAACAGCATCTGGTGGATTTTTTAAGTTATGCACATGATACAGATGATGTTGAGGTCGATTGTTTTATTCCTCAATATGAGATCAGCGTTATTCGTGACGCTGTGGCTAGTCAGATTGAAGAAAATGAGATGGTTTTGCCAAATCATTATTTTTCAATGATATCTACGATCTTTAATACATTTAGTCATGTTCGAACTGTAAATTTAGCAACATTCTACGATCCCACTATTTTTTGCCGTTTACATGATGATATAGAGACAGTTGCTCAAAGAATTTATAATTTTGATCCTGCTATAAAGTTAAGAATGCCTGAGTTATTAGTGTTACAAGCAAAGGAGATAAAACATGTCAGATGATTTAACTCTGGAGACTTATATTGAGCATATTACACAAGGCCATGCTTTTACGAAACATGCATTAGGCATCGATAAAGACGAAGATATGAAAGGTGTCAATGCGTTTCGAGCCACGGCAAATAATCTGGGTCAATCTTTAGGGCAGGATTTATATATCGAAACACCAGATGATATGGCGCACTACATTCAGAACCGCTTTATCAACCATCCAAATACAATCGGATATGTATCGCCAATTGATGGATCAGTGAACTTATATAACCCAGATGATAATGTTGTGGTCAGTTTTTCACCACGAAATGGGGATCGGGATCTGGGAACGATGTTTCGTTATGAGAATACACAGCAAAATTTTCTAAAATCATATAACAGAGCAAAAACACTTCCCGGACCATTTCCTTTCCAAGAGATTGACAACACATCTCCCGGTGGGGTGCGGAATGCGGTACAGGGTTTGGTAGATGATATAAATGCGCGGCCCCAGATGTACCTTAGAAATCAGAACAATCCCGCTAGCACCGTGCAAAACCGCGTACTGGCAGAAGCAAACCGTCCAGGCCGGGGCTGGGAGCTGGATGAGGTTGCGCGCCCCGTCAATAATATTAAGGGTCATAGTGCGGCCTATGCCGTTGCAAATAATCTGGATATTGACCCAAAAGACTATATCAATATTGCCGATCATGTTGCCAATCAAATCGACGTCAAAACCATGCGGCGGGAGATGGGAAAAGCGGCTCCCTTAGTTCAAGGCTCTGGTGATGCCATGCAAAAGCTTTATGATGATGTTGCGGCCAAGAAAATATTGGCCAAGCTTGCCGATCTCGGTGAGAAGGGTGTGGTTACGGCTCTGGTGGCGAGTGGTTTGAATGTGATGCTGACAAAGTCAGCTATAGCGGGACAGCGAGAGATGGCAGGGATAGCAAGGGATTTGCCGCCTAATGATCCACGTCATATCACCCAGGATCAATATGATGAGTATATCAATATTATGGATGAGCTGGAGCCGCGTATGTTAAGTGAGGCAGCAGACCCGTTCTTTGCGACAAGTACCGCGCAAGCCATAGCAAATGAAGCGGCAAGCTACGAGATGTACAATAACTTCATTGCACAAAATCATACACTTGACCCAGAGCTTGCTGAAAACCTGCGCCCCGGTCTTATAAAAATTGATACAACAATGGAGATTTTACGGGATAGAACCATAGAGGCTCTTCGTGATGATCCGGCAAACTTACCACCATCCATGCAAAACTTAGCGGCATCTATGCGTGAAGTTGAGGCCGCCAATCTTGAGTTTCAAAATGCGATGCTCCGCAATACACCGCCGAAATTTAGTGCGCTGGAAGATACTGAACTTATAGCCTTAAGCCAACCGGAAGTACAACAATCCATAGCGCGTCTGGATCAGGCTATTCACGGGATGCACAACGAGTTCATAAATACGCTGCAATCGCCTGACGGGGCGCATTTTGTTATGTCACAACTTAGCAATCAGGAGCTATTACAGGTCGTAGAACGCACAGCACGCTTTGATAAGGCCCTGGATGTCGGCTCGGAATTAAGAGCTTACTCTGTGCATTCTGCCGGAGAAAAAATATTGCTGGAGCGTGTTGATTGTATTGGCTCTTCACCGGAAGAGACAATGGAATGCGCAATGTTTATTGCTCGCAAAGAACAATTAGAGCAGGCCTTGCTTGATAATCCGGATGCTATGCGCGATTATCTGGAAAATAAGTTTGTGCCACAAGAAAACCGCCCTGCCTCTATCTATGATATGAGCGCAGAGCAAATTACAAGGATCGAAAGCAGCGAAGTTTATATTAAGATGGCTATCCCATTGGCGAATATGAGGGATGGACTGGATAATTTGCCATCACAGATGAATGAACTAACACTGAGCGTCAAGCATGCTGATTTTTATACAGACAATAAGGATTTACAAAATGCCAGAGATTTGGCTGCGGCGCGTTTCCCTAGCGAGATGGGACAGATACAAGCCGGTATCCAGCAAGAAATAGAAACTCTTGCCAGACAGCGCGAATATGAAGCCCGGCAGATAGAAATAAAACGTCAGGCATTCGAGCAATGGCAGCAACAGCAAAACTCTGCACCTGTCGCTAATAACACCCAGCATCAAATGGCTACGGGACTGTAACTTTGTTTTCTCTTAAAATACCGTGTTTCATATGCTTGAACCTCACGCAGACAGTTAAATCCAATGCACATTTACTAGGATTGACATTGAGCACAAACTTGACTAATATAAAGTTAGGTTAATAATTAGTCGATAAAACAATGTATATTAAGCGCACAATTGAACAGCATATCCTGGATGTGAACAAGAGCTTTAAAGTTTTGTTGCTGACCGGGCCGCGGCAGATCGGCAAGACAACTTTGTTGGAGAATTTGCAGAAAGAATCCCGATCCTATGTTTCGCTCGATGCACTTGATGTTCGGCTTTCTGCAAAGGAGGATCCTGCCGGATTTATAGACAGGTTATCTCTGCCAGTTCTGATTGACGAAGTCCAATATGCTCCCGAACTGTTTTCATATATTAAAATTGCCGTTGATAAAGATAAAGCAAAAAAAGGCTTATTCTGGATGACAGGCTCGCAGCAATTTTCAATGATGAAAGATGTTTCAGAATCTCTGGCCGGTCGTGTGGCTATTTTGGGTATGCGCGGTATTTCACTGGCCGAGGAAGAGGGCCGACCAGAAACCCCTCCCTTTATTCCTGCACTTGATGTATTGAAACAACGTCATGAAATTGCGCGCTCGATTCCGCTTAAAGATATTTATTATAAGATATGGCGCGGCTCTTATCCTGACATTGTTACCAGCAAAGGAAAAGGCTGGCAGAAATTTTACGAGTCATACGTTTTGACCTATGCGGAAAGAGACGCCCGGGATTACCTTCAGATCGACAATCTCGTCGCTTTTCGAAAATTCATGCAGGTCGCTGCCGCCCGGACCGGTCAGATGATTAATTACAGAGAGATTTCAAAGGAAGTCGGTGTATCCGAACCGACGATCAAGTCATGGTTTAACGTTTTGGAAGCGACAGGTATTGTGACGTTTATATACCCCTATTACAAGAATGTCGGCAAACGCGTTTTAAAAACGCCGAAGTTTTATTTTCTTGATACCGGCTTGTGCTGTTATCTCACCAAATGGGTTAATCCGGATGTTCTTGAGAGCGGTGCTATGTCGGGCGCTATGCTGGAAACATGGGTGGTCTCGGAAATTATAAAATCCTGGCTTCATAATGGGCTAGAACCGCCGCTTTATTACTATGCGGACAAAGAAAAGCGGGAAGTCGACCTTCTCATAGAACAAGCAGGGCATTTACATCCAATAGAAATCAAAAAAACTGCTTCCGTTCGCAACAGCGGATTTAAGGGGTTTGACTACTTAAGAAATCTAAAAACACCCATCGGTCACGGATGTATTTTGTGCTTTAACACATCTTTCATTCCATATAACAGAGACATTGATATTGTGCCAATTGGATATTTGTGATTACCCTTCTGGCTGTTCTTCTCACTTAAAATGGTCCGATTTCTAGGGAGAAGAACATGGCTTCATGCGATATGGCTGTTATTGATACCCTGATCATAAATGTTTTACAAAATCCATGCCACCATAAAGTATCCTGACTATAATTATCTCTGTTTCCGTTACGTCATAAAATATGACATGGCTTTCAAATTCAAAACGCCTGACTGCAGGATTCACTCTGGTGTCCAGTCGTCCAATTTCTGGATTATGACGAAGCGTTTCAAGCATAAGTTTTTTCATTTTTTCTGAGTAAAAATCAGCTTGATCTTCACCAAAATTGATAAGGCCATAGAGATAAATCTCGTCAATATCACGAGATGCCTTCTGTGAAAATTGCAGGTTTTTCATTATGTCTTTTTAGCTTTAGCTTTAGCCGATGTGAATATCTCATCTGCTGAACGCGTATCAATACTGCTATTGCGCCCAATTTCTATAGCAGATCGAAACGCTTTCGTTCTCTCTGCTTCAGCCTGATCTTTACGGATCAAGTCTCTTATGTACTCACTTGCATTATGATACAGGCCTGCATCAATTTTTCCCTCAACCCAACTCTTCATTTGATCTGGCAATGAAACATTCATGGAAGTCATGTTGTTACCTCAATTAGATTACAATACTGTGACTTAATAATAACAATAATGGCAATAAATGTCAACAAATGACAGAATAATGTGTTTATGGAAATAATTCACCACTTTTCTTTATTGTACGTCGTCAGAGTATATTGGACATTTGGCGGCGAAGTTCTGATATGTTACCGTTCGGGATTATTTGTTCTGTTTTGTCCCTTGCTTACACAAACATTCCCTATCAGTAATATTTTGTTGTATATGACCATTTTCTGTGATAATATTCCCGTACGGCAATTATGAACATAACGCATGCATTACACAACAGAGCATATCGGCAAAGTCATTCGGGATACGCGCAAGCAGCTTGGCGTGACGCAAAAAGACCTTGCGCTAACGTCCGGCACAGGCTTGCGGTTTATCATTGAGCTTGAAAAAGGCAAAAACACCTGCCAAATCGGTAAGGTGCTTACCGTGATGCAAACACTCGGCATCAAGCTGGATATTATGCCACCGAATGGAGGACAGTAATATGACGCGTATTCTCGACGTTTATCTCCATCAGCAATTGGTTGGCAAGCTTGTTCAAGACGATCACGGCCAGATGCAATTCAGCTATAACAGCGGGTGGCTGAGTAATGAGAATGCTGTTCCTCTTTCGCATTCCATGCCTTTGCAGGAAGAGCCATTTACACGCAATGAATGCCGTGGCTTTTTTAGCGGCATTTTACCCGAAGAAGATAAGCGTGAGATGGTGGCTAAAAATCTTGGTATCAGCGCTCGTAATGACTTTGCCATGCTGGAACAGATTGGCGGTGAATGCGCCGGAGCCATTACTTTTTTGCTCGAAGGGGAAACGCTGCCAACCCGGCAACCTGATTACCGTCCTTTAAGCAATGAAGACTTGGCTGGCGTATTGGAAATATTGCCGCGCAGGCCGCTCATGGCAGGTGAAGACGGCATTCGACTGTCACTGGCCGGGTCGCAGGATAAAATTGCTGTGCATGTCAAGGATGGTACTATCTCTATTCCGCTTGGCGGTGCTCCCAGTACCCACATCCTCAAACCAGCCATCGAGCGCTTTGCCGGAACGGTGCATAACGAGGCCTATTGCATGACACTGGCGGCGGCTATTGATTTACCTGTTGCTGCGGTCAGTACGCATAAGGTTTCCAGCATCGAGTATTTACTGGTTGAGCGTTATGACCGCAGCCATGATGAAGCAGGCAACGTTGAACGAGTGCATCAGGAAGATTTCTGTCAGGCCTTGGGCATTCCCTCCGATATGAAATATCAATCAGAAGGCGGCGTAGGCCTTCCGCAATCGTTTTTGCTGTTACGGACGGTATCTTCCATGCCAGTGATTGACCTGCAACGTTTTCTGGATGCGGTAATCTTTAATGTTCTGGTTGGCAATAATGACGCGCATGGCAAGAATTTTTCACTGCTGTATCAGGCAGGGAAAGTGCGTATGGCACCGCTTTATGATGTGCTATGCACGGCCTATTATCCAGAGCTATCCTCAAAAATGGCGATGAAAGTAGGCGGTGAATATAATGCAGAAATGCTTTTTGCACGGCATTTTGAACGGTTGGCCAATGATGCTGGTTTGGGGAAAGCTTTGGTCAAAAAGCGAGTGGTGGAAATAGCCGATAGTGTTTTGGAAGCACTGGATTCAATGGAAACTCCGCATGACACTATTGCTGACTTGCCTGAATTTATCGCCAAGCGTTGCGGCACGATCAAAGAGCAGCAAAATTAGGTATATGAAAGCCATGAATGCTTAAATTTTTGTGATATCCGGTAACCGTTTGGACACTCATAGACCACTTAGAATTTTTTCTACGATCTCAGATGATGATGCCAGTTTCAGAGTTAGTCACTATGTGTGGCGGGTCATTTGGCCTTAGCCATCTAAATCTGATATTGCGATTCCTTTATCTACGTCAGGCTCTTCTCTTATTGGTACAGAAACGTGCCCATCGTTTATGGCTTGTTTTAAAATGGTAATAAGCTCATCCAGAAGGGATAAAAACCTATCTTTAAAAACGTCAAAAAAATGAGTAAATAAAGCTATTTTCTTGAAATACGGATCATAAGAAAATAAGATATCAAACTCGTCTAAGGTTTTTGCTTTTTTCAATAAATCTGATACTTCACAAACAAGATCCAAGAATAAAACGCAATCCGTTAGTTCTGGTATGGGGCTATCTTCTGTATAAGAAAAATTCAAAGCATCGTGTTTTTTCCCTGTTTTTATTTCCCAAAAGTTTTTAATGATAGGAGTGAGATACAGCATTATACCTTCACAGAAAAAAAAACGAAGCCTTTCACCGTTTGCATTTTCCTTATACGGCAATAGAGCAGTAATTTCAAAGTTGTCAAAGTACTCTATTTTAGTGCTACAAGCTACTTGCACGGACGACAGCACTTCCCACTCGCCACACCAATATGGATCATGACAACGCCTGCATGATTGAATCTCCCTTTGATCCGATTCATAAGCCAAGTCATACATAGAGCTTTCGTTTTCCAACAAATTTTGTTCAACGCCATGGCATTCATCTTTAGTTTTTAAATATTTTGTTTTCTTCATAATGTACGTCATCAGGCATAGGCCATATTGAACCACGCCCACCTTTTTTCTCTGTCGTCATCTTTCTCCCGGAAGTTCTGGCTATATCCAGCACTATAAATAAAATCTATGTTATATGGATACAAAATTGTTCTCGGAAATTTCGTTTTCTCCATTCCATTGATAGGCGGTCATTGTACCGCCTTTCGCAACAGAATAATCAACACACACAACTTTTTTTGACAACGGCTTGGGAATACCTTGCAACCAGTAATGTCCTATAAATGTAGGCTTTTCAGGCACATTAAAAACATCGGGAATCTTTCTTGAGTTCAGAGATTGCCGCTGATCTTCGGTTAGGTCAGCCTCAGGAAATTCAAGCCGCTGTGACGTTGGAAGATGCGAATCCTTCCACCATCTTACTCTGCAATTAGTACGTTTGTGCCCATCCTTATCATGAAAATGAATCTCCGGAGGCAAAGAATATTCAGGGCCTTTTAAAATACGTTCAAGCGCAATGTAAACATGTGACATATCATTAGCATATTCTAAATACGCAGCATCAAATATGGTTTTATCTGCGTTTAAAAATGATTCAATTGCTTTAAAACTCTTCTCACACCAACATGCATGAACTATACCTATATCTTCCAAATCAAGGTATACAGGCAATGTTTTAAACCATGTAATAACATCATGATGCTCATCCGATCCAAAAGGAAATTCATCTAAAAAAGCTTTATGCTGCTTAGTATTTTTATTTGTATGCGGTCTTATATAACCTTCTTCACCTTCTGTAGCATAACAGATAGCATTAAATTCATGATTTCCCATCACCGCCAATGCTTCTTTTGTCTCAATCATTGGTCTAACAATATCAAGAACGCCCTTTTGGTTTGGGCCACGGTCAATAAAATCACCCAAAAAGATTGCTTGGCGCTCAGGGTGCTTGTAAATACCACCCATATCGGCGTAACCAATTCTTAGTAGCAAAGCTTCTAACTCTTCTGCACATCCGTGAATATCGCCAATAATGTCATACGACTTTTTCATACCAAACTCCTAATTTTAGAATTTTTCTTCATCGGAAAAATCATTATCCTCTTTCAATTGAGCAACTCGCTCTTGCTGGGTTTTATACATCTC
>JAOUOR010000089.1 GCA_029880245.1 Alphaproteobacteria bacterium
AAAGAAAGATTAAGGAGAGAATTCTGGTCTTATAATCTCCGTGATTTTTTTGAAAATCCACCGGATCAGCAAGATGATAATGAACCGGATGACAATGAAACGGGATTACAGAATTAACGGGGGTCATACAGAACAATGCCGACTTATCATGAAATCATCGCATCAATAGGAACGGGACATGCATTTGAAAAGCATGTCATGGATGGCCGTAAATTTGAAAATACAAGATTTGGCAAGCCCATTCCCGAAGTGTCCCCTAATAACCCGCAAACTCTCGCTAATTTTATTCAAGATACACTTAATGACCCGAATACACGGGCGGTTTATGACATAAAAACAAATCAAGCCATAATTTATAATGCCGATAAAAATGTGATTATTCATTTGAATGCAAGTAAAGAAAACATAGATGCGGGGACAATTTTCCGTGTGGAGTATCCCGATAGGCTTAGAACAAGCACTTCCGATCACAACAAACAAGTTACAAAATTTCAGGATAGCGTTGATAATTACACTTCCAAAATGTCACCAGATCGCATTCATTCCAGAAATCCTGAAGATGTGCGGGCTATGGTCAATAAATTTGGACAAAATCATGATTTTCATCAAAAAGCACTTGATAATATAGAAAAACCAGGCGGAAAAGTACAAAGAGCCAAAGCGGCTTTAGAGATTCGTGGCCCTGCGCCAGAGCCACAACATATTGCTGCATTGGATAATCATATCAAAGCTTCCTTTGATGCAAAAGCCCGTCCACTGGATGTGATGGCAGATATGAGGCAGACCGTTCAAAGTGGAGGCAGAATAAAGACTGAGGGTAATATGATGTCTGTTATTCCAGTTGACCCTGCCCAACCGCGATATGAAATCGTGACAAATAGTAAAGGCACATCAACAGTTAACATTCTTACGCAAAATGGAGTTGAAGCTGTTAATTTATCACCCGATCAAACAAAAAATTTCCAAGGAAATATCGTTGACATAAGAAGAGATATTGCGATTAACGATGTAAAAGGCGCGCTTAATGGAGCTAATGCAAACAACCTTGTCAGGATAGATGAAAAAGTTTTGATTGAGACGGCTGATCCAAATATCAACTATCATCTTAGTGGAAATAAAGATGGAACAGTTAAAATTCAAATTGCCGATGCACAAGGCCATATCTCGGATACCGTTGATCTGGGTAAAGGGAAATCCAATAGCCTCCTTAAAGAGTTGAAAAAACAGAATTTTATTTCAAAATTTGGCGACGAAATAGGAAAATTTGCTGACGAAGTCAAGAATCTTTCAAAAGCTGCCAAAGCAGGTCGTTTGGGTGCGAACATCACTGGTATTGGCATTGCGATTGGCGGGGCAAGCGCCCTTTTGATGCAAAAAGCGCATGCCGGACAGCGGGATTTTGCGGAAACTCTTGCAAAGAACAATATTTTAGATGCTGAGGCTTATCAGCGCTATATTGAATTAAACAAAAGCACCGAAAAGCTTTTATACGGCGATTTAGCCCTGAGTACGGCTGATCCGACGGGGGTGACTATTGTGATTACGGCGGCTGCGGAAAACAAGGCACGCGGTGACTTCAAGGACTGGGCCGATCAATATGCGCCTAACCTTCTGGAAGAGCATTTCCAGACTCTGGCCATGAGTATGTTCCCCGATCATTCGGCCCGCGCCAATATGTTGTGGGATGCGCGGGACAATCTACCACGCTCTACGGAGGGCCAGCCCGAGCAACTCCACAGGGCTATAGAGTTAAATGCGCTTTATAACGACGCCGGAAGTATCGGGTATAGTCATAAATATGGCGGCACTTATGGTGGAAATTTGTCGCAAGTTCTTGCGGATGCAAAAAATATGGGGCTTGAAGTAGAGGGTAGCCGCGATCCGTCTATTTTGATTAGTAATTTGCGCGGCTCCATAAAAGAAGCGCTTGTTCAGGAAATGGATCAGAAACTCAGCACCCCCGAAGTTGTCGATTCTATTCTTGATACGATCCCGCCAGCAGACCGTCTGGATTATGTGCGGCGCCTTGTGGCTTCGGAAGATGATCCGGAACAATTTGCCAAGGCTCATCCCGAAATTGCCGCTTATATAAAGGAGCATGGAGATGCATGGATCAAATGGGGCTGGAATTTGGAGAAAGATGAACCGTTAAAGGAAAATCCCGACCTGCTTAATGCCTATATCAAAGAAAGAACCATTCCTGATTATCAAAATGGAGCGCTTGTTGCGGGTAATCTGTCGCAGGAAACCAAGCCTGAACTCCCTCCGGGTGTGACTGACGTGACAGATAAAATTGACACGATAATGCCCCGGGATGGGAGCTACATAGTACAATCCAGCGATAACACGGCCAGCCTTACATGCAGCATAGTGCCCCCTGAAAATATCTGGTTGGTAGTAAGCGATGATAAGCCCCCTATGTGCTTGCCGGAAGTAGAACAGCAAAGAACTCTTCAGCAGCAGAAACAGGAACAATGGTTGCAGGATTTGGCTAAACAGCAAGCTAATCAGCAAGCCGAGCAACAAAGATATCTGGAGCAACGCCTATCAAACGGTATCTAATTTTTTTAAGAAAAGTTATTTACCCCAGCCACTCTTTTTCCAGAGCATCAAGGTTTCCATCCTTAATGGCCTGACGCACTTCCCTCATCAGCATATTAATGGTTGCAACGTTATGCTGGGCCAGAATTTGCGCGGCCAAAAGCTCCTTGGATTTGAGCAAATGGTGGATATAAGCCTTGGAATACGCAGTTGAAGCCGGAATATCCATACGCTCATCGAGCGGGGTATTATCATCTCTATATTTAGCATTCAGAAGGTTGATAGTCTCGCCCTTTTGCCCCTTGATATAGGCTCCGCCATGGCGCGCTAAGCGCGTAGGGATAACGCAATCGAAGGTATCTATGCCAAGCCTTACAAAGCGAAATACATCCTTTACTTGCCCTATTCCAAGAAAATGAACCGGCCTATCGGGATGAATATAAGGCACAGATGACGCTACTACGTTGTGCATTTCTTCATCTGTTCCCCCTAAGCATCCGCCAATAGCTGTGCCGAAAAATGGACGATCTTTGGTATATTCGGATGAAATGCGCCGTAAATCCTCGTAAACACCGCCTTGCACGATTCCGTAAACGGCCTGCTTGCCGTCATGATGATCTGAAAATTCTTTCAAACATCGATCACCCCACCTGATCGACATCTCCATTGAGCGCGCCGTATAATCCTTGTCCACATGATAGGGCGTGCATTCATCAAATTGCATCAGGAGATCAGCCCCTAATTTGCGCTGAATTTCCATGGCTGATTCAGGGGTAAGCTTTATCTTCTGACCATTTATATAAGACCTAAAAACCGTACCTAGCTCTGATATTTCAAGAAGATTGCGGTTATCATAGCCTTTATTGGTCTTTCCTTTAATCTCGTTAGCCATTGTGCCTTCCCCCAAAGAAAACACCTGAAACCCGCCTGAATCTGTGAGCATAGGGCCGTTCCAATTCATAAATTTATGAAGCCCTCCCATTTTTTCTATCAAATCTGCACCGGGCTGGAGCATCAAATGATAGGTGTTAGAGAGAATTATATCGGTTTTGGCTTCGTGCAACTGCGCCGGAGAAAGGTTTTTTACTGTGGCTTTCGTTCCACAAAAAATATAATTCGGGGTTTCTATGACACCATGAGGCGTGGTCAACGTTCCTACCCGCGCCCGTGATTTCGGGTCGGTATGCGTTATATCAAAAGAAAAACCGGGATATTTAATCATGTGCCTTTATGACAAAATTATTAAAATTTACAAATTAAAAAACAAAACCCGCCTTAAACCAAGCGGGTTTGTAGAAGCTACAATATTAAAAAGCAAATTATGCTTTTTTCTTGGCCGATGCGTTTTCAAGCTCAGCTTTAACCGGACGCAAAGCAGGATCCAGTTTGGTCTTTGCTGTGCTTTTTAAAAAGGCATCCAAACCGCCTTTATGCTCGACCGTACGCAAACCATTTGTGCTGACACGCACTTTGATCCAGCGTTGTAAAGCTTCGCTATACAAGCTCGTATCTTGAATATTCGGCATAAAACGACGCTTTGTCTTATTTTGCGCGTGAGACACATTATGCCCGCTCATTGGGCTTTTTCCGGTAATCATACAACGTTGGCTCATCGGCCTAATCCTTATAATTTTAATTTGTCATTTAATTTAGTTTGCGCAAAATAGTCGAACTCGGGCGATAAAGTCAAGTGTTTCAGAAAATTTTTCCTGCATAAATATACGCACAAAGCAAAATCAGGATAAAAACTATATGCGCGATCACGTTGATCCATATGGCGCGGCCCAAATTTTTATGGCTGAGTTGTGCCGTTGCACCTTCAGGCCCGACCCACTCACAAGGCAGTTTCTCCCCTTTCAAAGTCTGTACTGGCCCACCTAAAGTAACCTTTAATGACCAACTCATCGCTTTCAGAGGATTACCGCCTTGCTCATAGGGAGTATCGTTCTTTTTATCCCACAAGATTTTCAGTCCATCCAAAAGCTTAGCCGTTGGAGTCAAAGAGCTAGAAGCAACAAGAAGAAATCCTGTAAAATATGAAGGAACCACCCCCATTAGTTTTTCCAGTGCTAAAGGCACAGCGCTAAAGCTGGAGCCCAGCCCTTTTTTTCCCAAACGCCAAGCCAAGGCTGATAAGGCGCTATAAATAATCAATAACGGTAAACCCCCGATCAAATACCACAAAGACGGCGCAACCAATGCCTTATCCAGACTTATTGCGGATAAGCCCATAGCGCTGCGCGTAATGCCAAAATCATCAACACTGTTTAAATTTGTTCGGGTTGTGCGGGCAATATTAAGAAAAGCGCCACTGCTACGACCTTGTTTATCAAGTGCGAAATAAAGCTGGAGCAGTGAAAACCATATCGTGCCGGAGCTTAAAAACAAACTCACAGTTATAATCTCGTAAAGATCACTTTTTAGAAAAAACAGATGCTCAAGAGATTTACCCATCAATAAGCATAGAAATAAAACAAAAGCCGTCAGCAAAAAACCACGAAAGACCAAATCACTCTTTTTACGGTGAGGGCGGTCCATTTTATCTCCTATTGAGCCAAAAAGAGCGTCAATAATTTGCCAGAAAAATGGATAGGCATTGCCGCGCAAGGGGCCTGTTATCATCCCGACCACCCCTGTTATTAAAATCGCCGCGATCAGCACAGGAATACGATCGGCATCAAAAACATAAGTGTGGAGTTGTGAAAAGCTTTCAAACATTGTATAAGTAGGTTGTAAATATTGCGTATTTCATTTCTGCGCGGCAATTCTTGACCCCGCTATACTCATAAAAAAACATTAGCGTTAATATCGGCCATTGGAAAGAAAAACCTTATGCTTTATCATTTGTATGAATTACATCACGCCATGTTGACACCTATGCGCCTGAATGCGGAAGTCGCGCGCATGGTTTTTAAAAACCCGTTCAATCCGCTATCTTACACACAATTAGGGCGAAATATTTCTGCTACAGCCGAGATGACAGAACGTTCGACCAAACGTTTTGAGAAACCGGCATTTGAATTAAAAGAAACGCATATCGGCGGCAAAAAAGTTTCTATAACCGAACAAAAAATAGTCAAGAAACCTTTTTGTACGCTCCTGCATTTCAAACGGAATATCAAACGCAATGACCCGAAAGTGCTTCTTGTTGCACCTATGTCAGGGCATTTTGCGACCCTTTTACGGGGCACCGTCGAGGCTCTCTTGCCTCACCACGATGTCTATACCACAGATTGGCATGATGCCCGTCAAGTTCCTTTACGTGAGGGCACATTTGATCTTGATTCCTATATTGCATACTTAAGAGATTTTATGCATATCCTTGGCCCCGATACACATCTGATTGCGGTCTGCCAGCCTGCCGTTCCGGTTTTAGCCGCTGTTTCACTGATGGCCTCGGATAATGATCCGAACCAACCACTATCCATGACTTTGATGGGCGGGCCAATTGATACGCGCATATCCAAAACAGAAGTTACAGAGCTAGCAGAAAAAAGGCCATTAAAATGGTTTGAAAAATCAGTGGTCTATAACGTGCCCTTTTACTATCCGGGCGCTTTTCGAAAAGTTTATCCCGGATTTTTACAGCTCTCGGGCTTTATGTCGATGAATCTGGAGAAGCATTTTGGCTCTTATATGAAATTCTATCATCATTTAATCACCGGAGACGGGGATTCAGCGGAAGCGCACAGGAAATTCTATAATGAATATCTTTCGGTTATGGACATTCCGGCAGAATTTTATCTTCAGACTGTACATACCGTATTCCAGGATCATTCCCTGCCGCGTGGCCGCATGAAATGGAAGGATCCCCTAACCGAAGAAATCAAAGACGTACGTCCGCAAGACATTGAACGCACGGCTCTTCTTACGATCGAAGGCGAGCTTGATGATATTTCGGCACGCGGGCAGACAACAGCGGCGCATGAAATGTGCTACTCCCTGCCCCAACGCAAACAATTTCACCATTTCCAGCTTAAAACAGGGCATTACGGTATCTTTAACGGCCGGCGCTGGCGGGAAGAAGTTATGCCGAGAATTAGAAATTTTATCAGAGCCATGGATAAGAAAAGAGATGCCATTCCAGACATAGACTTAAAG
>JAOUOR010000090.1 GCA_029880245.1 Alphaproteobacteria bacterium
CTTTTTCAAGAATATCTATCTCAGGTGATAAAATATGTGCCCCCTTGTTAAGGATCGCAATTTCTTCCCCTGATAAAGGGCTGCCAAGTTTGGCTTGCCAGAGAATTTTACCTTCGGATGATAGTGAGAATTGTGTATCTTTTGACGCCAGCATAAATCCGTTCATTTCTATTAAATTTCAAAATCAGACATATTAATGCCGTTTATCCTTAGACTCGGCAAGATTTTTTGTCTATTATCCGCTTTATTATTTTTCCCATGGAGAAATTGTTTTTTCTTTCTGCCCATTTTTGACAATGAATTGAGAGCCTTATGAGACGTTTTTTAATATTGCCCCTTTTTTGTTTCTGCCTTTTAGCATCAAATATTTCTGCCCATGCCAATGAAGCCGATATCACAACCTTGAAAAAAATCTTTCAGGATATGTTGGACTACCAGACGAGTGTGATGGGTATGTATGGTGATTTTATGACTATTAAGTATGATGGTGACCTAGTAGTTACACCCGAGGACAATTATTATAAGGTTACTTTTCCGAACATTTCCCTAAACATAAAAGATACTGAGGACGGTGCCGAAGAAACTTTCTTTAATCTTGGTGTTGTTACAATCAACGCCGTACGAGGTGATGAGGCCGGGACATGGAAAACCATGATTTCTTATCCAAAATCATTCACATTTAATTCTCCCAATGACGACGAGACTATTCAAATTACAATTGGAGATCAAAATACAGCAGGCATTTTAGAGGAAAGACTTGGATATTTTACCAAGCTGGATATGAAAACGTCGGATATTAAAATAGCTATTGATGGAAAACTTGATGAAGGCCTGACAATTTCTAATATTGATTTATTTCAGAATCTTTCTTCTCAGGACGGAGCATATTATTCGGGGCTAACCAATATGACTTTGAAGAATCTTGCGGTCAATATAGCAGAGGAAGGTAATTTTTCTCTTGGTGAATTGACTGGTTCCTTTAATTTGAAAGATATAAAACTTCCAACTTTGAATGAATATAAAGAAAAGATCACGTCCGTTCAGGGTACTATGAGTTCCATGATAGATCCTGAAAACGCCGAAAATATCAGTGAGCAAGAAATTATGAAGATGATGGGTTCCCTTTATGATTTTGATCTTGATGGATTTTCCATTGAATATGGCATCAAAAATCTAATAGCCAATGAAGAGGATCATAATTTCGCGCTTGACTCCGGTAAGTTTGGCCTGAGTCTCACGGGTTTGAAAGCCGAAAACGGGTCTGCTGGGGTCGTTATCGGTTTTGATGGACTGAAATCCAGTGATGAAAAGCCTGAATATAAAGACATCACACCTCGTCAGGCCAATATTAATCTTAGCGCCAGCAATATTCCAATTTCTCAATTAAGTGAGTTGGTTACAACGACAATGGAGTCTATTTCAGCCAATCCGGAAATGGCACAAATGGCGGGGATCGGTATTATGATGAAGGTGCCCATGTTACTTTCGAACGCAGGCACCAAAATAGAGATTAAGGACACTTACGCCAAAGGTAACGCTTTTAGTACAGACATCAAAGGTGAAGCGAAAGCTGATATTAAAGCAATGACTAGTGTGACAGCCGATCTAAAAAGTATTGTGGTTGGGCTGGACACAGTTTTAGAAATTGCCAATCAGTACAAGGAAAGTGACTTTTTCTTTGCTAATCTGGCCAATAAAGTCGACAAGCTGAAAACCATAGGAGCACCTGCGACATCTGCAGATGGGCAGCCTGCCCATGAATTCCACTTTCAAATTAAGCCCGAAGGACAAACTTTAATCAACGGTAAGGATGCGCAAACTCTGATGATGCCGTGAGGTAACGTCATTACACGGTTTATCCGTGTAATCCCTGGATCACATGCACAAGGCGTGTGACGACGATAGATAAGATTTCTGTAATCCCTTATCTTAGCAGGTAAGGGATTATTTGATTCAGGCGTAAAAGGCCTTCACGAGTTAAAGATATTTGCCGTTCATCAAAGTTTACCCAACCTTCTTTGATGGCCGTTTTCAAATGTTCTGTTTTGATTTGATCTTTGAATTCACATTCTGAGTTTTCTTCGAGAGCAGAGATAGATATCCCCTTACTTAAACGAAGCCCCATCATGAGACTCTCGACAAATTTATCCTCCGGAGCAATTTCTTCCCACTCATGTGAGCCATGACCTTGAGACTCGGCCCGCTCCATCCAAACCTCAGGTGCACTATGATCGCGGGAAGAAAGCTTTTGTCCATTCATGCAAAACCTGCCATGCGCCCCTGCTCCAATGCCGATATAATCCTGATATCTCCAATAAACCAGATTATGTCTGGACTCCTGCCCCAGTGCAGCATGATTAGACACTTCATAAGCGGGAAGGCCTGCATCTTCCATAATGCCTTGCGTCACGTGATAAAATTCAGCACCGTCAATATCATCAGGAACATTAAACTCCCCGCGGTTATATCTCATATAAAACGGTGTAGAACGCTCGATAGTGAGTTGATAGAGAGACATATGCCCCTTGGCAAATGGCAATGCTTCTTTTAACTCCCTCTCCCACGCCTTGATCGTTTGATCCGGCCTTCCATATATCAGATCAAAACTATAGCGATCAAAGCATTGATCTGCAATTTCGATAGCTCTTTTAGCTTGCGCCACATCGTGCTGCCGTCCAAGAAATTTAAGATCCTTATCAATAAAAGACTGAATTCCCAGTGATATTCTGTTCACACCGGCCTCACGAAAAGCTTTGAACTTTTCTATTTCAACCGAGGTCGGATTAGCTTCTAGCGTAACCTCTAAATCATCGGCTATTTTCCAGTGCTTCTTTATATCAGATAGCAAAACCGCAACCATTTCGGGCTTCATCAAAGATGGTGTTCCTCCGCCAAAGAAAACAGATGTAATTTCCCTGTCCCCTAGTTTTTCAGCATAAAACGCCAGAGCCTTTTGATAGGCCTTTTGGTAACGCTCATGATCAACACTATCAAAGGCATGTGCATTGAAGTCACAATACGGACATTTACTCAGACAAAAAGGCCAGTGGAAATAAATAGCGAGTTGATGAAGATTAGGCCGCATCATCCATACAGTTTTTTAAGAGTAATTCGAAAGCTTTTGCACGATGCGAAATTTTATGTTTTTGCTCAGGTTCCATCTCCGCAAATGTTTGCTCATAACCATCAGGCACAAAAAACGGATCATAGCCAAATCCTTTCTCACCTCGCGGTGGCCAGATAATCTGCCCGTCTACACGCCCTTCAAAAACTTCTTCATATCCATCAGGCCAGACCAATGCCAATACACAGATAAAAGCTGCGCTACGGTCTTCCTTGTCTTCTAGCAAATCATTGATCTTGTTCATGGCCATAGAAAAATCTTTTTCAGGGCCAGCCCAGCGTGCAGAGTATATACCCGGATCACCACCCAGAGCCTTTATGCTTAAACCGCTATCATCGGCCAAAGCTATCTTGCCACTTGCCATCGCCGCAGCCTTAGCCTTAAGAATAGCATTTTCTGCAAATGTGCTCCCGGTTTCCTTCGGCTCATCCAAGTTAAGATCACTCGCAGTGAAGAAATTAGAGATATATGGCTCAAGCAAATCTTTAATTTCGGCAGCTTTGCCTTGGTTATGAGTTGCAATCACCAGATCTTCGCCATTAATTTTACGCATAGCTTAAATCCCCAGAGCCTTTTTCTGTATTTCAGTAATCTGTGCACACCCCTCTTTGGCAAGATTCAAAAGGGATTGAAATTCTTCTTCACTGAAGGGTTCTTTCTCTGCCGTACCTTGAATTTCGACTATGCCGCCTTTACCGGTTAGAACAAAATTCGCATCTGTTTCAGCTTCCGAGTCCTCTTTATAATCCAGATCAAGCACAGCCATTCCCTCATAAATACCACAAGAAATAGCGCTTACCTCATCTTTTATAGGCACTTCTTTTAAAGCTTCTATTTTTACAAGATATTGCATAGCCTGATATAATGCGACATAACCACCAGTAATAGCTGCTGTGCGCGTGCCACCATCGGCCTGAATTACATCACAGTCAACACGCACCTGACGTTCTCCTAGCTTCTCAAAATCAACCACAGCCCTTAAGGCACGACCAATCAGGCGCTGGATTTCCTGTGTCCGGCCAGATTGTTTGCCTCGCGCTGCCTCACGATCCATTCGTGACCCTGTTGAGCGCGGCAGCATTCCATATTCTGCCGTAATCCATCCCTTACCTGTATCACGCATCCAACCCGGCACACGTTCCTCGACCGAAGCCGTGCACAAAACATGGGTATCTCCACATTTGATCATGCAAGATCCTTCCGCATGCTTGGAAATATTAGTTTCTATTTCAATGGCTCTGAGTTCATTTGGTGTTCTGTTCGAAGGTCTGGTCATATAAATTCCTGCTATTTTAAAAGTTAATTCCGCGCACTCTATTAAAATTAGAGCAATTGTCAATTTGCAAGGCGCATATTATAGTCTTTTTATGATTAACGAGTTGAATGAACGATCCCGCGAAATTTTTAAATTTATAGTGGACTGTTATTTGGAAACAGGGCGGCCAGTTGGCTCGCGTATGATATCGGATACATCTAATCTTTCGCTCTCACCAGCCAGCATTCGCAATTACATGGCTGATCTTGAGAGATTTGGCTTGCTATACGCACCTCATACATCTGCCGGACGCCTGCCTACAGATTCAGGGCTTCGTCTCTATATAGACGGGTTGATGGAAATTGGAAATCTGAGCTATGATGAACAAAACTCGATCAAAGCTTCCTGCAATGCCAAAGGGCGCTCTTTTAATGAGATTCTGGATCATACCAGTAATTTACTATCCGGCTTGTCATCTTGCGCCTCTTTGGTCATCGCTCCGAAGCTGGATAAATCCCTACGGCAGGTCCAGTTTGTACAACTTGATGCGCGCAAAATTCTTATCGTGCTCGTCATGGATAATGGTTTGGTTGAAAACCGTATCATGGACATGAATGAAGATATTTCTGTGTGCGCCCTTGAGCAGGCATGCAATTATCTAAACAGTAAAATACAGGGCAAAACGATTTCCCAAACCGTCAAAGAAATTCAGCGTGATATTAAAGATCATAAAATTAAGCTCGACAGTCTTACTGCTGATTTGATTGAGCGAGGCCTTAACCTGCCACAAAGCAATTCAACCGGACATATTATTGTACGCGGTAAGTCCAAATTGATGGCAGATATTAAGGTCATTGAAGATCTTGAAAGAGCTCGAGCCCTACTTAGCTATCTGGACGAACAAAATAATATGCTGGCTTTACTGGAAAATATCAGTCATGCCGACGGGGTTCAAATCTTTATCGGGACGGAAAACCGTATTTTCAATCAGACTGGCTGGTCGATGATTATTTCTCCCTATAGAGACAAGGAGGACAACAACATCGTTGGAGCCATTGGCGTTATTGGCCCGACCCGCTTGAATTATGACCGGATTATCCCGATGGTGGATTATACATCTCGTATTGTCGAGCGCATGCTGGCGGATCACTAAAAAAATCAACCAAAAGCTTGAAATAAGTATAAAAAACAGCGATACTGGCCTTTGAAGTGGCTCTATTTGTGTTTTGAAAGCCGCATACAGATTATTCGGGTATTACAGATATGTTTCAAAGACTTGCTTTCCTTTCTTTCTTAGCCTTGCTTATTTTTTCATATACGAATGTGAACACCGTTTCATATTCGTATGCTGCGGGACAATATGATGATAAAGACGATGATGAAAGAAAAAATAAGGATGCTCTCAGCGGTATTTTTCCAAGAGATGAATACAGAGTGGAATTATTACAGGATTTATCACAAAAAAAAGAGGGCAATTTTATTCTTCGTATCATTAACCCTGGAGAGCTTACTGGTTGCGCTGATTTAACCAGTTCACATGGCAAAGGAAAAACACTTTCGGATTTGCTTAAAGTTGATGTCCGTGACTCACGTGTTATTGTCAGGAAAAAACAGCCTCGCTATAGCCCCTATGATTGTGAATTAAAACGCCATAGTGCTTTTGTTGATGTTCAGCTCAATCGGGATAGCCTTATTCAAGCCGGGGTAAAAAAGCTTTCCATCGAGAGCCAAAAGTTTGGTAAATATCAAACGGTTGATATGAAAATCACGAAGGAAAAAATCGAGATATATGATACGGATGAAATTTACTCAATGTGGTTTTATCCTAGTAACTCGGTCATTTTATATGCCCAAGATGCGCCAGATGGCCTAAAAACTGTACCGGATTCAATAAGAGAATTTGGCATTCAAAACGGACTAAAACCTATGGAAGATGTTCTGGAAGGGTATGAGCCTTCGCCGTATGCTGATGATTTTGTCCTTTTTGTCGATGATAAGAATTTTGTACGCAACAAGCTAAAGACAATTCTTGATACTGAAATGATTGGAACGGTTACAGGGAAACGTCAAGTACATGGGCCGTATGGTATAGAAGATGAACATTTTAATATCCATATTTCTGCTCGTATCCCAGGCGAAGACTTTGACTGGTATAAGCGTGTATACAACAAACCAACGCCTAAAAAAGATGCGACAGAAGCAAAATAGGTATTTCCAGCTT
>JAOUOR010000039.1 GCA_029880245.1 Alphaproteobacteria bacterium
CAGGTGCAAAAATAAAGGCATGAACAGGACGTTTGGATTGCGGTCTTTCTGCTACTAATCTTTGCCGCAAAGCGCTTTCCGTCTCGCCCTTGGGTTTCAATATCCCATCGACGAGCAAGCCGTTTTCCTTCTGGAAATCCCTGATCCCCTCATATAGCTCACGCGTGGAAATCCCATGCGGCTCGGCCTTATTACTCCCAAAGTCAAAAAAGCCAAAATCGCTCAAGGCATCTTTGACTGCAAAAACATCTTCCGTACGGTTCTCGCGGTTATTTCCAACCGTCCTAAACAATTCAAACATGATAAAAACTCCTTTTAAAAATTGTCATTCCGACTAACCCAGCACTTGATGCGGGAGCATGGAGGAATCTTTAAGATCCCTCGACAGAGTTTACCCCGTACTAGATACGGGGCTCGGGATGACAAATGAACTACGGGTTTCTACCCCGATCTATCAGACGCAAAATTTTTGCCATAAGCGCCCGTTGTCCCTCGGCGAAGCGCAATTCCTCATCCGCCGAGAGAGCGCCAAGTGCACGCTGGAATGTGATAGCTTGCAGATGCGCAAGAACTTTCCGCCCGTCTTCGGTTGCAAAAAGGCGAGCAAAGCTTTTTTCGATCTCCCGCATTTCGATTTTCTCCGGCAATGACGCCGTATAAATCGGAGCAGTTTCTTTAGTTTTGAACATGGCTTTCACCCTCCTTCTGGATTTCCGGCACAATGGCCTGAACAACATCTTCCGCAACTTTCAAAATATCCTTGCGCACCAGATCACTGGGCACAGCCAAAGCCTCGGCCAAAAACCTTGCTGCGGCCGGCAAATCCACTGACAGAGCAGCTTCCGGCCCCATAGAAAGAACAGAATTAATCCAGCTCAGCGTATTTTGGACATTGCGCTGACCTTGTGACCTCGCTAAGGGAGAGCGGTAATCCACCGCCACCAAACGCCCGTCCAGAGAAATATCGGGCACTTCACCGCGCCGCCTAAGAATACTGAAAGCCCGTTTAATAAGCGGGGTTAAAAGCTCGGATTGCAGACGCCCATAAGTTGCCCCCAAAATCAAGGACATTTGTGCCGAGCGCTCCAGAACCTCGGTTGCAGTCATAGCCGGACCCGCGATCGGAGCAAGCTTATCACCCAGCAACGCATGACGAATACGGCTTTGAAGGTTTTCCAAAACAAGCTGCGAGACATCAAATCGCCCTGGCATATCCAAAGGCTGCAAACCTTTTGAGCCAACAGCCTTGGGAATGATACTGCCTGGGGTTAGCTCGATATTGGCAGGGTTCAAAACCCCGTCATCATCGGCCTGCCAGATTCCGGTCACGGCTATGGATGCGTTTTTCAGGATCAACTCGACCACTTTATTTGCTGTCTTGATATCCGGCAAAGCCTTCATCACCGGTGATCTACCATAAATCTCGTCAGGAGATTTCATCCAGCGGAAATTAATCATCGGACTTTGCGAAAACTTGCCGGATTGCAGCACGACAGGCACACTTAAATCCTCAAACAAAAAAGCCATATACTCATAAACCAAACCATTCGGAATAACACTTTCCATCACGGGGAAAAGGCTCTGTTGATCTCGCGCTGCTTGACGCATAATTTTATCCGGAATAACAGCCGATGGATAACGGCTCACCATATCCCCTAATCGCATCTGAATGATACGGAAAGAATAATCCAAAAGACCGGAAGTCCCCTGTTCCAGAACAATTTTCTTTAAAGGCACAGCACAGAATCTGAAAGCAGAGAATTCACCCGGCTCGGCTTCCTCAAAGGAAATACTAGCCGTACCGCCAACGATCAAATCCAGATAGGCTTGATGAATTTCGACAGCAAAATTCGAGCGGTCAAAATGCGCCTGTATAGTCTGCGCAGCCTTTTCCAAAACAGGCGCAAGAGCATCAGCCTCTTCCGCAGATAGATCAGGGCCGGGCTTTAAACCAAACCATTGCGACCAAATAGGCGTAAGATTTCCCAAAAGGCTAGCCGCCAGTTGATCCACCGCATCCAAAGCCGTTGCATCATAAATACGGCTGTTGCGCTTTTGTCCGGCTTGAAACCCGCCAGTAAAACCACCGCGCTGTGGCAGTGTAAAATCATAACACTCCGCCCATAAACTCTGCCAATTTTCCTTGCGGGCTTTAGCAGATTCATAGCGACTTATTATATCTTTTGCTTTTTCTTGCAGAGCCAGTGCCTCATCATCTTCAAAATGGATTATAGTGTTCTTTTTTTCCATGATTACTCTCCCAGTAAGGTTTTACGGTTACTATTATTGCGATCAGCTAAATCCAGAAAACCACGGAAACTAGTGGCAATAGTGCCAAAACGACTGCGATCCCGTTTAAGAAGATTAGCTTCCCTAATCTCGCTTGCACTGGCAGTCGAGCTTTCGTTCGTTTCACTGCCTTGTGATGTTTCCGATATGCTTGTAACCGGCTCAGTTGTCTGTGTTTGCAAAGCAATCGGCGTAGGCGCGGCTTTTGGTGTTGAAATCAGGCTACCCATGGCCAAACTCCTTTCAAATTTTTAGGGTTATATTTATTTTCCTGCGAATATTCCGCGTAGCAATCCTCAGTCAGATATTGGTAAAGCTGCCACGGCGTTAAAATTTTGCGCTTATGAATGCCAATCACACGTTTGACTGCTTCCACACAAGTAAAGGGCATAAGCGGTGCCGGACGAAAAGATTTACGAATTTGTGTTTTTACAACCACATGCCCTTCTTGTTCCAGCCATTTTGGCAGATCAAAGTCTCTATGACGTTCCTGCACGTAAATCTCGGTATGGTGCGCGAGCGGATCAACCGAGACCCAGCGCTGTCCATCGCACATCACAACAAAACAATGCCGAAAGCCGGGTTTTAGATATTTGAGATACGGCAATTCATTCTGGCTTGTAAAAACAACCCAAACTTCATGGTCTTCGTTTTGATAAGTCATTCCGCAACCTGCCCTTCATAATCAAATAAACTGGACTGACTGTGCATAGTATTGCGCTTCATCCAATTCGTTTCACGAACAATACCCTTTTGAACAAAAGGCGTTTCAAGACGATCCATTGCCTCATCCCAAAGCCTTGCAGCATGAGCCTCTTTAACGCGGCGCGAATCAGGTGGCATATTCCGGCGCCCATAATGGCGCATAACCAGCAAGTGATCGCGGAGCAAACGGCGTTTTCTGTAAAGTCTGTTCAGAATATTCAAAATATCCACAGGCTCGCATGGTCTTGGAACATTCCCTGCACCGGACATAAAACGCGCACCATCACATTTTGCCTGCTGCGCCATAATAAACCAAAACCAAGCTTCTTCTGTTGACTCAAACGGCACCGAATAATCGCTTTCACGGAATATAAAGCCCCTGTACACATCGCGTTTAGACATGCCCACTCCTTCTTCAATTTAAATTTTTAGGGTTCTCACACACAGGTAGAGGAAAAAGAAACAAAGCTTTAGATACATTTGTTCCCTTTATGTTCTAACGTATGCTATAAATATTCGCGGGTGTCAAGAAAAAAAATAGGAAAAGTTTCCTGTTTACCTTTTCACGCTTAAATGGGATTACTGTCCTATAGTTATTTTAACCCCTAAATTAAACAGTATTCCTACACCGCAATGTTTACCCACGAACAAATATGGAGAGGCTTGGATAACCTAGCAAAATCAAATGGTTATTCTGCATCAGGTTTAGCAAAAAAAGCCGGGCTTGACCCGACGTCCTTCAATAAAAGTAAGCGTTTTAGCCCCGATGGAAAGCCTCGCTGGCCCTCAACAGAAAGCCTATCCAAGGTTTTGGACGTTACAAATGCAACACTGGATAATTTTCAGGATATGATTCTGCAGGATTCTGATAATTCGGCTCTTATATCCAAGGATGACCAGACCCACATTGCAAGAATAACAGCCGAAATTTTGCTTGATACAAAGTCTGTCCTGTTTAATGAGCGTGAACCTTTTACAGTGAAATCAGGACGCAAAAGCCCAGTTTATATTGACTGTAGAAGGCTTATTTCCTTTCCGAAAGAACGGAACATTCTTATGAATTTTGCAGCAAAAATTCTTATAGGTAAAATCGGCTTAAACGATATCGATATTCTGGCAGGCGGAGAAACAGCAGGTATTCCCTACAGCGCTTTTATCGCAGATCGTCTAAAAAAACCCATGATCTATGTCCGAAAACAACCAAAAGGCTATGGCCGTATGGCACAAATTGAAGGCGTTCTACCGGAAAGAAATAAAGATGCAGAAAAGCCAAATGTTGTATTGATTGAGGATCTACAAACAGATGGCGGAAGTAAAAAAATCTTTATTGATGCTTTAAGAGAAGCTGGCGCAGTCGTAGAACACACTTTTGTTATTTTTCATTATGGCATTTTTGAATCCAGCCTTCAAAATATGAAGAAAATGGGCGTAACACTCCACGCTTTATGCACTTGGTGGGATATCCTTGCCGTAGCAAAAGAAAAGCAAAGTTTTGATGATCAAACATTAGAATCAGTTGAAAAATTTTTGAATAACCCTCTAAATTGGGATGGAAGCCTTTGAAAAGGCACGAAGCTGCAATATCGCAAAATAAATGGAAACGATTACGCTATGAAAATATGCTTCTATACCTCGGAGAGACCAAAAGCCCGCGAAGCACTGGAAATCCTGCAAAAATTTTATGGAGATACCCCGGTTAAAAAGGCAGATATTCTCGTCGTTCTTGGCGGAGATGGAACGATGTTGCGCGCTCTACACAGATATGTCGATATCGACATCCCGATTTTTGGAATGAATCTGGGAACCTTTGGCTTTTTATTGAACGAGTATAGAAAAGAAAATTTAATTGAGCGTATAGAGAAATCAACAAGCTTCGTTGTCCATCCTCTTCGCATGACCGGACAAGACACCAATAATAAGGAATTTTCTGAACTGGCTTTTAATGAAGTATCCTTGCTTCGTGAAACACATAATGCTGCAAAGCTGATGCTTTTTGTAAATGATGAAATTCGTATTCCAATGCTGGTCTGTGATGGCGTTATGGTTTCTACTCCACTAGGCAGCACAGCCTATAATTCCTCCGCAGGTGGCCCCATTGTCCCGCTCGGTGCCAATGTCCTGCCCATTACACCCATCAGTGCCTTTCGTCCGCGCCACTGGCCAGGAGCCCTAATCAATAACACCTCCTCTGTCAGACTGGATGTCGTAAAGCCAAAAGAACGACCTGTGAGTGTTTCCGCCGATTTTACCGAGATAAGAGACATCATGTCTGTAACAATAAAAGAAGATCTGAGTATATCAAGCACACTTCTTTTTGATGATACGTACCATTTGGAAGAACGTATTTTCCAAGAGCAATTTGCTTCTTAAAGACCTTTATTTCCTGATTTTGGACAGATTTAAATCTTTCATACGGCGTTTTTCAGCCAGTTCATTTTCGATCTGATCCAAAGATTGTAAAACTTGTTCGTTAATGTTTCCGCCTTTAACAATCCCGCCTTCGGGAATAAGACCCAAACGCTCGGCAATATATTGATAACCTTCAATCAAATCACCGAGATCATATCTGTAGCGATCTTTATCCAGCCTCTCCCCTGTCTTGCTATCCCAAAGACGGCAATTATCCGGAGAAATCTCATCGGCAAGAACAATATATAACTCGCCATTCTCACCCCAGATACGTCCGAATTCCAGTTTGAAGTCAACCAGAGTTAAACCTATCCCTGAAAACAGACCCGAGAGAAAATCATTTACACGCCATGCCATAATCATTATTTCCTCAAGCTCATACGGATCAGCCCAACCAAAATTTACAATGTGTTGTTCGCTGACAATAGGGTCATTCAGCTTGTCATTTTTGTAAAAAAACTCAGTCAACGGTCGGTCGAGTACTTTCCCCTCTTCCACTCCTAAATGTCGGCATAAGCCTCCGGCAGCGATATTACGGACCACAACTTCCAGAGGTATAATTTCAACACGTCTAATAAGTTGTTCCCGCATATTAATGCATTTAATAAAATGCGTTGGAATTCCAATACTCTCCAACTTAGTCATCAAATGCGCGGAAATTCTGTTGTTTAATACGCCCTTACCAGAAATTGAACCCTTTTTATCAGGAGCAATGGATGTTGCCGAAACATCATCCTTAAAATATTGAATTACAGTATTGGGGTCAGGACCCGCATAAAGTATTTTAGCCTTACCTTCGTAGATTTTTTTACGTCTTGCCATAAATTTACCTCAAAAAAACAGGTTCACTTGCTATATATTGTGTTTAAATTCTCATTTCAATTTATTTTTGTACGAATCAGTGCTGTACAAAATTAAAGGGAAATTGACAATAACGATGGATTTACAAAGAGTCCAATGTTAGAAATCATAAATTAGTATTTTTTGACACTAAGGAGCCAATAACGATGTCGGGATTTGATGATAGAGAACAGGCCTATGAAAAGAAATTTGCCTATGATGAAAAAGTCAGCTTCGAAGTAGAAGCACGCCTTTCCAAACTTTATGGCCTTTGGGCTGCAGAGCAGCTTGGTCTGGGCGGGGCAGATGCACAAACCTATGCCAGTGACGTGGTTGCTGCCAATCTTGAAGAGCCAGGTTTTGACGATATTTTGAGAAAAGTTCGCAAAGATTTTGATGATAAAGGCTTGGATATTTCCGACCATGTTATGGAATCTCAGATGCAGGACTGTTTGATAGAAGCCAAAAAGCAGATTGAAAATAAATAACAAAAAGGATCATGGCCATGGCAATGGACGCAGGAACAATTGAAAAGCTAATCCTTGAAGCCATCCCCGATGCAATTGTCAAAATCGAGGATTTGCGTGGAGACGGAGAGCACTACGCTGCCTATGTAGCCTCACCCGCTTTCGAAGGGAAAACTCGTGTGCAGCAACATCAGATGGTCTATCAAGCCCTTGGAGACAGGATGGGTAGAGAGCTTCATGCTCTGGCCCTGCAAACATCCGTGCCGGAAAACAAATAGAAAAGATTTAAGAAAAATAAACATGGAAAACGTACTTTTTGACCGCATTCGTAAAGAACTTGAAGAAAATGATATAGTCTTATTCATGAAAGGCACAGCTGCCTTCCCTCAATGTGGATTCTCTGCTTTGGTTGTACAGGTTCTTTCCACGCTTGGCGTCAAGTTCAAGGATATCAACGTTCTCGAAGACAATGAACTGCGCGAAGGCATAAAGGAATTTACGCAATGGCCCACCATCCCGCAACTCTATATAAAAGGTGAATTTATAGGTGGCTGTGACATAACCCGCGAAATGTATGAAACAGGCGAACTTCAAACTTTGCTACAGGATAAGGGCATAAATATTGCTGCATAAGAAAAAACACTCAAAAAACAGCTTTATTTGCTAAAGTTTTAACGCGTGACCTTGCTATGCCGGTGAACATGGCAACACATAATCAGACCAAAGCCAGATAGCGCCGCAAGCATTGACGTTCCCCCGTAAGATACAAGGGGGAGCGGTGCACCGACCACAGGGATTAACCCCATCACCATCGAGATATTGATAAACACATAAAGCGAGAAATTAAGGCTAAGCCCTAGTGCCAAATAACGCCCGAAATTATGCTTGCACCGGAAGGCAATACGGAAACAATATCCAAAAATCATAGCCAAAAGTCCAAGTAGCAAAAGTCCCCCGAACAATCCCCATTCCTCGGCCCAAAGCGTAAATATAAAATCCGTTTGCTTTTCTGGAAGAAAATTAAGACGGCTTTGCGTCCCTTGCAAAAAGCCCTTTCCTTCTATCCCTCCCGACCCAAGAGCAATTTTGGATTGTGTAATATGATATCCGGCCCCCAAAGGATCACTTTCAGGATTAAGAAAGGTCATAACACGCTTTTTCTGATACTCATGCAGAAATTGCCATGCCACCGGGATACTTAATCCCGTCGCAATTATTCCCCCTATGAACAACCATACAGGCGCGCCAGCCATAAAAACGATTCCCGCACCTACCATTATGATCATCAAGGATGTTCCTAAATCGGGCTGCAAAAGGACCAACGCAACCGGCGCCAATATGATCATTGCCGGAATAATCAAGAACGTAATACGTTTGACTTGTCCAAGGCTGGCCCCATGAAAATGACGCGCTAATGCAAGCACAACCGCGATTTTCATCAATTCCGAGGGCTGCAACTTGATAAAACCCAGATCAATCCAACGCTGAGCCCCCATTCCGACGTGACCTTTGATTTCCACAAAAACCAAAAGACCAAGCCCTCCAAAATAAATAAGCCATGTAAGCTTATACCAAAATTTAATATCAATCACCGCAACACAAACCATAACCGTTAGTCCTATGCAAAAACGTACAAATTGCCGTGACGCCCAAGGATCAACATTCCCACCAGCCGCAGAATACAAAGCAATAAGACCAATAGAGGTAACAGCCATAATCAAAGCAACAAGTCCCCAGTTTAGCAGCAACAGCTTACGAAAAATGTTATGATCTGATTGTATAAACATTTGTGACATAATTTATTCTACCGTCCTTTTTAGTGGTAAAAAAGGACCAAACGTCTTATTTTCAGTATCCTTTCCAGTATGTGGTTTACTTATTTCAAAAGAATGGATTCTAGTGGATGCCGGATCACGGATTTGAACATGTTCTAGGATTTTACTTGCCAACGGCGCTGCCGCACTTGATCCTCCGACACCGTGTTCGACCACCACAGAACAGACATAGCGTGGCTTGCCTACAGGAGCATAACCAACAAATAAAGCATGATGGCGTTGTTTCCATGGTAAGTCTTTATTTTGTAGCCCCAATCTACGTTGTTCAGCCGTTATGCTTTGTACTTGTGCCGTTCCTGTTTTCCCGGCCATCAATCCAACGTTTTCATTAAGAATACGAGAACTATATGCCGTTCCCTTTTTTGTATTGACCGCAGCATCCATCCCATTCATCACCATTTTCAAATACTGGCCAGATACTTCTATCTTAGGCCATTGGTCTGCACCTTTATACTTATCGCCCACATAACCTGTAATCCATGGTCTAACAGAAAAACCACCATTTACAAGACGTGCCGTCATAACAGCAAGCTGCAGTGGTGTTGCAAGAATATAGCCCTGTCCAATCGTGGCATTTACTGTATCACCAGGCTGCCACTTTTTACCTAGTCTGCTTGCAATCCACTCCTCATCTGGAATAAGTCCCGATTTTTCTTCCTTAATTTCAAAACCCAATTCTTCTCCTAAACCAAAACGTTTTGCCATTTCAGAAATTCTTTTAATTCCAACCTCAACCGCCATATCATAAAAATACGTATCACAGCTTTGTTGCAACGCTGTGGTTAGATTCATCCAGCCATGCCCATGTTTTTTCCAGCAGTGAAATTTACCACGTCCAAGTTTAAAAGAACCCAGACAATTTACGGTAGTTTTTGAATTAATGATTCCAGCCTCTAGCCCTGCCAGAGCCGTAATCATCTTGAATGTCGAGCCCGGTGGATATTGCCCCGCTAAAGCTTTATTGGTTTGCGGCAAAGTCGGATCATTCAACATAGATTGCCAAACATCTTGAGGAATGCCTTTTACAAACATATTCGGATCAAAGGAAGGGTGTGACGCCATAGCATAGACTGCCCCGTTATAAGCATCCATAACCACAGCAGAAGCACTTTTATGTTCTGATAATGCGTCTTGTACAAATCGCTGTAACTCTCCGTCGATAGACAAGGCCACTCGTTTACCAGATTCCATCGGCTTTTTCCCAAGCTCACGCACAGCCCGCCCATGAACATTTACCTCCTCTTGCACAGCTCCTGCACGTCCACGCATATCTAAATCAAAAACTTTTTCAATCCCCGTCTTACCTACCTTAAATCCAGGCAATGTCAGCACAGGATCACCTGTCAGTTCTTCCTGCGAAACCGCACGGACATATCCAATAACATGAGCCGTAGACTCCACATAAGGGTAGTTCCTCGTCTCGCCCTCATCAATCAATAATCCTGGCAAATCAGGCAAATTAACTTCGATCTTGGCAACTTCTTCCCATGTCAGGTCTTCCTTCACATATAAAGGAACAAACTTCTTTTTTTTCTTGGATTCTTTAATAATGCGTTCAATCATCTCTTCCGAAAGCGAAATATATTTCTGAAGTTTCTTCAAAGAATCTTTAAGGTTTTCAGTCTGTTCAGGAACAATGAGCGCACGATAGTTTTGTACGTTTACGGCTAAAGGCACTCCAAATCGATCTACAATCTCTCCGCGCAAAGGAGCAATCATACGGATATTAATTCTGTTTTTATCTGATAATGTCTTGTACTTGCTCCCTTGCGAAATCTGTAGCCATGCCAGACGAGATGCCAATATACCAAGCCCAAGAAACTGCAATATACCTATAACAATAGCCCTTCGCGAAAAACTCTGTATATGTTCTTCTTCGCGAAAAGCCATATTATTTCACCGCGCTATAGTGATCGGATAAATGAGGTAACACTCTGTGTGATAAATACAAAGCAACGGATAGAAATGGATATATGCAGCATCCCAAAACTATAACGACCAAAACAGGAAATATTCCTACCCAGTGCCCTTCTACAAGACCGAATAAAACCCACCTCACGCTATTTGTAAAAATACAAACCAAAACATAACCAATCCAAACAGAAGAAAAAGATTGATTAGCAAGAAACAGTCTTTGATCTGTAACAACCCACCTAACAAGAATAAAAATAAAAGAGCTGATTCCAACTGGCAATCCTGTAATCAAATCAAGGGCAAAACCGGAAATAAAAACAAACCAAACTGGAATCAAAGTAGGCCTGTAGACAGACCAGTAATAAATTGCTCCCAAAAAAAAAGGAATTTCAAAGGAACCCGTAATAATAACAGAAGATAAGGAAACAATGTTAAACACAAACAATGCAAACATAAGCAAATAAGGCACACAAAACCTCAAAAAGACTTCGATTTGCTCACTCGAAGACGACATCTTAATATTCCTTTACATTCATATCACATTAAAAACGGGATTAGGTAATGTACCAATTTACAAATGAGAGATAAAGAACCTACGGCATATCAGTAGGATTATCTACATTGGAATCTAAAACACGGACATAAAGCAACCGTGTGACATCCGTAAAAAGATTAACTCTCTTATCCCCTTTTTGATCCGTATAAACTTTTCCAACTGGCAAACCATAAGGATAAACTCCCCCATAACCAGACGTTAAAACTCTTGATCCATCCTCTATTTCGCTATCTTGAGGCAAATGAATCAATTGCGGATAAGTATCGTTCCGACCAGCCATTACTGCATGCTGCGTTGTTTTATCAATCATGACTGGGACACGCGAATTTATATCTGTGACCAGCAAAATTCTGGATGTACGTTCACCGACTTCAATAATTCGTCCAACAAGCCCTTCACCAGATAAAACAGCCTGCCCTTTTTCAACCCCGTCAGGTTTACCACTTTGAACAAGAAGGCTTTTTGCATAAGTATTCCCCGAATCAGAAATCACCCGAGCAGTAACAAACGTATCTTTTGGATCAAGTTTAATATTCAATAACTCTCGCAAGGATGTATTTTCTGCCTCAAGCTTAAGCGCTATCTGGTACCACTGCCTAAGCTTCTGATTTTCTTGTTCCAACCTATCATTTGTAGCTTGTATCTCCGCAAGCGTCGATGTCTCTGCAATAACCGATGAAATACTATGCAAAGGCCTGCTTGCGAACATGAGAATCGGCATTGCGCCATCAGATATATTGATGCGAATATTCTCAAATGCCTGAGGACGAAACGCCGAAATAATCATCATGACAATAGACATAAACAGAAAAACAAGAGAAGACCCTCCACCAGCATCATCTCCTAAAAAAGCAATTTTCCTGAGCGGGTTCGCTATGCGTCCACGATCTAACACATTTATGCCATTTATCTATTAAATTTTAATATGTACCAATCAATACATGCCGCAGAGACTTTCCTGCTTCAAGCGCACATCCTGTCCCCAATGCAACACAAGAAAGCGGATCATCCGCCAGCGTTACAGCCAATCCAGTCGCATGGCGCAAAACAAAATCCAGATTGCTGAGAAGCGCTCCACCGCCTGTTAGAACGATCCCTCTATCTACAATATCAGCCGCCAATTCAGGAGCTGTATGTTCAAGAGCCACTTTCACACCTTCGACAATCTGCCCGACAGGCTCGGCCAAAGCTTCTGCGACTTGACGCTCGGTAATCACAATTTCTTTCGGAACACCATTCATGAGGTCACGCCCGCGAATCTCCATTGTACGCCCTTCTCCATCTCCCGGTATGCACGCAGATCCGATTTCCTTCTTAATCCGCTCTGCAGTGCTTTCCCCAACCAGTAGATTATGAACACGGCGAATATAGGCTATAATGGCTTCATCCATCTTATCACCACCAACGCGCACAGACCGTGCATAAACAATACCGCCAAGAGAAATCACAGCAACTTCCGTGGTGCCACCTCCAATATCAACAACCATAGAACCTGTTGCTTCTGTCACAGGTAAACCCGCCCCGATTGCAGCAGCCATCGGCTCCTCAATCAGGCTAACCTGACTAGCGCCAGCACTTTCTGCAGATTCCTGAATAGCCCGGCGCTCAACTGCAGTCGAACCGGAGGGCACACAAATTATCATCTTCGGAGACACAAAAGAACGGCGATTATGCACTTTGCGAATAAAATGCTTAATCATGGCTTCTGTCACCTCAAAATCCGCAATAACCCCATCACGCAAAGGGCGCGTAGCAATAATACTGCCCGGAGTCCGGCCAAGCATCTGCTTAGCCTCATTACCAACAGCAACAGTCTGTTTTTTACCACCAATATCAGAAATCGCGACAACTGAAGGTTCATTCAGCACTATCCCTTGATCCTTAACATAAACCAAAGTATTAGCCGTACCCAGATCAATTGCCATATCTGCAGACATAAAACCAAAGAGCTTGGAGAACATCGATCTTAAACTCACTAGTAAGAATTAAAATTGTAAATTTGAGTAATCAGTATGTACGCGAATGACCAACTATAGCAAACAGCTATAATAAATACAGCAAAACTATGCACAAGAGATATGTTGTTTCAACAAGATTTTTTTGAGACCACACACTTAATCAAAAAAAGGGGTAAAAAACACCCCTTATCGCTAACTCTAATAGCCAACACTAACCCTGACGCGCCTTAAAACGTGGGTTTGTCTTATTGATTACATAAACGCGACCCTTACGACGGATAACACGACAGTTACGATCACGCTTTTTTAATGTCTTAAGTGAATTTGAAACCTTCATCTTCTTTTTCCTGCAAATGCCTATAATATAATAGCGTTCGGGAACATACTCATTCATCTGACCTATTGTCAAGTATTCCGTTTAAAAATATAATCCTGTTAACTAAAATATAATGAATTTAGTATAATAATAAGGTCCAAAATGTGTGTGAAACGGGAAAAAATGGTGGATATTCAAAAGAAATTCAAAGCTGGTGATGTCATTATAAAACAAGGTGAACCGGGTGACAGCGCCTATATAATAGAAGAAGGCAAAGTGGAAATTACAATCCGCCAGACTAACGGTTCCATTTTGAATGTCGGGACGCGCAGTGTTGGCGCCATGATCGGAGAAATGTCAATTATCGACAATGCCCCGAGAACAGCAACAATTACGGCGCTTGAAGACTGTAGCCTTCTGGAAATCACCAAAGAAGATTTCACGCGCCGTCTGGATCAGGCTGATCCTGTTATTAGAATGGCTTCCCGTGTTATTATTACACGCTACCGCGATATGGTCACACGCTCAGCTATACAAAATGACAACGCCTTATGGCCACCCGCAGAACTTGTAGAACTGGAATATACAGGTGAATCGGATGCGCTGGATGCTATACGCCTTGCCAACGAATTCAAACAAGGTCTGCAAAATGGTGAAATTTGTCTTCATTATCAGCCAATTATTAGCTTGAAAGATGAGAATTTTGTTGGTTTTGAAGCCCTCATGCGCTGGTTTCATCCTGAAAGAGGCTTCATTTCCCCCGGAATCTTCATTCCGGTTATAGAACAAAGCGATCTCATGATCGAAGCTAGTAAATGGGCCTTAAAAGAGGCATGTTCTGCCTTAAAACGAATAGAAGGTGCAACGGGATACGATTCAAATCTGCATATGAGTGTTAATTTCTCAAGTACAGATTTTTCCTCTGACGATTTCGTGGAAAATGTCTATAGCACCCTGAGTAAAACTGATATCAAGCCCGAACAACTGCACCTTGAAATTACCGAGCGCCTTCTAATGAACCAACCAGAAAATGCGAAAGATACGCTAAATATGTGTAAAAAAGCAGGAATGAAAATATCAATAGATGATTTTGGAACAGGATATTCTTCCCTGAGCTATCTGCACTACTTCCCTATTGATATTCTAAAAATCGACCAGAGCTTTATCCGCGATATGCATAAAAAAGAGCAATCTCTTGCTCTTGTAAAATCTATCATAGCGCTAGGAAAAAACCTGAATATGTCTATTGTTGCCGAGGGCGTAGAATGTCAGGAAGAATCTGACCTCCTGAAGGAAATGGGCTGTGACTACGTGCAGGGATATTTCTATGCCAAGCCTATGGCTGAAAGTGATGTAATCACATTGATACAAAATCGTATCAAGAATTAATCCGGTTATTTCTTGTCTGAAAAATAAACGCCATCCCAACCATCAGGCGTACCCTTTTCAATAAAATTCTGCAAACGCATCTGATACATTTCGTACATCATTGCCAGTTCCTGCATTTTGAAAAGTGATTCTTTTTCCAATAATCTCAAAGCCTTTTTAAACTCGGCCTTTCTGTATAAAGACATAAATTCTCCATGCACTTTTTTCAGCTCTATAAATTCAGATTTTTCAGCCCTTTCCCCATCACCCAATAAGGCATAAATCTCGACAGGTTCCCGCTTACCTGTCACACGCACCAAATCAACGCCCAAAACTGCAAAATCTTGCGTCTGCTCATATGTGCTCTTACTGATAAGAATATCTGTATGATAAGTCTTGGTTAAACCTTCAAGGCGAGAGGCCAGATTAACCGGATCACCAAGAGCAGAATAAGCAAATCTTTGACGTGATCCCATATTACCCACTGCGCAAATGCCAGTATTAATCCCTATTCCGGCCTTTAATAGTATAGGAGACTTTCTGTCACTGTTATCACCATTCTCATAGATTACCTCATTGATCTGATTTAATGCGCCTTGCATTAAAAGAGCCGCTCTACAAGCCTTTTGCGCATGGTTTTCGACGTCTCTGGGTGCATTCCAAAATGCCATCATCGCATCACCTATATATTTATCAACAGTGCCCTCATGACGCATGACTATATCCGTCATACCCGTCAGAAATTTATTCATGACATTAATTAGTTCTTCAGGACTCATCCCTTCGGAAATCGATGTAAATTTCCGGATATCAGTAAACATAACCGTCAACTCACGATTTTCTCCACCCAGTTTAAGATGCTCTGGATTTCTCTCCAGATCACGTATTACATCCTTGGCTACATACATACCAAATGCATTCCGAATGCGTTTTCTCTTATGCTCGGCATGGATATAGGACAAAATCGTCGATACAATGAAAATCCCCAGAACCGACAAAGATGGATAAGCCGGATCAACCAAAAGCCCATAATCAACATAAACGAGATAGGCACCAAAAATAGCCATAGAAATCAGCGTGCAACACAACACTAAAGACAGCAAAACGCCAATGAACTGAGCGATTGTTATAAAAAAAAGTCCAACAGCAAAAATAAAGAAAGCTTCAACATGACGCGTAATGTCAGGACGCTTAAGATATTTATCTTGCAAGACCTGTTCAATAACATTGGCATGCACCTCCACCCCCGGACGATAAGCTGCAATAGCCGTGTTCCTCAAATCTTTCAGTCCTTCTGCACTCGTCCCGATCAGAACAATCTTACCCTTGATTAATGGCTCTACTTTTTCCCTGAACTGATCATCCAGAATATGAAGCGCGGATATATAATCATGAGTAACACAATAATTAATTTTGTCTGTAGCGTCCTGTTCACTGCAAAAATGGCGATAATAAACATAAATCTTACCATCATCTTCTACCGGGATAATATAATCCCCCAGTACAATTCGGTAATTCGTATCAATTTCCTTTTTCTTATCCAGCGGCGTATTAGCAAGCTGTATCGTTCCTTTACGTCCAAGAACCGCCACACGTATAGCCTCAAGACTTAAGGACGGATACAGTGTTTTTCCATCAGAAAAAACCATACCTGTGCGCCGCATCACGCCATCAAAATCAGGGCGCGCCATAAAACTCCCATTTCCTGCAGCAGCCTTGGAAAATATCGATAGATTAACAGCCGCCCCCTTAAAATAAGGTGCATTTTGTAAAAAAGTTTCCTTGGTGTCAGGACGCATCAACAATCGCCTTTTATCCAAAGGCTCGTGCACCGCTCGATCCAAATTGCCATACGTAAATCCAGTTACAACTACGCCAGACTCCTTAATAGCTTTAGCAAACGCCTCATCGAAATCCGGTATATTTTCAGGGAATATCTCTTCAACTTTTAGATTTTGTTTTTCTTCAAGATATTCTATAAATCGCTTTGGAGAAGTTCGATCCTCTTCTGCAAACACGCCGTCATAAACAATGGATTTAACTCCCATATTACTCAAACGTATTGTTAAATCAGCCAGAATATCCCGTGACCATGGCCATTGCCCGTGTTGTGCCAAAGATTTTTCATCAATATCAACAATGACAACATCACCACTGCGCTCTCTGGGGTGCATTTTATTAAAACTATCAAAAACAAAATGTTGAAACTGTAATCGCCAGATATGGTTTGAGTCGCTGTACATCACAGCTGCAATCAAGATGATAAAAAGCAAGGAAAAATGAAATAGTGACCAACGATCAATAGTCAAAAACTTGCGCATAGGCTCTAGCGCTCCCTCAAGGCGCTATCAAAGCCTCTAAAAATAGGTTTCATCAAATAATTCAAAATCGTACGTTTTCCTGTTATGATCTCGACATTTGCCACCATACCGGATGTGATCGGCAAAGGATTGGCCTTACTACCCAGAAAATTCTTGTCCGTAACGACTTCGACCTCAAACAATATATTCCCGTCATTATCCTTGCTACTGTTCGCTGCCACGCGCATCAACTCTCCATCCAGCGAACCATATTTGGTCGGATCATAAGCCGTAATCTTCACCTTCACCTTCTGACCCACATGAAGAAAAGCAATATCATCAGGCTTTACATTGGCAATAATCTTTAGAGATTCATCATTAGGAACAATCTCGATCAGCTTCATAGCAGGCTCGACCACACCGCCAATAGTGTTAATCATAATCTCATTGACCACGCCATCAACAGGCGCACGAATTTCCGCACGATCCACACGATCCCCCATTGCCCGCAAATTTTCCTTGATCCCTGCAATCTTGGCCTCAACCTCATTTAACTCCTCCAATGCCGTTGAGCGGAATTTATCAAACTGACTTTCGCGCTCCTGCTCCGCGACTCTAAGCTGGGCCTCTAATCCTTCTTTTTCCTGTGACCTCGCGTTAATCTGTCCGCTTAAATCCGATAGCTCGCGCTCCAACTTTGTTTGCTCCAGCTTCGGAACTGCACGCTTGGCAACCATTTGCTTGGTGACGTTCAACTCTTCTTGCAAAAGTTTTCGGCTTGAATAAATCCGGTTAATCTCAGCTTCTACTTCCTTGAGATCAGCCATAGCCTTTTTAATCTTGTCATCTTGGATAGAATACGCCGCTTCAAGCTCTTTTTGACGAGAAACATAAAGATTCTGCTCATTCTTAGCCACATTTGGCAGTTTTTCTTCTATCTCCCTATCAGGGACAAATTCAGCTCCTTCTGCCTCTGCCGTCAACCTTGCCTTCTTGGCCTTCAGGGACATAAGGTTGGCTTCTGTACCCCGCTCTTCTGAAGAAAACAGAACATCTTGAAGCCGCATCAGGATTTGCCCCCTTTTTACCAAGTCCCCCTTCGCCACCAACAATTCTTGCAAAATCCCGCCCTCAAGGCTCTGCACAATTTGGATATCTCTAGAAGGAACAACCTGCCCCTGTCCTCGCGTAAGCTCTTCGACTTCCGCCAAAGCCGCCCAAATAAAAAACGCCACAACCAGTGCCATCAAAGCATACATAAACATAAATACGGGCCTAGCCGGTGTTCGATCTGCCGCCCCCTCCAGTTCCTTTAATATGTCATCTTCATAAGACATAAACGCTTCTTACCCCTTTTGAACAGAAACCTGACCTGAATCCAAAGCCCTAAGCACCTCATCCCGTGGTCCATCCATTAATATCTTGCCACCATGCACCAGAATAAGACGATCCAGCATAGGAAGCATTGAATTCTTATGAGTAATCAGGATCAGCGTCCTACCCTCTACTACCTGTTTAATCGAATTGCAAAAAACAGTCTCTGCCTGTACATCCATCGCATTAGTCGGCTCATCACATATAATCATATTCGGCGTTTTGATTAACGCCCGCGCCAAAGCCACAGCCTGCTTCTGCCCACCGGATAACCCGCTCCCATTTTCGCCAACTGGGGCATCATAGCCCATAGGATGACGCGCAATAAATTCGTGCACACCTGCAAGTTCCGCCGCCTTCAGTATTTCCTGTTCGCTGGCATCAGGATAACCTGCCGTTATATTTTCCCGAACACTTCCACGAAAAAGAATAACATCTTGTGCAATATAGGCCATATTCTTACGCAAATCTGCGGGATCAATTTGCCTTGAATCCGTATTATCAAACAGAATTTGTCCACTTTCTGCTGTATAAAGACCCGCCATGAGCTTAGCTATAGTCGACTTTCCAGAGCCGATTTTACCAATAATTCCGACCTTCTCGCCTGGCCCAATAGTAAAGGATACCTTATCAAGAACCTTTATATTTGTAGCCGGATAAGAAAAAGATACCCCGTCAAATTTGATCGCACCATCCAGCGATGGCCTATGCAAAAAGCTTTTCCCTTCTGGTCGCTCAACCTCTTGGCTCATAATCTGGTTCAAAGTCTTAAGCGCGCCGCCTGCCTGATGATAGCGTGTCATCAAATTAGCCACCTGCCCGATCGGCGCAATCGCCCTTCCACCCAGTATAACGCAGGCAATCAATCCCCCTGTGCTTAAGTCCCCGTCTTTTACCAGATACATCCCTGTCAAAATTATAATAACCGAAGCGATTTGCTGGAAGAAAGTCGCAATATTTACCCCTAGAGCCGATAAAAACCGTGACTTCTGAGCAAAAATGGCATTTTCTTCAATACTACGTCCATAGCGAGAACGGAACCGCCCGTCAGCACCGCTTGCCTTAATCACCTCAAGGCCATGAATGGTTTCCACCAATATCCCATGCTTGGACTCCGCCGTTTTTGTCGCCATCATAACCAAGCTCTTAAGCTTGATCTGAATGACCATACCAATCACCATCACAATCACAACCAGAGCCAGTAATATAAATGCAATCCCCCCCCCTAGCTGATAAACAAAGAACAGGAAGAGAAGTGAGAATGGCAAATCCACCAGCGCTGTAATCGTTGCAGAGGTAAAAAACTCGCGCACGGCATCAAAATCCCGCAACATATTTGCAAAAGCACCACTAGAGGGTGGACGATCAGACAAACGCAT
>JAOUOR010000040.1 GCA_029880245.1 Alphaproteobacteria bacterium
ATCTCATGCACAAACATCCGATGATGATATTATCCCGTTAGGGGAAATGCTTAATCCGGATCTCATAAAACCTCCGGTTGATAAAAAGGCACCTGTTACGCCTTCAGATTATGCAAATGCTTATTTCGAAAAATGCAACAGCGAAGATCAAGTTGTTTTTACACCAAGCGAACAAGAGGTTCTATGTGCTTGTAGTGCCGCAAATATGAGCAGTCTCTTATCTGTCCGTGAGTTTAAACTCCTTGATGTCGATTCAAAAGAAGGTGATGTGGTCCGTCAAAACGTTATGTTGCATGCTTATGCGCCCTGCGCCAGATATGTTGTACCGGAATATGCCCGCAAAGATTGCTTTTCATCTCCACAGATTAAAAATGTAAGTGTCGGCAGAGAAAGTGTCTGTCTATGTGCCGGCGATCGTGTTGAAAAAGTAGTTTCCAAAACATCACTGGCCATAATAGAGCGTTTTCACATGCACCACCCTGATGAAATTAATTTTCTTAAAGACTACTTCATGAGTCCGGATTACGAATTTTATTTGAGACACTCTGTCGGGCAGTGCCTATACGAGCAAAACTACAAGGCAGGGCGCTAGGAAATAATGTCAGGAGAAACTTTATGCCACAAATGATTAAGGGTGATACCGGAGACTGGGAAATTGTAATTGGTATGGAAATCCATGCGCAGGTCATCGCCAGGTCCAAGCTTTTTTCCGGTGCAGCCACAGAATTTGGCGCTGCGCCGAATTCTCAGGTATCTTTGGTTGATGCCGCTATGCCCGGTATGCTTCCCGTTTTAAATAAGAAATGCGTTGAGCAAGCTGTAAGAACAGGGCTGGGCTTGAACTCCAAAATCAATACACGCTCGGTTTTTGCCCGAAAAAATTATTTCTATCCTGATTTGCCGCAAGGATATCAAATCTCGCAATTCGAAGATCCGATTGTCGGGAAAGGGAAAATCGAAATTGATCTGCCCGATGGCAGCGTCAAGGAAATCGGGATTACGCGCTTGCATCTTGAGCAAGATGCCGGAAAATCAATCCATGACCAAAGCCCGACCAAGTCTTTTGTGGATTTGAATCGTTCCGGCTGTGCCTTAATGGAAATTGTTTCGGAGCCCGATATCAGAGGGCCGGAAGAAGCCGTCGCGTATCTTTCCAAAATTCGCATGATTTTGCGCTATCTCGGGACGTGTGACGGGAATATGGATGAAGGCTCCATGCGCGCCGATGTCAATATCTCTGTGCGCAAGCCCGGCGATGAATACGGCACCCGCGCTGAAATCAAAAACGTAAATTCTCTTAAGGCCGTGCAGCAAGCCATAGATTTTGAAGCCCGCCGTCAGGTTGAAATTATCGAAGAAGGTGGCAAAGTCAATCAGGAAACACGGCTTTGGGACCCCAATAAAATGGAAACACGCTCCATGCGCTCCAAGGAAGAAGCACATGATTACCGCTATTTTCCTGATCCTGACCTTTTGCCTCTTGAGTTTTCAAGCCAGTGGGTCGAGGAGATCAAGCAGACATTGCCCGAATTACCGGATGAGAAAAAGCACCGTTTTATGGATGAATACGGTCTGAGCCTTTATGATGCCAGTGTCCTGATCGCCGAGCGTTCCCGCGCTGATTTTTTTGAGACCGTGGCCAAGGATGGTGGCGATGCCAAGCTTTCCGCAAACTGGGTCATCAATGAGTTGCTCGGAATTTTGAATAAGAACGAAAAAGCTCTGTCTGACTCCCCTATCTCGGCTGAACAACTTGGCGGATTGATTAAACTGATCGTCGATAACACAATTTCCGGAAAAATTGCCAAGGATGTCTTTGCAGAAATGTTTGCAAGCGGAAAAGATGCCGAAAAAATCGTTGAAGAAAAGGGCCTGAAGCAGGTTACGGATACAGGCGCGATTGAAGCCGTTATTGACGAGGTTCTGGCCGAAAATCCGGATAATGTAGAAGCCTATCGCGGCGGTAAGGACAAGCTCTTTGGGTTTTTTGTCGGGCAGGTGATGAAGAAATCTCAAGGCAAAGCCAATCCGGCCCTCGTCAACGAGATTTTGAAGAAGAAGCTTTGAACCTTTATGGTTTATCTTTTAGAAGTATAACCAGAGCAACGAAGACACCTATTTAGGTGCAGCTACTTCAGGTACAGCTACAGAGCGGCAGTATCCTTCTAAGACTCCAATTATTGCGCTCAATCCTCTTTCTACGCTCACGGGACTCATACTCAACAATCTTGTTTTTTCCTTAAATAAACTTACGAGTTTGTCAGAATCTCCATCAGTAAGTTCATTTTTCTTCCCACCATCTAATACTTTATTTTGTTTAGCAACTGTCTTATCATACTCTTTGTCAAATATCGCCCTATACCACTCAATCTCTGTTTTTAAAGGACCCCCATCTTTTGCCATATTGCCCTTTAAGCCTATGCATGTTTTTATAATAGCTTGCATAAGTCTTCTTTGTTCTTCTTTAGGAAGGTCTTTTATTTTTCTGGTTGTTGATTCAGACCCCGTCTTTGTAAAAACCGTTTTATCACGGGGATCCACTATTTGAATAGTGTTTTTGTTAGGTGTATAAATACCAATATTAGGTATATTACCCTGGACGATTACTCCGTACTCCTCCCCGTCTAAACCTAAGACAGTTCCTAAATTTCTAACTTTATCTTCTAAACACTTGGCTGTTTCCTGCAATGAGTCTTCATTCGTACATTTTTTCCCGCCTGCATCCGCAATATCTATATTCGTTGCTATAACGGTAGAAGCAAGAAGAAAATTTCTTGCAAAATCTAATAATTTACCCATGTCATCCTCGTTTATCTTATTTTTTCATATTTATACAGAATATTTACAGAATATGCAAATTTTGATGTCAGCACATAATTTTAAAAAAACCACGGATAAACGCGGATGAACGAAAATCCCCCTCTCCCTTAATCCCTCTCCCCAAGGGGAGAGGGATATTTGTTCGATTCCTCCATGCGAGCTATGCCCTTAGTCGGAATGACAGAGATAAAAAACCGTAACCTCCCCCTCGCATCCTGACAAAAGTCAGGATCCCTTGCCATCTTTCAGGATGCGTATACAGATCTCATAAAGAAAAGCTCAAACCGTCATAAGCGGGAAAGAACCCGTCCGGCAATTCCCGACGCAGGGTTTCATAATCCATTTGCGGGCTAAGGCATGATATGTAGACTTGCTCGGCCTCCACAATCTCATTATAGCGGTACAAGGTCTCAAGATCGACATGCACCGCATTATCGGGATTTTTATAGCCTGCGCCGTCCACAATCCATATTTTCGAGCCTTTAATGGTTTGCAGCACAGCATCACTCAGTGCCTTCATATCCACGCAGTACGATAGATCGCCAAAGCGATACCCCACTGCCATACAGGTCCCGTGATCCATTGGAAAAGGGATAAATTCTATATCCCCCAATGTGTTGATCCGGTGATAATTTTCAGGCGCAAAAGCATGGCCATGCAGGATTTCAGGATAGAACTTCTCGTTATTTCCACCTTTAAATAGATAATGAAACCGCGTTTCAAGATCACTTAAGCTTTCCTGCGAGGCAAATATATCAATTTTCTTACGGCCACCGCGAAAATATAAGGGGCGTAAATCATCAATTCCGTTTATGTGATCGCTGTGGTGATGGGAATATAAAACATAATCCAGATCAAAAATATTGTGCATATTCATTTGGTCTTGAAAATTCGGGCCGGTATCAACGATAAGCGTTGTCTTTTCCGATTGAACCGCCAGAGAACAACGCAAACGTCTGTTTTTAGGCTCAGCCGGATCGCAATTCCCCCAGTAATTACCGATAGACGGTACACCGGAAGAATTCCCGCAGCCCAATATCGTCAACTTCAAAGGCGGATTATTCATGTTCTTTTTGCCTTGTTAAACAGCCGGAAAAAATTCTCTGTTGTTATCTTCGCAAATTCTTGAGGTTCAAGGCCATAAAATTCTGCCAGATATTCCCCTGTCTTGGCAACATAGGCCGGTTCATTGGTTTTACCGCGATAGGGCACAGGTGCTAAATAGGGTGCATCGGTTTCTACCAAAACCCTATCAAGCGGTACGATTTTAGCGACTTCCCTTAATTCATCGGCTTTGTTAAAGGTGATAATGCCCGAAAAAGAGATATAAAACCCCTCTTCCAGTGCTTTTTCCGCCAAAACCTTCTTAGAGCTAAAGCAATGCATAACCCCTCGCAGCTTACCATTCGCGCTTTCCTCTTTGATGAGATTTGCCGTATCATCTTCGGCGTCACGGGAATGAACCACCAAAGGCAGGTCAGCCTCAACACAGGCGTGCATATGTTTGCGAAATGAGTCTTTCTGGTCTTCTCTTGGTGAATGATCATAATAATAATCAAGCCCGCTTTCCCCGATCGCTATGATATTGGGATCGGCGACGGCAATCCTTACAATATCTTCAACAGAAAAACCCTTCTCGGCCTCCAGCCCTGCATCATGAGGATGCGTGCCTATACTATACCAGACATTATCATGGTTTTTTGATATGGAAGCCAGTTCATCTATTTCTTCCGACATCCGGCAGCATATAGTCAGCAAGCCATCGACACCGCCTTGTTTTGCCGCATGGATAATCTCGTCAGGTGAGCCTTTTTCCTTAATATTCGGATGATTAAGATGACAATGGGAATCAATCCACATAGCGTTCTGACCTCTTACTCTTCAAGGCGCGGGAATATACCTTCGGGCTTTTCTATTGAAGTTCCGCTCTGTAAGGCATATTTGGCAGAAAGATGATAAAAGTCTCTCTCCTGAAGGGGAACGCAAAGCTGATCCAACAATTTTCCTGCGGATTCGGGGACTGTGTGCTGCACAGAAATAGCGATACAACGAATAATTTCCGCAATGACGTATAAAACCGTCTTCATGCGCTCAGGGTCCTCCTTCTTGAGCTTCCACGGCGCTTGACGATCAATATAGGAATCGCAATCAGAGATCACTTCCCATACCGTAGACAGAATCTTATGAAAGGCCAAATGATCGGCAAAAGCCCTTATTTCATCATTGATTAGCTTTGAATAAGCTTTATCCAGCAAAGCTTTGTCTTCATCAGTCTTTTCACCGCATTCAGGGATCTGCTCATCGCAGTTTTTGTAAATCATGGATAGAGTTCTTTGCGCCAGATTACCCAGACCATTAGCCAGATCAGCATTCAGGCGCTGCACGGCTTGTTCGTGAGCGAAATTCCCGTCATTCCCGTGGGAAACCTCACGCATCAGAAAATAACGCGTGGGATCAAGCCCGTAATTTTTAATAAGGTCATCCGGTGACAAAACATTTCCAACTGATTTGGACATTTTGGCTCCGCCGACATTAATAAATCCATGCGCAAAAATATGCTTGGGCAAAGGCAAATCAGCCGCCATTAAAAAGGCGGGCCAATATACAGCATGAAAACGTGTAATGTCTTTGCCGATCACATGATAATCTGCGGGCCAGAAACGCTTGAAATCTTCGGTAGTTTCATCGGGGTATCCCAATGCCGTAATATAATTTGTGAGCGCATCCAGCCAGACATACATAACGTGATCATCATCATTGGGCACAGGAATGCCCCAGTTAAGACGAATTTTCTGGCGGGAGACCGATAGATCTTTCAATCCTCCATCCTGACCAACAAAGCTGGCCACTTCATTGGCGCGCGCTGCCGGCATAATGAAATCGGGTTGATCCTTATAGAGCTTTAACAGCTTGTCTGTATATTCAGATAATTTGAAAAAATAACTTGGCTCTTCGACCCATTTGACCTCTGTGCCAAGAGGTGTGAGCTTTAAACCGCTCTCGGGGTCAATATTTAATTCATCTTCGCCAAAATAAGCTTCTTCACGCACGGAATACCAGCCCGCGTAATTATCGAGATAAATATCGCCTTTGTCCCAGAGCTTCTTCCAAAGACCTTGCGAGGCTTTATAGTGCCTTTCTTGCGTGGTGCGGATAAAATCATCATTGGATAGACCAAGCGTTTTGGTAAGATCAATAAAACTCTGCGCATTTTTATCGGCAAAATCTCTGGCAGCCATGCCTTCCTTTTCTGCGCTTTGCGCAATTTTTTCGCCGTGTTCATCTGTACCGGTCAAAAATTTAACATCATAACCGTCAAGCCTTTTGAACCGCGCCAGAACATCGGTCAAAACAGACTCATAAGCGTGACCAAGATGCGGCACACCATTCACATATGAAATAGCCGTCGTGATATAAAATGGGTCTTTGTGATCCGGATTATTGTCCAAAGCTTTACTCTCCTAACAAAAAATATATCCATTCTTCGTCATCGCCCGAATGACTTGGTCATTCTAGGGCGATCCATCCAGATTCCCCTAGAATTTTGTGTAACAAAATTCGGGGAATGACGATATATGAAATAAAGTCGTTACTGACTTAGCATAAGAAAAGCCCTGCGTACAGCATCACGCTTGTCCAGATTGGAAAAATCTACACTTTGGAAATGCTCTCTTAAGTCACTGGAAATCCCGATTAATTTCTCAAGTGAGTACTCACCAACCATTTTAGTAACAATATCATGACTAAAATTCTCCAAAGCGCGGTAGTCACCCCGTGCTTTAGCCGAGAGCATCAGACGAAAAATCCATTGCATGATATCTGCAAATAAATAATAGGATGCTTCCTGTCCCTTTCCGGATATGGATTGAGAAAACTTATGAAGCGCCGTCTGATTATTTTTTTCGATATGATTTAATATCTCTGAAAGCATGTCCAATCCGCCTTCATTAGTGAAATTTAGTGCCTTGCCAATACTACCCGAAGCATAGGTCAGTAGTCGCTGACTCTCTTTTTCTGATAAGATTTTTCCTTCACGACGCAGCGCATCAAGAATTATGCCCTCTGACAAAGATCTAAATTCAAAGAATCTGGTACGAGAGCGAATTGTCGGGATAAGCATGCCGGAACGGTGGGCAATCAAGATAAGCAAGACCATTTTGGGCGGCTCTTCCAGAATTTTCAAAATTGCATTTTGGGCATTTCTGTTCATCGTATCGGCATCCTCTATGATGACGATGCGGTATCCGCCTTCCGATGATGTCTTGCGCAGAAATCTTTCGATCCCTCTGACTTCATCAACACGCAGAGCATTACTGCCCTCATCCCGCTTGAGGTGCATTAAATCCGCATGTCCGCCCGAAGCAACCCTTGAAAAAACCGGATCATCCCGTGCGATGTCCAAGGATTTTACATCCGGCGCGCTCTCTTCGATGCCGAACAGGGCCTCTTGATTACTTTGAGTGTCTTTACTGCTTTTCAAGAGAAACCGGGCAAGCCGGAACGCAAATGTTGTCTTACCAATCCCTTGAGCTCCTGAAAACACCACAGCATGCGGCATTTTATCTTTCTTGTATAAATCCAGAAATTGATTTTCTATTTGCTCATGGCCCAGACAAAAATCCATAAGGGCCGGTTCGCATAACTCCGAAACGGAGTCTTCCGGCACGGGAGAATACCCGACATCATCCTCTTGCGGGTCATCGTCAAAAATTAAATCCTCATCACCGAATAAATTCATGAGGCTACCTTTACTGTTATTTCATTGCACCGAGCACTATTTCCAAAATGCCTTCAGCTAAAACACCCGCGTCTTTTTCTGCATCAAATACCTTAATGCGCTTCTTTTCTTTTTTTGCAATCTCGAGAAAGCCCTGACGGAGCCTTTTGTGAAACTCTGTTTCCATACGTTCGAAGCGGTCTTCTGTTTTTTCATAGCCTAATTTCGAAGAAAGACACTTGGTCGATCTTTCCAATCCTTTATTGATATCAATATCCAACAGAAATGTCAGATCAGGTTTAAAGCCATCAATTGAAACTTTTTCTATATCTCTGATCTTACCCAGATCCAGCCCCTTGCCATAGCCCTGATACGCCACAGTTGAATCGGTAAAGCGATCACTGATGACAATACTTCCTTCTTTAAGGGCCGGCTTTATAATACTTTCTATATGCATAGACCGCGCGGCAAAGAACATCAAAGTTTCCGCTATCGGGTTCCAGTTAAACGCATCGCGCTGCACCAAAAGCTGCCTTATCTTTTCGCTTTCCGGTGTTCCCCCGGGCTCGCGCGTAGTTACAACATAATGTCCGCGCTCGGACAAGGAACGCGCCAAACGGTTGACCTGCGTAGTCTTTCCTGCGCCTTCTCCGCCTTCAAATGTTATAAAAAGACCTGTAATAGCCTTATCCTCCATGTTCCTGTAAGAGCATTCTTGCCTTAGCTATAATTTTCAAGAAGAACCCAAGTTCCGGCACATCTTCTCCTATCAAAAGGTCAATTTTTCTCTCTTCCCCCTCAGGCGTCACTATTTTTATTTCGCCCGCCCTATCTCCTTTGACCAGTGGTGCCACTAAAGGTGATGTATACTCAACACTGATATTTAGTTTATTCCTAAATAAAGACGGCACAGTAAAAATCGTACTCTGTGCAGGGACAAGAGCAACCTTGGTTTTTTGTCCCATAATGACATCAGCTTCCTCAAGCGGTTTCATCGTTTTAAACACTGTCATATTCTTGAAAGAACTCAGTGCCCATTGCATCAAGCGTACGGATTCTTCCTTCCGCTGTTTTTCGCTTTCCATACCATTAAGGACCATGATCACGCGGCGATCATTTTTTTTACCAGAACCAATCAACCCGTAGCCGCCATCATCCGTATGACCTGTTTTAACACCATCTGCCCCTATATCTTTATAAATCAGAGGGTTGCGGTTTTGCTGGGTAATATCATTATAGGTGAATTCTTTTTCTGCGTAATATTTATAATATTCCGGGAAGTCTTTTATTATGGCCTTTGCTAAAACTGCCAGATCATGTGCTGTTGAATAATGTTCGGGATCCGGCCAACCACTGGCATTCATGAAATGACTGCTGCTCATACCTAATTCCTTCGCCTTTTCATTTAAGGCCTGAGCGAAAGCTTCTTCGCTTCCTGCAAGACCTTCGGCTAGAACAATCGTTGCATCATTGCCTGATTGCACAATAACGCCCCGTATAAGGTCCTCAATCTTGACTTTGTCTCCAACAGACACAAACATCTTGGAGCCTTGCTTTTTCCATGCCTTCTCTCCAACGAGAAATTCATCATCCAGTTTAATAGTTCCGCTTTTTAATGCTTCAAAAACCAGATACATCGTCATGACCTTGCTCATGGATGAGGTTGGCATTTGCTCATCAGAATTTTTCTCAAAAAGTACATTTTCCGTCTCAAAATCAATAATAAGAGCCTGTTTTGCCAGCGTATCCTGCGCATAAGAATGCACCGACAGCAAAACTAAGCACACCGGCACAAGACAGATAAATTTCAAAAAATTGTTAAACATTGCTAAAAATCCAAATTCCTAATCTACTATGATAATGGCGCGGCTATGACCATCACGCAAGACCCTATCCAGTAATTCATCCGCATTGGCAATTGTTTCTGCCCTAAAACGCACACGATAATAATTCTCCCCGTTCACATTTGCAGGCTGTATCAGTGCCGGTGCATAGCCCTGTTCACGAAGAACACTAGAGAATTTCATGGCACTTTCACGCGTTGAAAAAGAAGCCATCTGAACATAAATCTGTGTTGGTTTTACGGCTTGTTCTGCGATCATAGGATCCGGATAAAACTGTCCGCTCTTTTTATGTCCGGGAATGACCCTTGGCTTATCAGTTTGCAACGAGGCTGTTTGATACCGGGCGGGCTTAACTTGCGGTGAAACAGTTTTTTGATACGCGGCAGGGCTAGGTGATTTATAATTTGGCCTGTTCATTGCCACCTCCATGCCGCCTGTGTCCTGCCCATTTTGTGCGACCTTGGCAACCATCCGGCTTTCAGGCTCAAGCACTTGCACCCGCACCTTGGCAGTTCCTTGATTTTTGAATCCTAATAATTCTGCCGATCGCTTGGACATATCTATAATCCGTCCATGCGCATAAGGCCCTCGATCATTCACACGTGCAACTATGGATTTACCGTTTTCCAGATTGGTAACACGGACAATACTCGGTAAGGGTAGAGTTTTATGGGCAGCGGTCAACTCATTCTGGTCAAAGATTTCACCATTAGCCGTTGACTTCCCGTGAAAATTTGGCCCATACCACGAAGCAATTCCGGTTTTATTATAGCCATAATCAACAGATGGATAATAACGTTTGCCATTGATAACATAAGGTGATCCTACCTTGTAATATCCTTTGCTTGGCACAGAGGATCCCGCGAGTTTCTTTCCGAAATGGGATGCCAGTTCAATCCTTGCACATCCGCTTAAACCAGGGATAACCAAACATAATAGTATAAAAATATAAAGGTTTCTCATAATCACTCTTTAATGTTTTTATTGGGCAATAGAATCGGCAAGCAAGCCAACAGATGTTGCAAAATAGGTCGATTTATTCCACTTCATAATAACACGGTAATTATCATATACCAGATAGGCCGGACCATTTATCCCGTCCGGTGTGACAACAGAAGCCTTCATGCCCTCGACAACGGGAATAGGTTTCCCATCGGGCATTTTAACCCCCACAGATTTCCATTCTGATAAGGGTTTTGTAATTTTCAAATCAGCATCGGATTTTTTGAACTTCTTGGGAAGCTTAACTTCTCTGCCCCAGCGTTGATCTTCCTTCCATCCGCTTGTACTCAGATAATTAGCTGTTGAGGCAAAAACATCGGGAAGGCTTGTCCATATATCCCGCTTTCCATCACCATTCCCATCTACAGCGAAGGCATGGAAACTGCTGGGCATAAATTGATTTTGACCCATAGCCCCCGCCCAGGAGCCTTTCATATTGCTGTGAGAAATGTGTCCGGCGTCCAGAATTTTCAACGCATTGATAAGTTCTCTTGTGAAAAAAGAACTGCGGCGACCATCATGTGCAAGCGTTGCCAGAGCATTTATTACGCCAAAACCGCCCGTATTATTGCCATAGCTCGTTTCAATTCCCCAAAGCGCCACAATATACGGTGCAGGCACACCATATTTTTGGGCTGTCTTATCCAATAATGCACGGTGTTTCTGGTACAGGCGGCGGCCTTGCTGGATACGATCATTATTAATCACGCGCTTGCGGTATTGATCAAAAGTCATTGTACCTTCCGGCTGCTTGCGATCCAGCTCAATGATGCGCGGAATAGGCTTTACGCCTTGAAATGACTGATTTAGCGTCTGCTCTGAAACACCTTTGGCGATAGCCTCTTTTTTGAAATCGACAAGCCAGCTTTCGAAACTTTTCTCAGCCAAAGCCGTTGCGGGCGTAAGTAAGCCAATAAAGATTCCAAGAGATAATAATTTTTTCATGCCTTATTCCTAGTCACTGCCTGTTTCTGCGTGTTTATATAATTTGCTTATGATCTTGAAGATAAAAGCTGCGCTTCAACCAACCAAGATAAAACCCTTTGAGTGCATCTTACCTTGATCGCCAATGTAAAAACATATAAAAAAAACCTTTCCTCACAAGAAAAGGATGCCTATAATCGTTTACTTAGTGGCCCTGCATATATAAATTTGCGGGCTTTATTTTTTCAAACAAAATTATTTTAAGGTTTGGGCGATGGATAAATTTCCTCTGACAACAAAAGGCTTTGCAAAATTGAAAGCAGAGCTGGAAAATTTGAAAACTGTGGAACGGCCCAATGTGATTCAAGCCATCGCAACGGCGCGTGAACACGGCGATCTATCAGAAAACGCTGAATATCACGCCGCGCGCGAACAGCAAAGTTTTATTGAAGGGCGCATCAAAGAGCTTGAGGCTGTGACAAGCCGCGCACAAGTTATTGACCCGACCACTATGAGCGGTGATACCGTAAAATTCGGCGCGACTGTTACGATTGTTGATGAAGAAACAGATAATGAAGAGACTTATCAGATTGTAGGCGAGCATGAATCTGATATGGAAAGCGGGAAGTTATCCATTAGCGCTCCCGTCGCACGCGCCCTGATTGGTAAAACCAAAGGTGATTCTGTGACTGTCAAAACTCCCAAAGGGATTCGGAATTACGAAATCCTGAAGGTGGAATATAAGTAATTAAATCCCGTCATTGCACGCTTTGAAAAATGCGTGCAATCCATAGATTACACGGACAAGCCGTGTAATGACGTTTTTCTAAACGAGCTGGTTTAATCTCTTCGTATCTGCCGAAAGATTAAGCGTATCATTATCTTTTAGTGCCTGAGAGGCTTGACGCGCCGCTTCGGATGCTTCTGCAATAGAAATAGCTTCATCAGATATATTTACCTGATCGACTTCTTTGTTTTCGGAAGATTTATGTTTCTCATCAGATTCTTTGGCGGATTTTTTATCTGCCCCGGAAATCTGATGTATTTGCAAAGTCCCATTTACCGGATCAACCATTTTACCTTTATCCCTTTTATAAAAAACGCAATAATTTCAGTGCCATAGTTATGACAACTTAATTATGGCATATTATCGTGTATTTGTTAAATTTTATCTAAGATATTTTGTTCGCACATATAAGCGCAGCACTTTAAAGGGCGGAGAAATTAGAATTTTAGGGGAAAATACGTCGTAATTTTGCCCTTTAATCTGATGAAAATATAAATCTGCCAGTATATTCGAGCTTTTGAGGAAAATATGGTCGGATTTGGAAGGTTTCCAGCATTCTTGCGCTACTTTTTCAACAATTTTTGCTGTTTTTTCCTTTTTTTGAAACGAAAACAATTCCTCTTTGGTAATGCCCTCTTCATTAAGCAAACTCTCAGGTAAATAAGCCCTGCCCTGTTTTGCATGGAACGGGACCGCACGCAAAAGCCCCGATGCCGAGTAGTTAATAGCAACATCGCGCACGACTTCATTGTCCGGATCACCGCCAAGAATAAATAAAGCCAGTTGCATCAAAGGTGTTGTTGTAACATCACAATATTTCGTGAAGCCCTGCATATCGGCCGGAAGAACATTTTCAAGATCAAACTCACGCGCATAGATGAGCGCGTCAAATTTCTCTTTAGGCAGATTATAGCGCTGGATTGCCTCAGCCAGAGCGCTCAGAATTTCATTGCCCTGTGTAACATTTCCCTCATAGAGTTTAGCAATCTCATCGCGCCACCATTGCAACCGAATATGACCCAGCGTAGTTTCGCTCACTACTTCGCGCGTTTTGGAAATTTCATAGTTAAAGGCAAATAAAGCCCATAGGGCATTACGGCGCGGTGCATCGCAAAACAGGCTCAGAAGAAATCTATCGGGATCGTTTTGCTTTACAAATTCCGCACAATAAGAAAGAGACACCATATTCCTTTTCATTTTAATTGACACAGGAGACAAAAGTCGTAGGGTAAGCACTATCAGTTTTTAAACCTTATTTGCAAGCAGGAGAAATAACTATGTCCGCCTTTGATCTTCCCGAATTACCTTATGCCTATGATGCGCTTGCCCCTTATATGTCTGCCGAGACTTTGGAATATCACCATGACAAACACCATAATGCCTATGTTGTAAAGGGTAATGAATTGATAGAAGGCTTGCCGGATATGGGCAGCACACTCGAAGAAGTGGTGGTGAATGCCTATAAACAAGGCAAGCAAGGCTTGTTTAATAATGTCGGTCAGCACTGGAATCACAAATTATTCTGGAATTGGATGAAACCTAATGGCGGCGGCGCACGCCCCGGTAATCTGGATGCCGCTATTAATGACAGCTTTGGATCTTTTGATGCCTTTCGTGAGAAGTTTATTCAAGGCGGTGTCGGGCAATTTGGCTCAGGCTGGGTCTGGCTGATTACAGATGAAAATGGCAAGCTTGATGTGATGGCGACGCCAAATGGAGAAAATCCGCTTGTTCACGGTAAAACAGCTATTCTTGGCTGTGACGTGTGGGAACATAGCTATTACATTGATTACCGCAATGCACGGCCAAAATATCTTGAGGCTTTTGTCGATAATCTTGTGAATTGGGAATTTGTCACCGAGCTTTTTGAAAAAGGCCCTGTGAAGATCGCGGCTTAATTTAAAGGGCTGCCCTTCCCGTCACCCCCGCCGCAAGCAACACGGTATCAAGCCGTCATTACCCGCCTGTTACACGCTTTATGCGTGTGACCTGTGCGGGTAATCCATAGATTGCACGGATTACATGGATAAACCATGTAACAGGCAAGCTGTGCAATGACGATAACACCCCAAGGGGCGGAGAATAAATCCCGAAGAGATTAAATATAGTCATTTAAGATAAGAATTGGACAGTCCTCAAGCATGTCATTGCCTGAATTTTTTTCTAAAACATTCTAAGGCAATCCATAATTATCTGGATTCCCCTAGAATTTTACGGCGTAAAATTCGGGGAATGACGAGAATTGGTTTGTCTAACTCTTATCTTAAATGATATAGGAGCGAGATTTCAGCTCCTTTTTTATTGTAGGACCTTTGGAGATCCAACCCCTTTTAAACACTGCTCTATTTCAGAGATCCCTTCAATTCTATCTTTTTCTGGAAGTTTGGGTCTCTCTGCTTTTTGTCGCTCAACCTCTTCTTGGATGCACCGATTAGCCTCTTTGATCATTTCTTGTGCTGCTTCCTCAGCTCTTTTTATCTGTGGCTTGCCCCAGTCGCGTGCATTTATGCTGCTATTTCTCGTATCAAAACCTGTATTCTCAACGACTTCTTCCAAAGGACGTCCATCTGCGACAGCCCGAAGTGCATCTTTATATTGCTCGACAAGCAACTTTTTCATTTCTTCTTGTTGCTCTGGCGTTAAATGCAAACTTGGATCAGCGAACCTTTTATCTGCAGCCTTGCTAAACGCAGCTTGAACATCACCAGGTTTGATATGAGGTTGTAATTCCTTAATGGCTTCATCAATTTTACCGGAAGCTATTTTTTCCTTCAAACGTAGCGCAACATCAGGTAATGCCGCACTTGCTTGCTCCAAAAATTTTTGGGTATCCTCTGGTGTGACAGGTTTGGGATATTGGGAAAGAATGGCACGAATCTGGTCAGCTTCAGGAGCATTTGGATTATCTTTTATCCTCTGCTCTAATTGACCTCTTGTATCCTCAGCCATTTGGTTCATAATCTCGGGAAATGCGTCCAAAAATGGTTGCATATCTGGTGAGTTTTTATATGGTGGCTCAGGTTCATAATCCTTAGTGCCATCAGAATTAAATTGCTCACCGTGCTCTTTTTGTGCTTTTCTATGCTGATCTGCGATATCTCCTACTGTTCGCGTCGTCCCTTCGGCTACGGGATCGGGTTTAGCTTTCTCTGGCTGCTTTTCACCTTTTATCTCACGAATTTGCTCTTCAAGAATTTCTCTCGCACGCCCCCCCTCGGGAAGCCTGTTTATTCTGGCTTCCAGCTTTTCTATCTGCGCTTGTTTTATTTTGTCCTGATAATTCTCCGCTGTTACAGGCTCCTCTTTTCCATTATCAGCACGCTTTTGTCGCTTTAGCTCTGGTGCAGCGGCATTTTGATCCGGATCACGTTGAAAGGAAATGCGCGGCTCACCCTTGATATCATTGAGATTCATCTTAGCCGAAGGCACTTCAACTCCAATGCCTTGTTTCGATAAATCCCGAAGGACCTTATGCACCTCTTGCACCTCTTTCGTGATAGCCTGACTATCTGCCGCAGAAGGCTGCGTGGCGGCATTTGTCTTCTTCATCACAGGCGAACGAATATATTCTTCTGGATTCAAAATATGGGCCTGCAGATCCTTTTTGCTTATGACACTCCCGACGGAAACATCAAGACCTTTTGTATTGACGAGCGCAGTTTGTACACTCCTCAACTCCCCTTTTTCAGGGTCTGTGGGAAACCTTCCTAATTCTTGGTTACCCTTCTTAGTCTGGCCTTGATGCGCTAGTCTTATCCTATCCGCTTCATAAGAATCCACATTCTGATCATCATTTGGATTGTTCGGCTTATACGTCCAGTAATCCTGCATAACCTGATCATCAGGCACAACCACAGCAGAACCATTTTTCATGATTTTAAGAGCAATTTTCTTAACCTGATCGGCAGGAATCTCCTTGTGATTTATATTACTGCGGTAAACGGATTCACCGGTATTTTTAAATTCATTTGGCGTTTGCCACAAATTCTCTCGCCATTTAATGAGGTCATTATATCCCAAAAGCGTGAATTTTTGTTTTTCACCCTCCATGCTGGCTGCTACAGCATAAAAAGAGCTTTTTGCTCCATCTTTGCCCGGAACTTCCAGAATGAAAGGTTTTCCATCCTTTTGAAGTAGAAATTCAGGGTATCTATACCCGTCAGCACCGCGTTCGCCGCGCTGTTCAATTGCTATATTATCAAGACTTTTCAATGTGGCTTGAGGTAAATCGGCCATTTATCATCCCGTTTTTTATAATTATAGAGAATAATAGCAAAGAAAGTGCAAATATGACAAGCTTTTAAACGGGCATCAAAAGAGCCATGACCCTGCGCCCTTCTGCCATCAGGACGTTATAGGTCCTGCACGCCGCGCCGGTATCCATAATTTCGACATGCACGCCGTTTTGTTTTAGCTCTGTCTTCAGGGCTTTAGGTAAAAATTGAATGTGGCAGCCTGTGCCGAATAAAAACACGTCAATCTCTTCTGATTTTTCGATGACAGGAGCAAAATCTTCGATTTTCAGCTGGGCAAATTCAGATTTACAGTTCCATTCCTGACATAATTCGGGGGTAACGATAACTGCACCGTCATAAGATACACCACTGATCTTGAATATACCGTTTTTATAGGCCTGAATAATTTTCTGTCCCTTAGGGATCAGAGGCGTAACATCCATTTATTCACCGCTTGGGCCTTCCATATCCGGACGCTTAATATTCATCATCATCAAAACCGGAGAAGCTACAAAAATGGATGAGTATGTTCCAATTACAATTCCGAAGATCAGAGCATACACAAACCCTCTGATTACCTCGCCGCCAAAATAATATAGCGCCACAAGCGCAAGAAGAGTTGTCAGAGATGTCATTAATGTCCGGCCCAATGTTTGATTTACCGAAAAATTAAACAGCTCGTTCAGTGGTTTTTTCTTGTATTTACGCAAATTCTCCCGAATGCGGTCGAACACAACAACAGTGTCATTGATCGAGTAACCCGCAATCATCAAAATCGCTGCCACTGTCGAGAGGTTGAATTCCATCTGTGTCAGAGCAAATAGCCCAATAGTTGCTATCGAATCATGGGCCAGAGCTACTACGGCTGCCACGCCAAATTGCCATTCGAAACGCATCCAGATATAGGCCAGAATACCGGCAAGCGAGAAAATGATTGCCCATAAACCTTGCTGTTTTAATTCTTCTCCGACTTGGGGGCCAACAAATTCGACGCGTCTATATGTGACCGTTTTCCCTTCAAAAATATTATTTATCTCGGCGCTCACTTTTTCTATGGCCAGCGTATTCGGATCACCTTCTTCTACATCGTCATTCATGACAGCTTGTTGTTCGGGAAATCGGATCAAAAGGTCATTCTTTTCCCCGAATTCCTGAATTGAAATAGTGCCTAGCTGCAGATTGTTCAAACGATTGCGCATAGCGGTCAGGTCCGGCGTCTCAGGTGTTTTGATTTCGATCAGGGTTCCGCCTGTAAAATCAATCCCGAAATTAAGGCCTTGATTAGCCGTCAATCCGATAGAGCCTAGAATAATGGCAAAGGAAACCATATAGGCCAGCACTCTTAAGCCTATAAAATTGATATTGCTTTCTTCTGGTACTAATCTAATACCGCGCATTTTTTAGTTTCTTTCTTCAATATTAAATCGGCAATATGTCCGGACGTTTTTTCCTAAGCCACAACACGACCATAAGTCTTGTCACCATAATTGCCGAGAAAAATGACGTCATAATCCCTAGTCCCAAAGTTACGGCAAAGCCTTTAATCGGACCCGTTCCAAAACTAAACAGGATAAAGGCTGCTATTAAAGTTGTAAGATTAGAGTCAATAATAGTTGCCATGGCGCGGCTATATCCCGCATCAACGGATGAGATAGGCGATCGGCCTGCGTGCAATTCCTCGCGGATACGTTCAAAGATCAATACATTGGCATCAACAGCCATACCCACGGTCAATACAATCCCTGCAATCCCCGGCAAGGTTAATGTTGCTTGCAAAGTCGAGAGCAGCGCAACCAAAAGTGCCACATTCACAAGCAGAGCAATATCGGCCATCACACCGAATAGGCCATAGGCCAGCACCATAAAGATGAGGACCAGCACAAGTGCAATCAGGCTGGCCTTCTTTCCGGCTTCTACTGAATCAGCACCCAAAGATGGTCCGACTGTACGTTCTTCGGCGACCTCCATTTCCGCAGGCAATGCACCGGCACGCAGCAAAAGTGCAAGGTCACCTGCAGTCTTAACCGTAAAGCTTCCTGATATTTGTCCTTGTCCGCCACAAATCGGCTCACGGATAACAGGTGCACTAATCACTTCTTCATCCAGAACAATAGCAAAACGCTGATTGACATATTTTGTTGATACGTCACAAAACTTTTTGGCACCCAAACTGTTGAGTTTAAAAGATACAACGGCTTCACCTGTCATCTGATTAAATGTTGGCTGGGCATTATCAAGCATCTCGCCTGTGATAATAGGGCGACGTTTAATGATTTCGTACCCTTGCCTTTCTTCACCTTCAGCATAAGGTAATTCCCGCTCTCCCGGCCCTCTTTTAGGGCCCTCACCTGTCAAATGGAATGTGAGCTTGGCCGTTTTCCCGACAATATCGCGCACTTCTTTTGAATCAAGGCCCGGCACCTGAATAATGATCCTGTCCTCGCCCTGACGCTGAATAATGGGTTCAGTCGTCCCCAATTCGTCAATTCTACGCCGTATGACCTCTATCGCCGTACTAATAGTCTGATCTCTTATCTCATTGAGATAAGCATCATTCATCGTAACATCGAGAGTATTTTCATCCACGTCTTCTATAGAAAGGCGCGTATCGGACTTACGGATTATTTTTCTGGCAGCCGCTAAGTCTGCAGCGTTTTCAATAGTTATACGAACACCTTCTTTTAGCGTTTGAAAAGGCCTAAAAGGAATTTTTTGCTTGCGAAATTCTCCTTTGAACTCGTCTTGCAACATCTCTGATCGTTCAATAAAGACCTGCGCCATATTAACCTCATAGAGAAGATGCGCTCCCCCGCGCAAATCAAGGCCCAGATTAATTGTATCGCCGGGCATCCACGCAGGCAGTGTTTCCTTCATTTTTTGGACACTTGCCGCAGTCATGACATTGGGGATGCTATAGAAAACCCCGTAAGCACAGACAAGCAGAATAAGAAATATCTTCCAAGGTGAGATCTGAACCATAATTTCTACTTTACCTAAACCCTGTCTTTATCCTTGGTTTTTGGCTTGGAGTCATTAGCTACAGGCTTCATATAAGGATCAGATGTTCCCTGAATAGTCGAGCGCAAAGCCGTAACCTTCAAGCCGTTTCCAAGATCAATCAGGATTTCCTTTTCATCTATGATCTTTTCAACTTTACCGATCAAGCCGCCACCGGTGATTACTTTGTCACCTTTCTT
>JAOUOR010000041.1 GCA_029880245.1 Alphaproteobacteria bacterium
AGACACTGATTTCTCTAAAGACGGAGAAGGTTTTATTGCTCATCAATCTTTAGGTTGGGCGGCGATGATTGGGACCAGTCTGGAAAAGGAGATGCACAGGCACCTCAATCGAAATTTTACAATTGAGGTGGATTTTCAGGAAAAATGGGTTGAGATTAGGGTTCTGCTTAAAAATGGCGTGCTGTTTATTTCTTTGCCACAAAGGCGTCTTTTTTCTTCATCCAGCTATATTTTCTTGCTTTGGGTTTTTAGTGTCTCACTTATTTTGCTGATTATTGCCATTCTTTTTATGCGCAATCAGATACGCCCAATAAGGCGGCTTGCGCTTTCGGCAGAACGCTTTGGTAAAGGGTTGTATGATGCGGACCTTAAGGTCGAGGGTGCAAAAGAGGTGCGGCAAGCGGGAAAGGCCTTTCTTGATATGAAAACTAGGATAAAGCGTCAGATAGAGCAGCGTACAGACATGCTTGCCGGTGTATCGCATGATCTAAGGACACCGCTTACTCGTCTTAAATTACAGTTGGCTATGTTAGGAGATAGTCCAGATATTGATGCTATGAAATTAGATGTTTCCGATATGGAGAAAATGATTGAAGGGTATCTTAATTTTGTGCGCGGTGAAGATCAAGAAAGTTTCGAGGATGTAAATTTTATAACGCTTATTGAGGAGATTGTGACGGCGTCAAAACGGCAAGGATGCGAAATAAATTACTCTAATGAAATTGGTTCTTTAATGATGAAAATCAAGACGATGGCTATTAAAAGAGCCCTGAATAATGTTATTTCAAATGCAGAAAAATATGCTGAAAAAATTTGGATTACAGTATTACTTACCAGTAATAAGAGGGTTAGAGTTATTATTGAAGATAATGGGCCGAGTATCCCTGAAGATAAGTATGAGAAGGTTTTTAGGCCCTTTTATAGAATCGATGGCTCCAGAAATCTGTTAACTGGCGGAGTGGGTCTGGGACTGCCTATTACAATGGACATTATTCATTCTCATGGCGGAGAAATATGGCTCGATCAGAGTCCCAAAGGTGGTCTGATGGTGAATATAGAATTGCCTATCTAAATTTATGCAGATGCTTTATTATCTGTCTCTGGTGAAACCGTTTCCTGACTATCTTCAGATTGCTCTTTTAGAAGGCGAGATGTCTTTTTATTGGCGTCTTTTATAATTTTGGAAATGTCCTCAAAATTACTCATAGCCTTTTTGTAGCTTGACTGTATGACTTCTGTTTTTCCTTCGCACAAAATATCGTTTGTAGCATTCGTCTGGTCTTGAATAAATTGAGCCACGATTTCCATTTGTTTGTTAGTAAGGGCCTGTGCATTTTGAAGGCCAATCTGCTGTGCTTTAGCTAGAGTTTGAAGGTTTTTTCTGTTGGCTTCCAAAAAGGCACCAAAATCCAAAGTAGAACTTTGGTATTTTTCCAAAGTTTCTTGAATTTTGTCATTCGTAAAAAAAGTAGAGAAGGGATTATTGTGCGCCATGTGTCGTTCCTTTTTCAACTCTATAAAAAAATGCTGCACTTTGAAAGTATATTTTTTATTGTGGCGCGTCAAGAGGATGGTGCTTTTATGAATTATTTCGTCATTATCCTGCCAATGTATGCTTGTATTAAATATTTTTTATAAACGTAAATTTTGCAGTTTGTGACAGTAAAAAGGTAAAATATAATTTTGATTGTGTTAGAGTTTCTAACTTCGGATATGTGGAAAGAGCTACTTTAAATGAAAAGTGATGATAGGGAAGGTCATATTGTAGAAAATGAATTTAAGCCAAATAGTGGTTTTTTGTCATCCGGGTTTGCGCAGATTATTGTTCTTTTAAATGGTTTGTTTCTTACCGTTATAGCTTTTTTTATCCTAAATTTTTTTATTACCAATCTGACCAAGGATAAATACGAGGAGACTTCTCGTAAAACGGCAGCCGTTTTATTAGATGGGATTGGTGAGATAGAAAATGTTGTCCGTGTTCTGGCAACAATATTCAGGACGTCGAGATCTGAAGATAAAAATGATATTATTAAAAATATAAGGCGTAATGTTCCGGGGCTTGGTTCTTTTGATCAACTCTTTCTTGTCTATGAGCTTAATCCTGGTAATTGGCAATATAAAACAATTTTTCAAGCGCAGTATGATAAGGGAGATAATCCACATTTTCTACTAAAGCCGGATAACACCCTTATTAAAAGGCTGGTAGATATTAATATTTTTGATCAGGATACGATAAAGGTAATTACCGATTTTGGCGGGATGGACTATATAGAGTACAGCAAAAAACCTATAATTAAGCTTAGATCATTTGCATTACTTTTACCTGTAGAAGAGAAAGATTCTTCAAAAGGTGTGATTGTCGGGGTCAGTCGTGCGCCCTTATTGCTTGATGATGAATTTGTTAAAAATAATCCACTAATCACGCGTTTAACCATACGTGACATTAAATCCCAAAAAGGCATATATCATATGGACTACCATATTGGCATAGGCGAGGATCACATTAAAAGTAAAGAGGATTTTAGTTTTTTTATTGCCGATAATGAATGGCAAATTGTTCTTGAGTTCGCAGAGGACAAGAGCTTTGTTTTCATAGAGAAGAGTCCTTATATTGTTTTGTTTTTTGGGTTAATGATGACAATTCTGGGCACGCTTTTTGTGCGTAACAATTATAAGCAGGCAACAAAGCTTTCAAAGATGAATGTTATTCTTGAGCAAAAAAATTTCGAACTACAAAATGAAATATCCGAAAGAGAGAGATTGAATCAAACATTGGTAAAGTCTGAAAAAGAGAATAGAGCTATTATCGATTCTGTTAGCGATGTGATTTTTGAAACTGATACAAATGGCGATCTTCTTTTCCTGAGTGAATCGTGGCGTAAAATAACCGGATTTGATATGGAGCGATCTTTAGGAAATAATTTATTCTCCATGGTGCATCCTGAAGAGCAATCTAAAAATATTGAAGATTTTCAGTTGCTTGTTAGGGGGCAAAAACAAGCATATCGTTATTTTGCAAGGTTGCGTATTTCAAATGGTATGTTTCGGGCTGTTGAGATAGCTATGTCTGTTATTCGGCAGGATGAGAATAAGAATTTACGTGTTGTAGGCACAATTACTGATGTGGATGAACGCAGGCGGGCTGAGCGTGCTTTGGCTGAAGCCGAGAAAAAATACAGAACTATTGTTGAAAATGCTGCAGGCGGTTTATATCAGGTTACACCTGAGGGAATATATTTGAGCGCTAACCCTGCTATGGCGAATATTCTAGGTTATGAAAGCGTTGAGGAAATGCTGCGTATCGTTAAAAATGCTAATGGGTTAGTGTATGTGGATTTAGAGGAACGTAAAAAATTTACGCAATTAATTTTGGCGCAAAAGCAGGTTTTTGATTATGAAACTCAAGTCCTGACCAAATCTAAGGATAAAATATGGGTTAAGGAGAACGTGCGCATTGTACAAGATGAGAGCGGAAATACACTTTATTACGAAGGATCTATGGAGGATATTACAAGGCGGAAGGAAGCAGAAATAGCCTTGCGCGAAGCTAAGGTTCATTCAGATATGGCAAACCGTGCTAAAACAGAGTTTATTGCAAATATGAGCCATGAATTAAGAACACCGCTTAATGCGATTATCGGGTTTTCTGAGATTTTAAAAAATCAGGTCATGGGACCGTTGGGTCAGGATATTTATAAAGAATATGCAAGTGATATATATGATAGTGGAAGGAAACTATTAGGGATTATTAATGAAATTTTGGATCTTTCCAAGATAGAGGCCGGCAAAAAAGAGCTTAAAGAAAGTGAGTTTTCTATTAATGATTGCTTGCAAACGACACTGGATAATTTGTCAGTACGAATAAAAGATAAAAGGTTGGTCCTTATTAATGAAACTCATGATTTACCGCGCATGATCGGTGAAGAAGTTGCAATCAAAAATATCATAAAAAATATTATTTCAAATGCCGTTAAGTTTACACCTGAAGAAGGGCGAGTGACTATTTTCTCAAACTATGATCATGACGGGTCTTTACGGTTGTCTATTTCAGATACAGGGATTGGTTTGTCGCTTAAAGAAATTGAAAAGGCCTTATCACCTTTCGGGCAGATTGATAGTGCGCTGGATCGATCGGGGGAGGGGACCGGTTTGGGGCTTCCGTTATCGCAAGCCTTAATCAAGTTACATGGTGGGCGTCTTGAAATTTTATCGGAGAAAGGAATTGGCACAACTGTGGCAATTATTATTCCAGTAGAGCGCATAAGTATGCAGGAGCAAAAAACAGATAAGGTAAAATAAAAACCCGATAAAATTTCATCGGGTTTTTCTCTGATTATTTCGTATCTGATTAACGACGGATACCAAGTGATTTGATAAGCTTTTGGTAGCGTTCTTCGTCTTTTTTCTTCAGGTAATCCAGCAATTTTCTGCGTTTGGCAACCATAGACAGAAGGCCTCTGCGACTATGGAGGTCTTTTTTATGGACATTCATGTGTTCCGATAGTTCCTCGATACGTGCCGTCAAAATAGCAACCTGAACTTCGGGTGAGCCTGTATCTTCCTTAGAGCTTTGAAACTCTTTAATTATTTTTGCCTTGCGAGCGGGTTCAATCGACATCATTTCCTCGTTTCATTTAAAAGTTAAAAACACGGACAGGTTTGATCTTGTATTTATTCACCTCAATAATCGCGACTGTCTGGTCCATATAAGACGCAACAGCTACTTTTTCTCTTGCTCCTGATAATCCGGCTTTTTCAAGCCGTTCAAAGTCAGGTCGTGATATAAAATCAATAGTTTGTCCTTTACGAAGTTTTTCTGTTTCTTCCCTGTTAAGTATTAGGGCCGGGATATCGTCCAGCGCAATTCCTACAGGCAGCAAAGCTTCGCAACGGGCGGCAAAGTAGTCTATATCAAGCAGTTTGTCTAGTGAAATCGTATTTTCCAAAGTAAAAGGGCCAACTTTCGTGCGTCGCAAGGCACTGACATAGCCTTTTGTACCAAGTTTTTCTGCCATATCTCTGGCAAGGGACCTTACATATGTACCCTTGCCGCAAATCATCTCGAACTGCGCTGTGTCCTTATTTTCTTCTATTAGTTTAAGAGACTTTATATAAACATTGCGAGGTTTCAGGTCTACCTTTTGCCCTGATCTTGCAAGGTCATAGGCGCGTTTCCCGTCAATTTTAATAGCCGAAAAGCGCGGCGGTGTTTGTTCTATATTTCCTGTAAATTCCGGTAATATCTCTAAGATACTTTTTTTGTCTGGACGTTGATCTGATGTGGCGATGATATCGCCTTCCATATCATCTGTATCGCGTTGTTCACCCCATGTGACTGTGAACTCATAGGTTTTTAGACTGTCTTGTATATAGGGGATTGTTTTTGTGGCTTCTCCCAGTGCAATCGGGAGTATTCCTGTGGCTAACGGGTCTAGTGTGCCGGCATGACCAACTTTTTTGCCTTTCAAGATAGAGCGGATTTTCCCAACGGCTTGCATGGATGTCATCCCTAAAGGTTTATCAAGATTTACCCATCCGTGGATATCACTGTTTTCTTTATGACGGGGCATATTATCTGTCTTTAGAGTGAATATCACGAAGTATATTCTCAATATGGGCGGCATTGGCGAAGCTGTCATCTTCGACAAATTTAATGCGCGGAGTGAACTTTGTGCTTAAAGAAGTGCCTATATCCTTTTGAAATACCCTGCTTTCTGCATTTAAGGCATCAAGTGTTTCTTGGAGATTGTCGCCGCCGCCTCCCAGAGGTATAATATAGGCCGTGGCGTATTTTAAATCCGGAGAAGGGCGCACTTCCGAGATTGTAATTGTATTGGAATGATTTAGTAGCAGGGTGTTTGAAAAATGTCCCCGTTGCAGTGTTTCGGACAAAATATGCCTAATTTGTTCGCCAACACGTAATTGACGCTGTGACGGTTCATTTATTTTGGATTTGGATGTTTGCTTGCGTCTCATCTTAAAAATAATTTTTTCTTATAAGTACAGAAGAATGGATTCTAGCCCAGAACACGCTGTTCTTCTATGATTTCGTAGCATTCAATGACATCGCCTTCCTTGATATCATCGTAATTCTCGAATGCCATACCGCATTCCATACCTTCTTTAACTTCTTGTACTTCATCCTTGAAGCGCTGGAGAGTTTTAAGCTTGCCCTCATGAATGACGACATCGTCACGCAATAATCGTACTTTCGATCCGCGTTTTACGCTGCCCATTTCAACATCACATCCTGCAACTTTACCGACTTTCGTAATATTAAAGACTTGTTTGATTTTGGCCTGACCCAGATATTCCTCGCGCATGATCGGCGTTAACATACCGGTCAGAATAGCTTTGACGTCATCAATGACATTATAAATGACATTATAATATCTGACCTCTACCTTTTCATGCTGTGCTAGATCGCGTGCTTGCTTATTGGCACGCACATTGAAACCGACAATCAAAGCACCGGAGGCTTGAGCCAAAATTACGTCGGATTCCGTAATCCCTCCGACCCCTGTGTGAAGGATTTGAACATTTATGTCCTCGTTCTCTTCCATAACTTTATACAAGGACCCTGAAATAGCCTCGATAGAACCCTGAACATCGGCTCGAATGATAACAGGTAATTTAGTTTTCTCGCCTTTTTCCTTCTGCAGCACAAGTTGCTCCATAGTGGTGCGGCCCTTAACGGCATTGGCTGCTGTAATTTCTTTCATTTTGTGTCGTCGGTATTCACTAATCTCACGTGCTTTTGCTTCATCTTTTGTGACGTTAAATATATCTCCGGCCAAGGGAGTATCATTTGCTCCTAAAACCTCTACAGGCTGACCGGGGACGGCCTCCTTAATGTTTTTTCCCTTGTCATCAATCAATGCGCGCACCTTTCCAAACACAGCACCAGCAACAAAAACATGGCCTATCTTAAGAGTGCCTTTCTGGATCAAAACAGTTGCTACTGAACCACGGCCCGTCTCCATTTTTGCCTCAACGATAAATCCCTGTGCCAGACGGTTTGGGTTTGCCTTGATTTCAAGAATTTCTGCCTGAAGTAAAATGGCTTCCTCCAATTTGTCCAAATTCATTTTCTTTTTGGCTGAAATTTCTACACATTGAACATCGCCACCCATCTCCTCGATCACGATTTCATGTTGAAGCAAATCCTGCTTTACTTTGCTTGGATTTGCATCCGGCAAATCAATTTTGTTTATAGCAATGATAATAGGAACATTTGCTGCTTTTGCATGGTTTATAGCTTCAATCGTTTGAGGCATAATGCTGTCATTGGCGGCCACTACGATAACAACAATATCTGTAACATTTGCGCCTCGTGCTCTCATTTCTGTAAAGGCAGCATGACCCGGTGTATCAAGAAATGTGATTTTGTCGCCGGATGACATTTGCACCTGATATGCACCTATATGCTGGGTAATGCCGCCAGCTTCTCCTGCGACAACATCGGTCTGACGCAAGGCATCAAGAAGCGAGGTTTTGCCATGATCCACATGGCCCATAATTGTCACAACAGGGGGGCGAGGAACAAGATCTTCTGCTTTGTCTTCGAGTGTATCCAGAGCCAATTCCACATCGCCCTCTGTGACGCGTTTGACTTTGTGGCCAAATTCATCAACGATCAATTCCGCAGTATCTGCGTCAATGATTTGAGTTCCTGTTGCCATTACCCCCATTTTCATAAGAGCTTTGATGACTTCTTTGCCTGGTTCAGCCATACGGTTGGATAATTCTTGAACCGTTATTGTTTCAGGCAAAATGACCTCCCGCACTTGCTTTTGCGTCGGCTCTTGAAACGGTTGCGCTGCCATGCGGGCCTTTTCCAACGCTCTTTTTTGAGCGGCCAGAGAAGGGCCACGATCACGTTCATAGTCTCGGTTCAATGCCTGCGTGACTGTAATGCGAGCGCCTCTGCGGTCATCTGTGCGTCTTGGGTTTTTTGGTGCTGCTTTCTTGACCTTATCACGGTAGCTACCCTCAGATTCCTCTTCATTTTCAAAAAATTTACTACGTCTGTTTTCAGATTCTTTTATAGCGGTAGGAATGTTTTCTACATCATATGGAGACGGTGTCTCTAAATTCTGTTGTTTTTCCTCCTTGGCTCTTTCTTTTTCCTTTTCTTGTCTTTTTTCTTCTTCTTTGGCCTTTTTATCCTCAATGGTCATGACCCTTCTTTTGGGTAATTCCTTTTTCTTTGCGCTGCCTGATAAGGCGGCTTCAAGTGCTTTTTGACGAGCTTCGCGCTCCTGCGTCGTTAGATGTAAATCTTTCTGATCTTTGTTGTTATCAGGGGATGAAAGGGGAGCCTTTCGCGCACGTTTGACCTCTACGGCCACAGCATTGCCTCTTGGTTTGGATATTGTTTTTTTGTCGCCTGATTTAAGACTAAGAGTTCTACCGGAAAGACTTAATGTATTTCCAGCTTTTGTAGTGCCTTTGTCTTCTTTTTTTTGTTCACTCATAAAAATTTATCCAGTTTCCTTTGTGGGGTTAGGTATACACCCGCAAGTTCCCAAGTGCAAAATATTGTTTTAGAAAAAGCCGTTTATTCGGCTTTTTCTGTTTCTGATTCTATGTTTTCCTCTTGAGAATCTTCCTCGGCAAACCAGTGTTCGCGGGCCTTCATGATTATAGTGTTGGCATCTTTTTCAGTAATCTGATCTTCACCAAGAAGCTCAACAAGCTCGTCACCGGCAAGATCAGCCAAGTCATCAAGGGTTTTAATACCTTGTTCACCTAGCTTCATAATTTGATCCGGACGCAAGCCTTCAGCTGTCATAAGGTCATCATTGATGCCAAGTTCATCTTGTTTGCTCTTCAGTTCTTTAGTTTGCGCTTCCAACCAGGCAATAGCACGGTTTTGAAGTTCAATAGAAATTTCTTCTTCAAAGCCTTCAATCTGATTGAGTTCTTCAATAGGTGTTTCGGCTATTTCCTCTACCTGAGAGAAACCTTCGGCGACAAGAAGATGAGCGATAACCTCATCAACATCCAAAGCTTCGATGAACAGAGAAGAACGAGTTTTGAATTCATCAGCTCTGCGCTCTGATTCTGCCTCTTCTGTCATGATGTCAATGTCCCAGCCAATTAGCATAGAAGCCAGACGCACATTTTGTCCACGGCGGCCAATGGCTAGGCTAAGCTGGTCATCAGGCACTACAACATCCATGCGTTTATTGTCCTCATCCAGAATAACTTTTGTGACGGCTGCGGGTTGTAAGGCATTAACGACAAAACTTCCAAGATCTTCGGTCCATGGGATAATATCAATTTTCTCACCGCCCAGTTCATTGACGACCGCCTGAACACGAGATCCACGCATCCCGACGCAAGCTCCGACCGGGTCAATTGAGCTGTCTTTGGAGGCGACTGTGATTTTGGCACGGCTGCCGGGGTCACGGGCTACGCCTTTAATCTCGATGATACCGTCGTAGATTTCAGGCACTTCCTGCGTGAAAAGCTTTGCCATAAATTCTGGGTGTGAGCGTGATAAAAATATCTGCGGTCCGCGAGCTTCTTCACGCACTTCATATATAATGGCACGGATGCGGTCATTTACGTTTATTGGTTCGCGTGGAATAGTTTCATCGCGACGTAGCAAGCCTTCTGCGCGCCCTTGAATGTCTATGGTTGCATTGCCATATTCAACGCGTTTAACAACACCATTAACGATCTCTCCTACGCGATCCTTGAATTCTTCATATTGACGGGCCCGCTCTGCTTCACGCACTTTTTGCATGATAACCTGCTTGGCAGTCTGGGCGGCTATGCGACCAAAATCCAACGGTGGCAACTCGTCAATCAGAAATTCGCCGGGTTTGGCATCAGGTTTTATTCTTATTGCTTGAGAAAGGGTAAGTTGGGATACTTCGTTTTCTATTTCAGCATCTTCTTCAAGAACTTCACGATAGCGTTTTAGTTCAATTACACCATTTTTGCGATCAATCTGTGCACGAATATCTTGCTCATGACCGTATTTGGATCGACCAGCTTTTTGGATTGCTTCCTCCATCGCTTCTAAAACGATTTCGCGATCAATATTTTTTTCACGGGCTACTGTATCTGCAACTTGTAACAATTCCATTGTTTTTCTCCTATAACTTTGCAGTCTTTTCAATTAATTCATCGGTTAAAACCAGTTTTGCTTTCGCCAGAGCAGAATAAGGGATTTGAGCTTCCCCTTGGTCTGTGCTCAGGTGAATTACATTATCCTTTAAGCCGTTTAAGCGTCCACGAAAGCGTTTTTGGCCGTTTTCATCTGGTGCTTTGGTTTCTATTTTTGCTTCGAATCCTTTGTAATACTCAAAATCATCTTTGTTTATGAGCAAACGATCAATGCCTGGAGAGCTGATCTCAAGCCTGTATGCTCCATTAATAGGATCTTCCACGTCCAGAATGGCTGATACAGCGCGGCTTATTTTTGCGGCATCATCAACACCCAGATTTTTAGTGGCCGGATCTTCAGCCATAACCTGAACTGTCGTAGAGCCTTTATCGCCGCCAATGCATTGAACATGAAAAAGCATAAAGCCACAGTCTTTTACAACAGGCTCTATCAGGGCTTTTAATTTTGTCTCCAAAGGAGTCATATTCATGTGCGTTTTAAATCCTTATAAATCTGATCCAAAAACAAAAAAGGCGGACCTCTTTATGGGTCCACCGTCTTAATCGATCGGTTATTTCCGGTATTCTTAACCAAAATGTTTTCGAAATGCAAGCCTGTTTTTATTTTTGTGTTGCATATAACATAAATTGACTCATGGTATTTGCGCCCTTACTATCCAAATTCATTCTAATAACAATCAGGTTCAAAGGATGACAGGGCAATCCCAAGAGGATATTTGGAAAGACTGGGCGATAAAAGCCCAAAAAGGCGATAAAAAGGCATATAATGCGCTTTTGAACGATTTGTTGCCTTTTATAAGGGGGCGATTGTCGGGGACTCTTGCAAATCCTGATTGGGTAGAAGATGTGACTCAGGAAGTTTTAATTTCAGTTCATAAATCCCTTTATACATATGCCTCTGATAGGCCTTTCAAGCCATGGCTGATGTCTATAATAAATTTTAGGAAAACAGATTTTTTACGGAAATATTACAAGAATAAGAAATTACGCGAAGATGTTAATAATCATGAAAAAACATATGATGGTAATGTAACCGAACTGGCGCATTTGGGCGAATTAAAGGATATAGAATCGGCGCTGGGGAGTTTGCCGAAAAAACAAAGGAAAATATTTACGCTAATGAAGGTCGAAGGATATAGTGCGCAGGAAGTTTCGGATGAGATGGGTATGAGCGTTTCGGCGGTTAAGGTTTCTGCGCATAGAGCCGCTAATAAGCTAAAGGAAAGATTAGAGTAAGTAAAATAATGCATGACGTAGGCAAGGAAGACAGTACACAAAAAATTATTAACAGCTTATGCGAGGATTTGCATGAGTTAAAGCTTGCTCCGCATCCGCTTAAAATGGCTTTACTTTGGATGGTTTTGGGTGTTGTTTATCTAGGTGTTTGTCTTTACGTTTTTGAAATACGGGATGATTTAGGTACAAAGTTACTGGATTTTCTGTTTGTTTTTGAGATGATTCTAACTCTTTCTATGGCCATTAGCGCTGCCTTTTGTTCCGTCTGGATGGCTGTGCCGGATATGAGGGGGCAGAAATGGATGTTATCTGTTCCGATAACGTTTTTTGCGGTTTTGGTTACATGGATAGGGCTGCAAACATTATTGGCGTCATATAAATTCCCGGATATTCATTGGCATAATTGCTATAAGGAAGCGATGGTTTTCGGTGTTATTCCTGCTATTGCTTTAATTTACTTTTCTTTAAGGGGGAAAACGACGCGTCCTGCCGGTTTATCAGTTATGAATGCTCTGGCGGTGGGTGGATTTGGGTATACCGCTCTCAGGCTTTCTTGCGGTTCTGATAATATTGGGCATATATGTGCTTATCATATTCTGCCTTATATTCTTTTCGCGTTATTTTGTATTTTTATCGTAAGAAAGATTTACCGCTGGTGATTTCTGGGGTAGATTTTAAAAGTAAAAAATACAATAGAAGCGATTATGTTTAATGAAAGTCAAGATTTATAAGCCCAGCAAAAACGTTATGCAATCCGGTCGAGCCAAGCTTAATGCGTGGGTGCTGGAGTATGAGCGTGATTGTAAAAGAGATCCTGAAACGCTAATGGGCTGGACATCATCTAGTGATACGCTCAATCAGGTGCGTCTGAAATTCAAAACATTGGAAGATGCGGAAGCATACGCGAAGGAAAAGAGCTGGGATTATGAAGTTATGCCTGCGCATAAGCGCGTTGTGCGTCCCCGTAATTATGGTGATAATTTTAAATATATTCCGCCTGCCAGTGAGGAAAAAGCTTGATTAAACTTTAAGTTTTGGGCATTTTGCACGTCAAACGCTTATGAGATGGTCCCGTAGCTCAATTGGATAGAGCACCTGCCTTCTAAGCAGGGGGTTGCAGGTTCGAGCCCTGCCGGGATCGCCATATTCAAAAGGTTTTATTTCATGCCAGTTTCTAAAGCGCAGGATCAAACTCAAAGCCTTTTTCAAAAGGCAGGGGATTTTATTCGCTCGGGTCAGCTTGATGATGCCGAGAGCATTTTAAAGGAGCTGGCTGCTGTTGTGGGTGTGCAAGACGAGGCTTATTCCAAGCTTGGTGTTGTTTATAATTTCCGGAAAGACAAGGAAAAGGCGGAAAGTTTTTTTCTTAAAGCGCTTGAGGCTAATAATTCTTTCGTTCCGGCTCTTCACAATCTTTGTCTGCTTTACACGCAAGAAGGTATCTTTGATAAAGCGTTTAAATATGGAGAGCGGGGGCTTGTAGAGGACCCTTCTTATATTGAGCTTTATTTTGCTATGGCACTTGCTCATCGACTTAATGGAAATCTGGATCAAGCGCTTGATTATATGCGGCGGGCTTTAGAATTGGATGAGAAAAATCTCAGGGTTCATTCAAATTACGCGGCTCTTTTACTTGAGCAAGGTAAAATTTTTAACAAGGAAAACCGTAAGAAGGATGCGTTACAGGCTTATCATAAGGCTCTTGAGGTTTATGGCTCTTTTGTTCCGGCTTATTACAATCTTTGTATGGCGTATACGGATGCGGCGCAATTTGAAAAAGCTATAGAATACGGGCGTAAGGGGCTGGAGCTGGAGCCGACTTACCTGGAGCTATATTATGCAGTCGCGTTAGCCTATAGAGGGCAGGGTAAACTTAGTGAGGGGCTGGAGTATTTAGAGCAAGCTTTGGCATATGATGAAAGCAACGTTAGAACTCTTATAAATTATGGTGCGCTTTTGTTTGAGCAAGGCACAAAGGATAAGGCCCAAGAAATCTTTGAGACAATTATAAAATTGGTTCCTGAAAATGCCTCGGCGCACAGGATGTTATCCCTGATTGAGTCGTATAAAAAAGGGCATCCTCATATTAGCCAGATGGAAAATTTGATCGTGAATACGTCCCTTGGTTTGCAGGCTAAGTCAGAAATGCATTTTGCTCTGGGCAAGGCGTATGAGAGCGCTAAAGACTATGGTGAGTCTTATAAAAACTATAAAGAGGCTAACGCTTTGTATCGCCAATCCTTGAACTACTCAATAGAGAAGGAAAGGGAGTTATTCGAAAATATTAAGAGGGTTTTTACCGTCGAGTATATTGATAAAAACAAACTTTCGGCGCAGCAAGGCAAAGTGCCGATTTTTATTTTGGGTATGCCGCGTTCGGGTACGTCTCTGATTGAACAAATACTGGCCAGTCATCCGGATGTTTACGGGGCGGGGGAATTAAAGGATTTAGGGGCGATCCAGTTCCATGATTTTGAAATCACTTTGAATAATTATGTTGATGTTTACTCGAACATGAAAACTTCTGATTTCCAAGTAATGTCAAGAACTTATATCCGGAAATTAGACTCTCTTACGGCAGATCATATTTATGTGACGGATAAAATGCCGATGAATTTCAGGTTCATCGGGTTAATTGCCTGTTTATTTCCTGAGGCGAAGATTGTTCATTGTATCAGGGACCCCAGAGATACATGTCTTTCGATCTTCAAAACTTTTTTTACAGGAAGTTTGCCTTATGCTTATGATGAATATGAGATTGCCGAATATTATAAGCTTTATGAGAATTTAATGAGGTATTGGCATGAGGTTTTGCCTGAGAAAATTTATGATTTGAGCTATGAAGGTCTTATTAACAGCCCCGAAAATTCTATTCGTGAATTGCTGGAATATTGTGATCTTGAGTGGAGTGACGCCTGTTTGGACTTTCATAAAACCAAGCGCTCAGTGACAACTGCCAGTGCCATGCAGGTTAAACAGCCTTTATATAAAACGGCTTTAGGCTATTGGCAGAAATACGAACCTTATATGAGTGATGATATTAAGTCTCTTGTTTAGAGGGAGAGGTTGCTTTTATTGCGTAATGTTTAAAACAAGTCTGGACAAGGTCGCTTGATTATTTTATAAGCCGTAATGCCCCGATTTAAGGTAGAGCTTTTCCGGTTTGCCCAGGTAGCTCAGGGGTAGAGCAGGGGACTGAAAATCCCCGTGTCGGTGGTTCGATTCCGCCCCTGGGCACCACTTCATTTTTTCTAAAATTCTAAAACTCAATGCCTTCGAAGCGCTCGGCGAGGGGCGGGGTACGTCGCTTGCGGGTGATCTCGGCAAGGCCAAGCTTGGTAAGGCCATGAAGTTGCACTGTACAAGGGTCTGTGTAGGTGGCGTCTTCCAATGCTTGGAGAAGGGAATCTTTATCTTTTTTGCTGGTCATTTTTAGAAAATCAACAACAATAATACCACCGCAGTTACGTAGCCGCATTTGGCGCGCTAGTTCTTTAACGGCTTCAATATTAACAGCAAGATGAGATCGTTTGTCGCCGCCTTTATTCACGTCAACTGCGGTAAGGGCAGCAGTGCTTTGTATGATAAGATTGCCGCCACTTGGCAAAAGAACATAATTGTAAAATAATGACTCAATTTGGCCCATAAGATCTTCATGCTCGAATAGGGCAAGGTCTTCTGATCCGTCATCAATTTCGACAGGCCGGATTTTGGTAACCAGATCAGGGGCGAAAATATTGCACCAGTCTTCGGCTTGTGTGTAGTGCTGCATAGTTACGATTTTGATTGAATCGATTGATTCAATTGCCAGGTCTGAAAGGATTCTTTGTATGGAGTTCGGTCCTTGAACGAGCAAGCCATGATAATTATCGTTATAGGATTTAGAAATTACATCCCATGCATCTTTTAGAATTTTAGCTTCGCGCATGAGAATGTCAGTTTGCAGATCAGCACCTGCAGAGCGCAGAATTAGGCCTGACATGCCTTGAACTTGGTTAAGCATTTTCTCCATTTTTTTACGCCGTTCTTTCCCTTGGATACGACGTGAAATCTGGTTGTTCTGGCTCTTGGGTGTGTAAATCAGATATCGCCCCGGGATACTGATATTCATACTGGTTTGTATGGTTTTATCTTCTTCGCTTTGCCGGAACATGTCATCATCAACATTCAAGTAAGCGCTTTTTGCCTGAATAAGAACCATGTTTCCTGCTTTTAGAATTTTTCCAATGGCATCATCACCGCCTTTTTTATGCTCACCCTTTTTATCAGTGGTAATGACATCGCGGTTGTAAAGAATCCCCACATTTTGACCGTCAAGATCAAGAAAAGCAGCATCCAGCGATTTATCAATGCGTGTTATTTTGGCGTTATATACTGCGCCCCAGCGTACAGCTTCTTGAGGGGGGTCAACCTCAAGTCCTTCAAGGCGACCATTACGTATGGCAGCAGCCCAGACTTTGCCCTTAAATTCTTCGATTAAAATATCCAATTATAGCTCCTGCCCCAGATTGAAGAAATCATTCCCTTCTAATATTTGTATTGTATCATAAAGGGATAGGCCAACAACATTAGAATATGAGCCTTGCAGAAAAGAGATATAAGATGCTGCCAGACCTTGGATAGCATAACCGCCTGCTTTACCGTCCCATTCACCGGATTGCAGGTAAATATTTATGTCTTTAGAGGTAAGATTCTTGAATTTAACAACAGTATCACATAAGCGGGTGATAATTTTACCTGTATCGGTTATGACGCAAATGCCTCCATAGACATGATGACGTCTGCCCGAGAGAAGTTTTAAGCATCGTTCTGCTTGTTCTATTGTTTCCGTTTTAGGAAGAATACGTCTTCCACAGGCTACTACTGTATCAGCGCTAAGAATAAAATGGTCTTTATATTCTGGATGAACGGCTATTGCCTTTTCTTTGGCAATTCTCAGAGCGTAATCTCGCGGGGTTTCATTTTTTAGCGGAGTTTCGTCAATATTGGCGGGTTTTGTAATGTTTGGCACAATTCCGATTTGTTCTAGAAGTTGTGTGCGGCGGGGTGAAGCCGAAGCTAAAACAAGTTTTTTGTGTTTTCGAAAAACAAGGGGCGCAGTTTTTGATTTGTCTGCTGCCATAATTATTATTTTTCGCGGAAAATAATCCGGCCCTTTGTCAGGTCATAGGGAGTCATTTCAACCACAACAGTATCGCCTTGAAGAACGCGGATTCTGTTTTTACGCATTTTGCCGGCTGTGTGAGCCAGAATGACGTGATCATTTTCCAACTGAACGCGGAACATTGCATTGGGAAGAATTTCAGTTACAATACCTTTAAATTCTATTAGATCTTCTTTAGCCATTTATTCTCAATTTCTTTATTCTTAACTATCATAGACTAGCTGTTATACGCATAAATCGTAAAAAAGCAATAAATTTATAAATAAGAATACTGTCCCATATGGAAATGTTAATAATAATTCAGCGCAAAATATGTGTTTTCCCCATGTGAAGAACGCAAATGAGGGTAAAAAGACGCCGCGCGGTATTATCATCCAGCATTATTTTATCTGAAAGCCTTTCTTGAAGCAAAGCCGCGCCTTCATTATGCAGGCCGCGACGTCCCATATCAATGGCTTCTATGCGGGAGGGCTTGCCTTCTTTTACAGCGTTATCATAACTTTGCACGATCATAAAATAATCTTTAATAACGCGCCTATAGGGCTTAAGTGACAAAACCAGATAGTTCAGATCTTTGCCCTTGCTATTGGTGATATGAAAGACCAGGCGGTCATCTTCTATATATAACTCAAGAGAATAGGGGCCTTGCCGGTCTTTTGCTGGCTGGAATGCATTCTTTGAAATGATATCATTCAGAGCACTTTGTCGGTCTCGTTCAAGTAGATCTGATGTTATGTCATAACTATCGGTTATCAGGTCCAGTGTTTTTATGTAGCTGTTTTTCCTGAGCTTGATTTTTTTGCTAAACATCAGTTTTGCCTATTCAACAGATTTTTGAAAGGCATCGATCCAAGTGCGCATTTCTTTAGGCCTTGTTTTCATGGCACTACGATTGACAATTAATCGGGACGAGACACCCATGATTTTTTCAACTTCCTGCAAGTTGTTGGCTTTGAGTGTGCTGCCAGTTGAAACCAGATCAACAATCCTGCGTACTAGGCCAAGAGCAGGGGCTATTTCCATGGCGCCGTTTAACTTAACGCATTCGGTTTGTATTCCTTGTTTTGAGAAATGACGTTCGGTCAGGTTCGGGTATTTAGTGGCAATGCGGATATGACTCCATTTAGACGTATCTGCGTTATCTGCATCTTCATTTGTTATGGCGACTGATAGGCGACATTTGCCAATTCCAAGATCAAGAGGTGAATAAATTTCTGAATATTGAAATTCTTCAAGAACATCGCTGCCAACTATGCCTATTTGCGCACCGCCATGGGCCACAAAAGTTGCAACGTCAAAGGCCCGCACACGTATTATATCCAGATTGCCGTGATTAGTATTAAAACGGAGTTTTCTACTATTTTCATCCTTAAAATCATTTTCCGGAATTATATTGCATTTTTCCAAAAGGGGCATAAGCTCTTCTAGAATTCGGCCTTTAGGCAGTGCGAGTATGAGTTTCTTTTCTAGTGTCATAACAGGATAAGGGAATACAGGGAAAGATGGTGCAGCGCAAGGTCGAATTATGCTTTTCTAATATCTGCGCCACAGGCCGAGAGCTTGCCTACGATATCTTCATAACCGCGTTCTAGATGATAAATACGGTTGATGGTGGTTTCGCCTTCTGCAACAAGTCCTGCGAGGACAAGGGCAACGCTTGCTCGTAAATCTGTTGCCATGACTTCTGCACCTTTTAGGGACTCTACACCGCGCACGATAGCGGAGTTTCCCTGAACTGTGATATCTGCGCCCATGCGGCAAAGCTCTGGCACATGCATGAATCTGTTTTCGAAGATTGTTTCCGTGATCATGCCTGCACCTTGGCAAAGCGAGAGCATTGCCATGAACTGTGCCTGTAAATCAGTGGGAAAACCCGGATAGGGTTCGGTCATAATATCGACGCCTAGAATACGTCCTATTTCTCTATGAACAATGATGTCTTGGTCGGATTGTTCAACTTCTATACCGGCCTGAGATAGAAGGCCCATAGCTGCACTTAGGTGTTCAATACGGGCATTTTGAAGTTTCAGTGTTCCGCCTGTCATGCCGGCGGCTATGATATAGGTTCCGGCTTCGATGCGATCAGGTAAGATTGAGTGGGTTGTTCCCTTTAATTCTGGAACCCCTTCTATCGTAATTGTTTCTGTTCCAAGGCCAGTGATTTTGGCACCCATTTTTATAAGACATTCACCCAAATCAACAATTTCCGGTTCCTTTGCGGCATTTGCAAGAACCGTTGTGCCTTTTGCAAGAGTGGCAGCCATAAGCAGGTTTTCTGTTGCACCAACCGAGACTTTTGGAAAAAGGATTTTAGCGCCTTGAAGGCCTCCTTGGGGCGTTTTTGCATCAATATAACCATTTTCAAGCTTGATTTGCGCACCTAGTTCTTCTAGTGCCTTAAGGTGCAAATCAACGGGCCGTGTTCCAATCGCACATCCGCCAGGTAGAGAAACTTTGGCTTGTCCGAAGCGCGCGAGTAGCGGACCAAGTACAAGAATAGAGGTTCTCATCTTACGCACCAGATCATAAGGCGCAGTCTGGCTGTGTACCGGACCAGCATTTATAGCCATAAGGTCACGCTCTCGCCTTATATGGCAACCCAGATGAGTCATTAGATCAGTCTGGGATTGAATATCACGCAGCATATTCGGTGCATTTTCAAAATAAACAGGCTCATCGGTCAAAAGAGCTGCGCACATCAATTTCAGGGCTGCATTTTTGGCTCCGCTAATGGGGATAACGCCGTTTAGTTCCTGTCCGCCGCGTACGATAATCTTATCCAGCTTAGAGGGCTGTGCATTTGTATCAGGTGACTTTTGCTGGTAAGTAGAACGGCTGCTTTTGAGCTGGTCAAAGGCGGGGAAGGGTGACACCTTTTTGTCCCATGTATTTTCCCTTGCGGTCTGCGTAGCTTGTTTCACAAACATCACTCCCTTTGAAGAATAAAAATTGTGCCAATCCCT
>JAOUOR010000091.1 GCA_029880245.1 Alphaproteobacteria bacterium
GCCGGTGAAGACAGATTTTATTACATTGTTTTTGATAATAATGGAAATGCATCTAGTGGTCGTGCCATTATTTCTGTTATTGATAATACAGCGCCTGTAGCTGTTGATGACATAGTTGTAACCAATAAGATACTGCAGTGGTTATTTCGGCTCTTGCGAATGACAGCGATATTGACGGTGATGTGCTCAATGTTACTTCGGTAACTGGTGCTGTGAATGGCTCGACTGTTGTTAATGCGGATAGTACGATTACCTATATACCTGATGCCGACTTTAATGGATCGGAAACGCTGACATATGCGATCAGCGATGGTAATGGCGGTACGGACACAGCCGTAATCAATGTAATAGTGAGTCCCGTTAACGACAATCCGGTAGCAGCTGATGATAGCGCTGTGACCAATGAAGATACGGCTGTTACGATTACTGTTCTATCCAATGATAGTGACATTGATGGTGATGTTTTGAGCGTTGCTTCCGTCAGTGGTGCAGTAAATGGCACAGCTATAGTGAACGCTGATAACACGATTACCTACACACCTAATGCCGATTTCAATGGAAGTGAAACACTGACTTATGTTGTCTCTGATGGTAATGGAGGAACTGACACAGCAAGCATAGCTGCAACAGTTAATCCTGTGAATGATGCTCCTGTTGCTGGTAATGACAGCTTCTCTGGTAATGAAGATACAGTGATTACTGGCAACCTGCTTGTGAATGACAGTGATATTGACGGAGATGTTCTAAGCGCGGTTGCAGCAACCCTGATAACGGTGAATGGCGCTACGGTTAATATTTTGGCCAATGGTGACTTTACTTATACTCCTGTCGCTAATTTTAACGGAGCTGACAGCTTTACCTATACGCTTGATGATGGTGCAGGGCTAACTGATACAGCCACAGTAAGCATTGATGTTCTTCCCGTTAACGATAATCCTGTTGCTACAAATGACATAGCTGTTACCGATGAGGATAATGCTGTAACATTTGATGTGCTTTCAAATGATAGTGATATTGATGGCGATGCGCTTGTTGTTACTGCTGTTAATGGTGCAGTGAACGGTACAGCTATCGTGAATGCCGATAATACAATCACCTATACGCCAAATGCAGACTTTAATGGTAGTGAGATGCTAAGCTATACGATTAGTGATGGTAATGGTGGCACATCAGTGGCGAATATTGATCTAACGATAAATGCTGTGAATGATAACCCTGTTGCGTTAGACGATGTATTTATGACTGACGAGGATATTCCACTTGCGGGGAGTGTGTTTTCTGATAACGGCAATGGTACAGACTATGACGTTGATGGTGATGCACTAAGTGTTCAGGCAGGTGTTCTTATTACTTCAGGCGGAAATAGCGTAACGCTCAATGCAGACGGTACATTCACTTACACGCCGGGAATTGAGTTCTTCGGAGACGATAGCTTCGATTACACGGTCCTTGATGGACAAGGCGGTATGGATACAGCAACGGCTTTCATTACTGTAAACCCAACCAAGAATGTCATTCTAGGTGACGATGGAGACAATTACATCAGTGGCGGGAATGAGAATGATAAAATATTCTTACGCGCTGGTGATGATATTGCAAAAGGCAAAAATGGCAATGATTACATCTTTGGTGAAGATGGTAATGATCTTTTATCAGGAGACAGAGGCAATGATACTATTCACGGTGGCAACGGTAATGATGCGTTGTTCGGAGGAGCCGATAATGACGTTCTTTATGGTGGGTCTGGTATAGATATTCTCTTTGGTGATCGGGGGTCTGATACCTTTGTATTTGAAGCAGATTCAGCCTTCACAAATAGTGATGCTATCATGGACTTTGATTTATCTGAAGGCGATAAGCTGGATATTTCCGATCTTTTAAGCGCTTATGATCCTTTGACAGAATTGATTACAGATTTTGTGCAAATTACCGATAATGGTATTGATAGCTATCTGGCCGTTGATATTGATGGTGGTGCTAATAACTTCGTACAGATTGCTACGATTGTTAATTATATCGGCCTGACCGATGAAGAAGCATTGGAAGTAAGCGGTAATCTGATCACAGCCTAAAAATTTGCAGATAAATGGTGCAATTTGGGTGCGACTGGATTAGAAAATACAGGGATGGCTCTGAAATTTAACCACGGTATTTCAATGCATTAAATGTCATTGAGTGTCATGGTTTTTCGTTGGTTTTCTTCAAAATATACCTTTTAATCAATAGGTAGAGTGTTCAATCCCTTTCTAGGGAGTGGTTATTTCGTGCTTATAAAATCAATATATTAAATTGATACGAACATCATGCAAAACTGGTGCTCTTTGCATGGGGTATTCTAGGGGATACCTTTCGCGTGAATCGATAGCCCTGCATGTCAGCCGATAAAATAAATGCCTATCCCACCTTTCCGGCCTCTCCAATCGCAACAGTGAAGCACGCGCCTACTGGCTCAGAAAAATATGCATTTTCTAAAACTCTGTCTTTTACAGGGTGTCCTAAAATGAAATTTTTCTGAAATTAAATGGGTGCAAAAATTTGCATGAATTACTTTCAATAATTCCTTGTTATAAGAACTAAAATCCGAGCTTAAAAAACGGAACATTGAGCAGAAACATTATTATTCATGTTGATTTACGAAAAACACTCCCTTGACTCTTTACATATTTTGGTTTCGTATGAATGCAACCATACATACATTCGAATCGAGAGGGGAATGGATGTCGGAAGAAGCCGATAAAATATCAAAAAAATCTAAAGTCAAAATGTGGCTCATTATTTTTTGTTTTTTGTTTTTTGTTGGGGTAGCTAGTGGAGTATGGGTAGAGCAAAGATTTTTTTATAGAAGCATAAAAAAGCTTTTGCCCGTATCTTATAATTGCTCAGGCATTAAAAATTTTGACTCTGTGAACGTTGTTTTAAATGTTCCTTTTTCAGTTGAAAAAGGAACAGAATATAACTGGTCAAATTTTGAGAATAAATTAAAAGGTAAAATAGATCAAATGATAAGCCCTTCTGGATTTCAAAAATATTCAGAAAGGCCTGATTTATATAGTTTTTATATAGAAAGGGCTGATGGGGGAGTTGATTACAGAGACATTACACATAAAGAAAAAAATGCTTTGAACTATCTTTTTTATGTTCAAAAGGCAAAATCCTTTTCTGAGAAATATGAGGAGGCAAATACTCTCTATGCAATATCAGCTGCAATATTAAAGCATGATGAAAATTTAATTCTAACTAGAAGCTATGTTTTTGATGAAAGCAATCTGGATGAAATACATAAAGCACAAGATGCCATTATTCAGAGATTAACATGTTTTAATTTTAGTAAATTTATAGAAAAGGAATTTGTTGAGGTTAATGCTAAGCCAAGCGAACATGTTTACAGGATAGATAATTTTGAAACTATTCATGAAATTGAAGGCACGAGTATTGAGCAGCGATGTGAGGAGCTCAGTAAAAATAGTGGATATGAGTATGATGCTGTGTATGGTAAAATTATATTCACATTTGCATATCCTAACCACCCCTGCCCACCAAATGAAATATGTAAAGAAGGGCAAGTTGTTTCTATATTTAATATGACCTCGATAAAGCCCTTGTCGGATGGGTATACTGGGCAGTTTTCTGCTTATACTAAGCCTGTCTTACAAAAAGAATTTTGGGATATGAAGCCTTTTAATGGTACGGGAAAAAAATATAAATTTTGCGCACGTAAAATTGACGAAGAAGAATTTTCTCGTGTCCATGCTAAACCAATAGATCGTTTATATAGAATTGATAATTTTGAAACAATTCAAGAAATTGAAGGTGTGAGTTTGGAAGAGAAATGCGCAAAATTAACTAGAGATAATGGCGTCGCATTTCAGATTATTTCTGGGACGGTTGTTAAATCTGGTATTACACCACCGTTACCTATTGATTGTTCTGTAGAAAATCCTGAATGCGTTCGTAGGAAAAGAGGATTGTTTTATGCATTTATAGAAGATCGCAATGGAAAAAAAATTACAACTCTTACAGAGCCTGAAAATAGAAACAGCCTAATAAATCGTCCACTTTATATGAAAGAGGGGAGAAAATATGCCTTTTGTGCAAGGAATCAAGAAATAAAGGGCAATGAGACAAGATATATAATAGAAAAGCAAACAATTACTGAGTATTAAGGAGAGTAAAAATGACTGATTTAATATCAAAAATAATTTATGACGAGACATTCAAGTTTTCCAAACAAAACATTACGTATAGTTTCAGTAAAGAAGAAAATGGTGGGCGGTACAAGGCCGTACACCATTTAGTTTGAACTATAAGAACTGCGGTGTTTACAAGCAATCTGTTACCAAGTTCTAAGGGTATACTGTACCACCTGCTGTACCAGTTCAAGTGCTTTTTATGGGATTGAACCGGATATGCTTATTTCAACTTCGGTTTATGTAGCTGACCTGATGGTGCGGGACGCAATAAACCTGAGTTGGTGCATTAGTGTTTTTTTTCATATTGTCTCAAACTACTGGTTTGCTTTATGTTCTAAGCAATAATCTATAGTTATTCAGGTAATATAAAAAACTCTTCTATAGCCTCAATATTCTGTCTGCATTGTTTCAGAAGAAATTTATAATATTGCCGAGCTTCTTTTGGATTCTCTTTTTTGCATAGTATGTAGTGTAATGTAAAAATCAAACCGGAGGCTATTTCGATATCTTTCACTCCTGTACGTTCCAAATTTTCACATAAAGTTATTAACTTATCTTCTACATGTTCTTGATGTTCAATCAGAATTATTTCTGATTCATATTGTTCGTTATACGCAATCGAATTAATACTCATTTTAGTTTCCCTTCACACTAGAAACGTTTACATAACATAATAATTATAAGTTGTGCAACTTTATTGTTTGATTGGATAAGATAACCTCAATACAAGAACCTCAGAGAAATACATTTGTATGCACAAGCTTTGATCTAATTGGTTTTGCTTGTTTATAATTGAAAAAGATGCGTGTTTTTAAAAAAAATACGTATAAAACTAAAAAATAAGCATAAAACCAGACGAAAAATAGCTCTAAAATGTATCCTATGACTAGAATATAGCCTTAAAGGTGCTTAAAGTAAGTCACTAAAGAGCTATGCATATAAAGCATATAGCTTTTTTTAAACTATATAAAACTCTCCTTTCTATGCTGCTTCCTTTTGTTTTTTCACATAGTCTTTCAAGATTGGTTTTACGATTTCAGGAATGAACTCTGTAAAGGTACTGTCAGTTTTACTTTTAAGAGCAAAATCATAAGGGTCAATTCCATTTACAGAACCGAGATTGGGCTCATGAACGAAATAACCTAGCAACCTTTTTAAACGCTCTGGCATTTTATTTACTTCTTCAGGTTTATATGCCAAGTAACTATTTTCTGCTTGTCTTAGCCATCCTAGAGAATAGCTAATAACAGCACCACATCTCCTCTGGTTAGTTTTGTTTTGTCCTCCAGAATGGAATAAAGAACCGAGGTAAATTAGAACAGAACCTTTTTTCATTACTCCGTGCGCAACCATGTTAGGAGGGAGATTCTCATATGATATATTTAGGGCCTGTGTTCTAGGCCATAAATGACTACCTGGTATCAATATTGTTGCTCCGTTTTCATCTGTGAAATCATCAATAGCCCACATACAATTTAACATTACTTCGTAATTAGGATGTAAGAATGGGAACATGGGATCATCTTGATGTAAAATTTGTTTGATTTCACTGGGACCAATAGAAATAGCCTGAGTTAAATTGATTTGGTAATCACTACAAGAATCAAGTAAAAAGCTATCCATTATTTCTATAATACTGGGCAATACAGCCATTTTTTGAAATGTTTCGGATTGAGTAAATAATTTACCTATCCTTTTTGTTGAATGGCCATAAAAGTCACCATTACAATCAGGTACTCTTTCAAATTCCTTAGTCATATTTGTTTGCAAGTCACTTGCTTCTTTGGCACTTAACAAGCCTTCTATTACAACACATCCATCTTCCTTGATAATATCAACAATTTTTGAAGTATCAGTAGATGCTTTTACTGTTTGAACTTGTGCCATTACTTTTCCTTTCATGAAGTTGGATTATTAATTATCAATATTTTTAATGCTTTCAGCTGCTTTTTCTAAAAAGTATTCCGTATAAGACCAGTTATTCTCATATGCTATATGAGTAAGTATTTTTATTTGCTCTTCCATTTGCAGAACATCTTGTCTTTTTATTATTTGATTTTCGTTTGCAATCTCTAAGATATTAGGCATAAACAGCCTCCCTTCTTTTTTCTTGATAGATCGGAAG
>JAOUOR010000092.1 GCA_029880245.1 Alphaproteobacteria bacterium
ATGGCGGAGCTGCTTAACCAATGGGCGGCAAATGATAACAACCATAGAGGCACAAGGATTGTGGCATGAAAAAATTTTCTTTTTCAATTCTGTTTATAGGACTGATTTTTTCTTACATTCCTGTCTCTTCATCTTTAAATGCTAAAGAAGAAAGGGTGTTTTTTAAAAATATTAGACAGAAGATTGAGGCCAATGAACTTGATTTTTCCCTCTCTGATATTGTCGGTAAAGACTGGGATTCTTTATTTGTTGAGACATACATAGATACAAGTGTTGAAAACTGTTCGCCTACAAGTTATGCAGCATCACTAAAACTAAAATACGATATTTGGGATCAACTTTATTTTCCGATGATTGGCAAAGCAGAATGCTCTTCATTTATAATTTTAGCAGATAATAAAAAAGTTTCCAAAATTATCAGATTTATATTTAGTGAAACAATTATTGGCGACACTATGTACTCTCTTCCGAAACACCCAATAAATGTGACTAATGATACGAATGATATATATATTCGTGTTTCGGATGTAAAAGATATTGACCCTTCAATCGGTCATTATAAATCTCGTAATATAACAAAAAAAGCAACCTTAGTATTCTATAGTAAAAAGGAGAATTGAAATGGGATGGGCAGTACCTGCGCTATTTATTACTGGATTAGTAACGGGAGCAACTGCTTTCATCGTTGACAGGGGATTTCAATATTATGCTGACTTATCGTCGCAATTATTTGCACAAAAATTTCCTGAACTGGCAGCCTTAGCTAAAATCAGTCGCGAAGAATCAAAATTATTATCACCGGAAGTACAAGAAGATAGAATACAAGCAATCAATGCTCTTCAAGCTTTTTCGCATGCCTTTACTAGCGCTCAAATAGCAGACGATTTTGAAGCGTCACTAGGAAGTGAAGAAGCAAATAATTTTGCCCGTTTCATTGGTGATTCTCTAGAGGCATTAACACATAATACGCCAACAGCATTCAATATTGGCGATCAAGAAAGAGATCTTTGGAATAATGATTACGGCTTAAACAATCTAGTCGGAAAAACCATGCAAGAAAAGGTTGATACAATTGCTGTACAAATCAATAGCTACTTAGAGTCTAAGCCCACTGATATGAAATTTGAATGGGATATGACTGTTGATTCTCGTAAACTTAGTGATGAAAATTATACAACTGTTTCTAAAGAAGCATTAAGCGAATTACATTTACTAGATCCATTTTTTGGTGAATTAAGAACGTCTTTCCAATTAGGCATAGAAGACCTATACAATCTTGATAGTTTGCAAGTTGAAAAAGTAATTAATTCACTGTCTATTCCCCAATCATTCTCCGACCTACTCACCAATTTCCAGGTAGTGCGCCGCACAAGTGACCCATTTATAGTTGATTTGGACGGGAACGGGTTTAGCGAGGCTGTGTTTCATAATGTTTACTATGACATTGATGGTGACGGCATGGCGGAGCTGCTTAACCATTGGGCGGCACGTGGTGACGGGTTTCTGGTGCAGGATATAGACGGTGACGGACAGATCAAAGGCGTGGAGGAGATTTACGGCAATGATACCGCCGGAGCATGGGTGCAGCTGGGCGCTCAGGATGATAATGGTGATAATGTGATCAATGTCCTTGATGCGGTGTGGAGTAATTTACGCATCTGGCAGGACAAGAACTCCGACGGTTACACGCAAGGTGACGAGCTGTTCACGCTGGATGCGTTGGGCTATACAGGTATCAACTTGCTGTCCCATGCGACAAACCCCGGAGCGATAACGACTGTCGGTGGTAATGTTCAAATCTCTGCTGTGGGCTTTACTTTTAACGATCAAAATACCCGCTATGACGGGGACGTGGCGATGAAGTTCGAAACGCTGTTCCTGCCCGAACTTCGTGGTTTTAGCGGTTTGACGGATCTTCGCATAGGGGCGAGTATTGATGCTGCCCTCCTCACACAGGTGCAGGCTTTGGCGGTGCGTTCTGCGTTTGATGTTTTTGATGATTTCACTTTGTTCCAAAACGATTTTACCAATTTGATGTTCCGCTGGGCGGGGGTGCAGGATATAGCTGCGGATAGCCGCGGCAATTTCATTAGTGATGCACGGATTCTGGAATTTCTGGAGGTGTATTTCGGACAAGGGTTTTTCCAGGCCCGTTTCCCCGAGCCTGATCCTTTGTCTCTGGCGGCCTTGCAGATAGAAAACGTATTTGAAGATGTTCGTGATGCGATGATGGCTAAATTCATATTCCAAAGTGGCGGAGATGTTCTGTTTGATGCTGCCGGACGTTATGATCTGGCCAGTGATAACATAGTATTTGATTTGGCTCCGGTTCTAAGCGTGGATGGGCTGAATGCTCTGGGCACGGAAGGCGCCCTTGCATCTGACGCTCTGGCTTATTGGGCGGCTATAGCGTTTTATTTAGATGGTGTGCGCGGAAATTTAGACGGGTTTTCAGCATCGGAATTAGCAGCCTTGAATGCTGCGGTTGCACTTTCCGATGCGTCTTTGACATGGGCGGATGTATTGGCAGCACGTTTTGATACGGCTGACTTGAATTTTGACGGCGATGCAAGCAATGATTTCTTTGCCGGAGGTACAGGCGATGACATTCTTAATGGTAATGAGGGTAATGATACGCTGCAGGGTAATGCGGGCAATGATATCATTACGGGCGGTATAGGCGATGACACGCTTGACGGGGGAGCAGGTGCGGACTTTTTGCAAGGTGGCGAAGGTGCGGACACGCTTCGTGATGGTCTGGACTCCGATTTGCTGCAAGGTGGTCTGGGTGATGATATTTACGTATGGGGTGGTGGTGCTGCCGACGTGATTGCCGATGACGGCGGTTATGATGTGCTGCGCATTGGCGAAGCCACTCTTAATAATGTCTTTTTTGAACGTGTATTCGGTGATGATCTCGTTATCCGCATCGGTCTTAATACGATTACATTACAAGACCAGCTTGCTGACCCCGCACTTGGCGGAGAAAAGATCGAGGAACTGCAGAGTCTGGACGGCACTATCCTGCTCGATCTTACAACATTGGATGTTGCTGTAAAGTCAGTGGGGACTGCAGGAGATGACACGATTATTGGTATTGAATATGTAACAACCGGCAAAGACTCTATTTGGGGAGGTGATGGTAATGACATATTAATCGGCGGTCTTGGTGATGATTCTTTATTCGGTGAGAATGGCAATGACATCCTGCGGGGCGGCTTTGGCAATGATAGCCTTTATGCAGGAACCGGTAATGATGAGCTATATGGCGGAGATGGTAATGACTACTTAAACGCAAATGTTACAAATCCAGGGAGTAATATTCTCTCTGGCGGCGCGGGCGATGATGTTCTCGTATCCAGTAAAAATAGAGATATCCTGGATGCCGGCTTAGGTAATGATACGGTGATTGGTGGTCTCGGCGCATCGGATATCTTTATTTATTCAGGTGGTAATGATGTGTATCAGGACTTTTTTAAACTGAACCTAAATGCCCGTATTGAAGTCTCGAATGCTTTCACATTTGCCAATGCGACTTTCATAAGACCTTCATCGAACAACTTTCAGGACTTACTTATTCGTTTCGATGACCAAAATAGTATCACTCTCGGAGGATTCTTTTCGGATGCAAACTCTGATGCGTATTGGGGACAACAAGATCTTATTTTCACTGATGGCTCGGCAACGATTGAACTGCGTAATATTGTATTCGATACTGTGGGATCGGAAGATGATGATATTATCGGTACCATTTCATGGAATATAGCTGAAAATATTCAAGCAGGTGATGGTGACGATACAATAAATGTTGTTAACAGCACGCAAACGATAGGCCATATTATTAACGGTGGCATTGGCAGTGATACGGTTACATATAACACCATACATTATAATGCGGGTATACAAGTTGATCTTGAAAGCGGTACTGCACAATCGTATATTATATCGAGTGGAAGTCTTAGTGGCGTTGCTGATACGCTTGTTTCAATAGAAAACGTAACAGGGCATTGGTACGATGATATTTTGTTAGGTAATAGCAGTAACAATATATTAGATGGAAGTTTTGGCGGCAATGATATTTTAGAAGGGCGTGGTGGTGACGATACTTATGTATTAGGTTCCGGACAAGACATTATCACAGATACGGCTGGTATCGACACTATTTCGATTGCTTCGTCTTTTTTTTCTACACTTTCATTTTCTCAGGATAATAATGATCTGCTTTTAACGCATTCAAATGGTGAGACACGTGTCGTTGATTTCTTTGGATTGAATGCAATTGAATTTATTAAATATGATGATACGTCTGCAGATAATAATGATGTTCTCATGGCTGCGGATACAGTACTGGATTGGGTTTTTGGCACAAGCGCAGTAGACATAATTGATGGGACAATAAATAATGATGTGATATATGCCTATAACGGTTACGATACGGTTAATGGCTTTGGAGGAGACGACACACTATTTGTCACAAGTGCAAACAATGTAATCTCCGGTGGCGATGGTAATGATACGTTATCCGGTGGATGGAGTAGTACATATTATGGTGATGCCGGTGATGATATAATATATGGGGCCGGATACCTGTATGGTGGTGATGGTAATGATACATTAGAGGGTATCGGATATTTATATGGTGATGCTGGAAATGATATAATTACAGGCTCGATGGTTAATGATGTCATTTATGGCGGCAATGATAATGATGTTATTTATAATGGCGGTGGTAGCGGAAGTGTTTCTGATACTCTTCTAGGTCAAGCCGGTGATGATACGTTTATTATTAGCGGAAATGGAAAGAGTACCATCATAGGAGAGGATGGTTACGATATTGTTGATTACAGTGATCTCACTCAGTCCATTAATTATGTAGCAGATTCAAGTAATAACACGCGTGCAAGAATATCTTATGGAACCAACCTGACAACGCGCGATACCTTGAATACGATTGAGGAAGTCCGTGGAACTGAGTTTAATGACACATTCAGAGGAAATAATACAGCTTCGGAAAAACTCTATGGTGGATCCGGTAATGATACATTTGATATGCGTGGTGGTACGGATCAGTTATTCGGACAATCAGGCAATGATGAATATCGTTTTAATTCAGCGTATAACTTTACAACAACCCTTCTGGATATAGAAGGAATTGCTGATGTGATATTCCTTACAGATGTGTCTGGAATCAATGATTTAATTATTACTGATGTAGGTAATGATACGGTAATCACATTTACCAATGGTTCAGCATCCTCAATCACAATACTTAATCAAAATGCCGGCAGTGGTATCGAATATTTAGAATTTAATGACGGCACGCGCATTGAATTGGTTGCGCCTCCTCCTAATATTTTGCCCGTTGCACAAGATGATCTTTTTGAAGGGACAGAAACTGTGCCGCTTTCGGGTAATGTTTTAGTTGATAATGGCAATGGGGCTGATAGTGACATAGACGGCGTGAGTTTAACTGTTACAGCTGGAACATTAACTACACTCAATGGCGGGACTGTTGTGTTGCAGGAAAATGGCGATTTTGATTATCATCCTGCCAATGGTTTTAGCGGAATAGACAGCTTTGCATACACGCTGATAGATGAACGTGGTGGTACAGCAACAGCAAACGTAACGCTTAATATTGTACCGCTTCAGGATCATGCTCCACTAGCAGAAAATGATCTATTCACCTCGGAGCGCAATTTAGAGTTAATTGGAAACGTTTTGGCAGATAATGGCAATGGAGCTGATAGTGAAATTGATGCCCAGAGTATGAGCGTCGTTGCTTTTGAAGCCGGAACTACTCAGGGCGGTTTTGTTACCGTTAATGCGGATGGTAATTTTAGTTATCTGCCACGAAATGGTTTTATAGGGCAAGATAGTTTTTCCTACACTCTTTTAGATGAAAACGGTAACAGCGATAGGGCTATAGTGTTCATTACAGTTGAAACCGAGAATGTCGCGCCTGTAACCGGTGATGACATATTTACTATCCAGAATGACGATATATTATCCGGTAACTTGTTAGTAGATAATGGCAACGGCGCAGATAGTGATCCGGAAGGAGACACACTTACGATTCTAGCTGAAACTCGCGTGACAGAGAATAGTGGAACAGTTGTTATTCAGGAAAATGGTGACTTTATCTATACACCAAACAGTGCATTTGCCGGTGAAGACAGATTTTATTACATTGTTTTTGATAATAATGGAAATGCATCTAGTGGTCGTGCCATTATTTCTGTTATTGATAATACAGCGCCTGTAGCTGTTGATGACATAGTTGTAACCAATGAAGATACTGCAGTGGTTA
>JAOUOR010000042.1 GCA_029880245.1 Alphaproteobacteria bacterium
TACGAAATAGTCTTTCTTCCCTTAAAAAGTAAGCATCTAGTCCCCAAAAAGCGATAGCAGGATAATATGCCAATAAAATCATGTGTTGTGTGTTTTTAAAGTCTGCAAGAGTGAACAAACCTGCAACAAGAACTACAGTCCACCCTTTCAACAAAAATGAATTATTTGATAGTCTATTGACGACTCCTTGGATCATCTCTAGATATAATCTTCTATCTGCCATAGAATCAGCCTTACAGAAAACCTTGTATAAACTCAAGGCATTTATAAATAAAACTATAACGTAATGTGTATAAATATTTAAACACCTTAAGATAGACAAATTTTATGTGTGTATAAGATATCTAAATGACCCCCACCATCTACAAAACCACCCTTCTGAAAGAACGGGAAGAGATTGAAAAATCTCTGGCGATGGCGGCAGAGAGCAGTAAACCCGTTGAGCTGGATCAAACCACACAGGGGCGTGTGAGCAGAATAGATGCTATCCAACAGCAGGAAATGATTTTAGCGGCGCAGCGGCGGCGGGAGCAAAGGCTTCTTATGATTGACTCGGCGCTCAAACGCATAGAGAGCGGCGATTTCGGATATTGCATTTCCTGTGACGAGGATATCCCTGAAAAGCGCCTCGCGCTTGATCCCGCAACACTTAAATGCATTTCATGTGCGGATGTTTAAGGCTGGTAAAATTCTCATTTTTTGTTAAGATTAACAGATTATCCTGAATCCTTTAGGATATATTCCTGCCCTTTGACGCCTTAATTCTCACCATGACCAACACACAGCGCCTTATTGGCATTATTGATTCCAACGACAAGCATAGAGCTATGCTAAGTGATGCTTTATCGCCTTTTTACGAGGTCAAAACATGGGATGACGTATGGAAAGCTTTGAAGGATATTGCCGAAAAGCCGCCTGCGGTGATTCTGGTCGCGTCATCGGTTAGCCCGGGAAGCCCACTACATTGTATCAAGCAGCTACGAAAGATTGTTACGCTGGATGATCGCCCTATTCTCTATCTGGCCGCTGAACAGGGCAGCGGGAAGACGCTGGTGGATATCAAAGAAGCCGGAGCGCAAAGCTATATGAAGGCGCCTATAAATTTTGGAGAGCTTAAGGATTTTGTTTCAAAGAACTTAAATGCGGGTATAGAGCGTGACTGGGAAGCCTTGCCCGATCTACAGCGCGATGCTCTTAAAAACAGCGTCAATGTCTTTAACGGCATTGCAGATTCTCTGATGACCGGAGAGCCTGTGTCCTTTACGGACGTAAAAGATAATTGCAAGCCCTTGGTCGAGGCGATTGGCAATAATGAATTCAAGGGCATTTTAGATGGCGTGCGCAATCACGATGATTATACCTACGCCCATAGTATGCGTGTAGCAACAATGTTGTCTTTGCTGGGACATGCGGCGGGATTTAGCGAGCCAGAGCAGCTTATGCTCGCGAGTGGCGGCCTTCTCCATGATGTCGGTAAAATGGAAATCCCTCTTGATATTCTGAACAAGCCGGGCCGTCTTGATGAGGAAGAATACGAGATCATAAAAAGCCATGTGCCAAAGACGATAGATTACCTCAATGCGTCCGACAGTATACCAAAGGCGGTTTTTGTTATTGCAGAACAGCATCACGAGAAAATAGATGGGACTGGCTATCCGCACAATCTTGCAGGTAAGCAGCTTAATGAGTTGGCGCGCATGGCCGCGGTTGTTGATGTGTTCAGCGCCCTAACTGATCGGCGTGTCTATAAACCGCCGATGGAAGCTGAAAAAGCATTTGGGATTATGACCGATGGGATGTCCAACCATCTTGATCAGAATTATGTGCAGATGTTTCGTGGCATTTTAGGCGATTCAAAAATGCTGGCTTAGATGTAAAATGATGGAAATATTTGGGTTTATGCCCGTTTTTTCTCACTTTCATCTTCCATTGTCATACTAATTGCTCTGGGCTGGTTTTCTAAAATCCTTGTTTCTGGTAAAGGCTCAAGACCGGCCTTGGCGGATTGCAATTCCCTGAATTTTCGGGCAGCAGGCAGGACTTGCCGCTCCATTGAACCGATGGCTGCATTATAGCCTGTCATTGCTGTATTCAGTGATTTACCAACTTTCTCGAAATGATCGGTAAATTTGAGGAAGCGCTTATAGAGGTCTACACCCAGAGCGGAAATTTCCTGCGCGTTTTGTGCCAATTCAACCTGACGCCAGCTCATCCCGACCACACGCAGTAAACTCATGAGTAAAGTTGGTGAAGCTATAATGATATTTTGCGAAGCTGCAAAATTAACAATCTCAGGATCAGCTCGCAATGCCATAGAATAAATATGCTCGGACGGAAGAAAAAGCACCGTAAAATCAGGGCTATCAACAGATTCCCAGTAATTTTTACGACCCAAAGCCTTTACATGTTCTTTTACCTGTCTGGAAACATTAGCGATGAGCTGCTCATGTTCAGAATCACTAATATTTTCTGAAAGGCGTTGTATGGATTCATTAAGCGGGGCTTTGGCATCAATAATGATGTTAAAGCCATCTTGCATTTTGATCACCGCATCAGGTCTTTTAGAGTTTGCAGCGTCAATTGAAACTTGTGTTTGATAATGAACACCCTTGATCAGGCCTGACTTTTCCAGCAAGCGCTCAAGGATGTATTCTCCCCAAACGCCTTGCGCACTAGGATCACGTAGCGCACCCACAAGACGGGAAGTTTCTTTGCTCAAATTCCTGAGATCATTGCGCAAAGCTTCGTCCGTCCCTTTGATCTGCTCCACAACGCTTGAAAGAGATTTGAGTTTCTCTTGCACCGGATCAACCATGTCCTTAATGGCTTTTTGCCGTTTTTCCAGATCATGCGCTCCATCGGATTGCAGGTTTTTGAAGCGCTCTTGCGCAAGATTCATAAATTGCTCCTGCGAGGCATTCAGGGCATTTTGTGCTGTAGCCTGAAATCGTTGATCCAGAACCTTAGTCGCTTCTTCCCACGCCGCATCCTTAGCCTTAAGATTGGCTTTTAGCTCTATATTTTCTTCCTTCAACTTTGATTTTTCTACCATGCTATAATACCCCATAGCCGCGAGACCACCGATAAAGGCAAAAACAGTGATTAATATGTTACTTATTGTGAAGACGGCCATAGCTTACTTTGCCTTTCCTGCGAAGTTTGATAGGGTTGTAATTGGAATCTTACAGTATCATCTTAATTATACAATGAAAACAAAAAGAGAACATTTTAACGTAAAAACTTGTGAGAAAGGCAATGCGCTTATTTATGTTTTGATCGCAATTGTTTTGTTTGCGGGACTAGGTTTTACGCTGGCGAGGCAATCTAACAATGCAGGCACTACGGAGTTAGATGAAGCCAAGGCAGAGCTTCTAGCCGATCAAATCATTGCCTATGCGCAGCAAGCCCAAAATTCAATAGATCAGATGCTTTTTTCGGGAAGCAAGATTAATGATCTGGTCTTTACACTGCCGAGTGAGGCCGGATTTAATACAGCTCCCCTTCAGCACAAAATCTACCACCCTAGCGCTGGCGGGTTTATCCCCTCGCCCATGCCTGCACAGATGGTAAATGAAGTATCGACGACGCCTAATGCCGGATGGTATCTCGGGAGATTTAATAATGTTGAATGGACGCCTAGCACGAATATGGATGTCATTTTAACGGGTCATCAAATATCGAGAGCTATTTGTGAGAAGATAAATTTCAAAATAACCGGCAGCACGACTATTCCTGCAATAGTAGGAGATTTAAGAACGTTCCTTATTGATGATGCAAATTATGTGGGCACGAATGCAGATTTTACGACTATAGAATGCGCTGCATGCGAGAATTACAAAACAATGTGCGTATCCAATGCCGGCGCTACATATTTTACCTATTACGCGATAATTGCAGATCAATAGCGCGGCGAATAATTCAGGATAATGGCTTTGAGTTCATCCAGACCGATATCCTTATGGCTGCTCGTAGCGTGAATTTCAGGATAAGCGGCGGAATGTTTCTTTAGAATTGTTTTGATTTTATTAGTTACCTTTGCGAGGTCCTGCGATTTAACCTTGTCACATTTGGTTAGAATAATTCTATAGGAGACAGCCGTTTCATCAAGCATTTTCATGAGCTCTAAATCGCTATCTTTAAGGCCGTGACGAGAATCTATAAGAATAAATACACAACGCAGAGTCTGGCGGCCTCTTAAGTAACTAAAAATGAGTTTTGTCCAAGTTTCTATTTTGGATTTAGAAACTTTGGCATAGCCGTAACCGGGCATATCAACAATATTAAGCAGATCACCCAAATTAAAGAAATTCAGCTCTTGCGTCCTGCCCGGGGTATTGGACGTTCTGGCCAATGTCTTGCGGCCTGTTAGTGCATTAATGAGAGATGATTTTCCGACATTTGATCGACCCGCAATAGCGACTTCTACTTTATCGGCATCAGGCAATTGATTCAGATTTGCCACACCCAGCATAAAATCACATGGGCCGGAAAAAATCTTTCTGGCATTTTCAAGCTGGCTTGGAGAGAATTCCTCTTCCATTACTTCTTTTTCTTCTTCTTTTTGGGCTTTGGCGGCTTTATGTCCTTGCCTGAATCAGCCCTGTCACTGGCGGATTCTCCGAATAGAGCCTTTTCTGCATCTTCTTCGGCCATTTCAATCAAGGGGTGGACTGCCGGCCCCTCGTCAATTTGTTTTTCCAGTTTTTCAGTAAATTTATCTTTATTAAATATATAAATCGGGACATTAAGCGAACGCATGATTATCATTTGCTGGATAATTCCAATGAAACCACTAAAGGTCCAGTAAATAACAAGACCTGCTGCGAATCCTGACATAATCCAGGTAATAAAGAACGGGAAAAAGCGCATCATATCACGTTGCATTTTATCTTGCGGCGGTGGATTGAGTTGTTTTTGAACCATCATCACAACAAACATCATGCATGGCCACGCTCCGATAGCCAGCATTGCCGGTGTTTCAAACGGTAAAAGGCCAAATAAGTTCAGGAAACTGGTCGGGTCTTTTGCTGATAAGTCCTGTATCCAGCCAAAAAATGGGGCGTGCCGTATTTCAATTGTTATAAACAGGATTTTATAAAAAGCAAAAAAGATCGGGATCTGAATCAGGATTGGAAAACATCCTGATAATGGATTGACTTTCTCTTTCTGATAAAGCTCGACAATGGCCTGCTGGAGCTTTTCCGGCTCATCGGCATAGGCTTCACGTAACTCTACTATTTTGGGTGAAACTACCTTCATTTTTGCAAAAGACCGATAAGAAATATTCGTCAAGGGAAAAACAGCGCCGCGAATAATGCACGTCAGCAATATAATGGCTACCCCCATATTACCAACCAAAAGACCTACATAATGAAGTGCAAGGAAAAACGGATAGGTAAAGAACCAGAACCAGCCAAAATCCACAGCCAGATCAATATTGGAAACGCCTAATGAGCGCTCATATTTCTCGAGTAACAGAACCTTTTTTGCGCCTGCATAAAGATGGTAGATATTTTCAATCTTCTTCCCTCTTTCGACATTCCGCACCGGCCCTGTATAATCTGTCTGAAATCTGTCATATATAGTTTTCAAAGGACTTTTCGTGTACTTAAACCTGAATGTTGTTTTAACATTTTGTGACGGCAACAACGCCGTAAGCCAGTATTTATCTGACATGCCTATCCAGCCGGTTTCAGCCTGAAAAAGCTCGTTAGGGTTGTCATCCATACTCTGGAAAGAGCGTTGCTCCAGATCGGATCCGAAATAGCCCATAGGCCCTTCATGCATAACCCATGTATTGCGGTTAAGGCTTGGAATTCCTGTTTGTGTCAAAAGCGCATAAGGGGCAAGTTTTACATCTTTATTTGAATTATTATAAACGGTCTGATTGATATTAAAGACAAAATTTTCATCCAGGGAAATTTTGCGCTCGAAAACCAGTCCTTGCCCGTTATTCCATCTTAAAGTTATAGGATTTTTTTGTGTTAGCTTACGATTGCCTTCTACCTGCCAGAGCGTATCCTCATTTGGTAATCGCACACTCTTATCCGGTGATATCCAGCCATATGTTGTATAGCGTGATTCAAGTGTCTTTTCGGGTGAGAACAAAATAACGTTATTTTTTTTCTCGAGTGTCTGGAAATATTCCCTTAAGGAAAGATCGTCAATACGCCCTCCTCTTAAGGCAATAGAGCCAAAAATTTTGCCATTATCAAAGGTAAGACGTTCCGAGGCTTTTAGTGCTTCTGCACGTTCTAGCGGCTTATATTCTTTAATCTCGGGATTATTCAGGATCAATTCCTGCCTTGCTATTTTGGCCTTTCGTAGAGCATCGGCTTGCGGCTTCAGGATATAAATATCGTACAAAAACCACAAGAAAATAGACACTATGCCAAAAATGATAAGATTACGGGCATCCTGAGGGTGCATCTGATCTTTGTTATTTTGCATGGATTAGCCCTTTTAATCCGGATCGTTGTTATTCAATACATTATGTGCAAGCGTTTATAGCGCAAGAATTAGTCTCAGGTAAACCATTTGATCATATTTTATGTGCATTATTTTTCTTTAAGGAGATCCAGCCGCTTTAGGCACCATTTTAAATCATGGCTTAATTGCTCATAGGGCACTGTTTCGGTTTCTACTCTACCGACCAGTATATAGTCGATTCCGCCTTGACCTCTGCTTCCTATTACATCAGCGGCAGTTGCTCTCAGGCGTCGTTTGATGCGGTTACGTGTTACGGCTAATTTGCTAACTTTTTTTGTAACGGTAAATCCCAGACGGCTAATGCCCAAGTTATTTTCCCTGACTTGAACAATAACAGATTTAGAAACCCATTTTTTTCCTTCCTTCTGAATAGAAAGAAAAGTTTCTCTGTCTTTAATTGGTAAAAACTTTTGACGTTCGGCTTTGGCTGTCTTCATTGTTATCCCCTTTAAGATACTATAGGGGCATAAACCTTAAGCAGTTAGACTTTTGCGGCCTTTAGAACGACGGCGAGCCAAAATAGCACGACCATTACGCGTTGCCATACGACTGCGAAAACCATGACGACGGGCACGAACTATACGGCTGGGCTGAAATGTACGTTTCATTTCTTTAACTCTCTTTTTTATTTAAGCGTTCTAAAACTACAGTTGCGCGCGTTTATAGCGGGTTAAACCCGTCTTGTCAAATATCTTATTCGGATTTTTTGATGATTTTTAATACTGGACCAGATTAGCCGTAAGACTAATTTTCTTTCCTGTGAAGTGATCGGCGCTCAGTGTTATGCTTTTACTCTTGGAATAACTGAGATTTAATTCTTTCGGGACATGCCCGATCAGGAATTGTCCTTCATAAAGCACGGCATGAACAGAACAATCTTCTTTCTTAAAAATCACCGTTTCGGCGCGAATATAGGCCGGATCATCAAAGCTGATAAAGGGCAGATTTTCACTATCCAGAGAAATCTGCGCTTTGATGCTATTATCACTAACAAGAATTGTACCCATGAATGAAACCCCCTTAGGAATTAGACAAATTACAGTCTAAAACATCAGGGTTTACAAAGGGTTAACGGAGTATAGGTGTTAACTTGAAGGAGTGACCATTCGTGACTTTGATGCTTGAAGATCTGGTCCTTTATCAGGGTCTTGAGGCTCGTCGTCTTTTATAAAGTCCATAATGTTTAACTCATATTGTTCCTTAAGATCTCTCCCCATTTCTTCTATTCTCTTCTTCATAATGTCTGCAGCTTCAACAACAGGCGTATCATGTCCAATTTTTCCTCTTGCCGGTTGCAATGCCGCTGCATCCTTAATGTATTGCTCAAGTGTTTTATAAGTAATAGCTTTACCTTCTTTAAAAACACGATTAAAATTTTCCGGAGTATATATAAAAACTTTATCTGACTTATGATCGCCTGTCCCTTCTTTACGGGCAAAATCAAAAATACCAGACAAACCAACAATATCTAGTAATTTGTCTATAGTGGAAGGATTCACAGCTGAAACACGGTTATGGACCAGATAATTTCCATCCTTATCCTGACCTATTACAACAGGCACATCTATATAACTATAATCTGGAACTTTATATTTATTTTCTGGGAATTCATCCGTAAGCGCCATTCTATCACCTCAAAATTATAATTTTCTCTATTATATATGAAAAACTTTTATGACTGCAATAATTTTATCCAATATCTCGACAAAAAGCTCTGCACGGGCTATATGTTTTGTCCATTGTTATAGTAAGGATAAGAAATGGCACCAAGAACGCTATATCAGAAAATATGGGATGATCACGTTGTCGAGCAATCTGGTGACGGTACATGCCTGATCTATATAGACCGCCATCTGGTCCACGAGGTTACCTCTCCGCAGGCCTTTGAGGGGCTGCGTATGACCGGACGCAAGGTCCGCAATCTTGGTGCTACGCTGGCGGTTATGGATCATAACGTCCCAACGACAGACCGCTCTCAGCCGATCGAGCAGGAAGATAGCCGTATTCAGGTTGAGACCTTGCGTAATAATTGCAAGGAATTTGATGTTACCCTTTTTGATCTGGGGGATAAACGCCAAGGGATTGTGCATATTATCGGGCCGGAACAAGGGTTCACACAGCCCGGCATGACCATTGTGTGCGGCGACAGCCATACGAGCACTCACGGCGCATTTGGCGCTCTGGCTTTTGGTATAGGGACTTCGGAAGTCGAGCATGTTCTGGCGACACAGACCTTGATCCAAAAACCATCAAAAACACTACGCATTGCCGTAGATGGAAAGCTGTCATCGGGCGTTACAGCCAAAGACATGATTCTTTCTATTATCGGAGAAATCGGCACTGCAGGCGGGAATGGCTATGTGATTGAATTTGCAGGCGAAGCTATACGCAATTTATCTATGGAAGGCCGCATGACGGTTTGCAACATGGCGATCGAAGCTGGTGCGCGTGCGGGGATGATTGCTCCTGATGAAACCACTTTTCAATACATAAAAGGCCGCCCTATGGCCCCTAAAGGCGAAGACTGGGACAAGGCCGTAGCTTACTGGAAAACACTGGCCTCCGATGAGGGGGCGACCTATGACAAGGACGTAGTCCTAAAGGCAGAGGATATTGCCCCGACTGTGACTTGGGGAACTACACCAGAAGATGTTGTGCCTATTACGGGCTGCGTCCCTTCGCCGGAAGATTTTGACGATCAGAACAAACAAAATTCCGCCAAAAGAATGCTTGAATATATGGGGCTTAAGGCTGGCACCAAAATGCAGGATATCGAAGTGGATGTTGTGTTTATCGGCTCTTGCACCAATGCACGGATCGAGGATTTGCGGGAAGTCGCAAAAGTCGCTAAAGGGAAAAAAGTCGCTGACAAGGTGCATGCCTTGGTGGTGCCGGGCTCGGGTCTGGTTAAGGCCCAGGCCGAAGAAGAAGGGATTGCCGATATTTTAATTGAGGCCGGATTTGACTGGCGAGAGCCGGGATGCTCTATGTGTCTGGGCATGAATCCCGATCAATTAAAGCCCGGTCAACGATGCGCCTCGACCTCTAACCGTAACTTCGAAGGCCGACAGGGCCGCGGTGGTAGAACACACTTACTATCCCCTGCCATGGCTGCCGCCGCTGCAATAACTGGAAAACTGACTGATGTGCGCAAGCTATAAAAATTCCGTATGGCCCGATAGCTTTGACTTTGAAACCGATCCCATCTGTCAGGAGCGTTTCAAACCTTTCATAGAAGATGAGTTATCACAGCTAAAAAGTTTTGACGGCCAAAGACCTGAGAATATTACCTATATCTTTCATGAACATGCCAAGCGCGTTTCCAATGACGTTTATAAAACGTGCCTTCATATGGGGCTTGGTGAGACTGTGGCCCATAATATGAAATTGGCATCTTTGCCCCATGATATCGGTAAAAGGCTGCTGCCTCTTGAGCTATGGGATATGGAAGAAAAGCCAACGAATAAGCTCAAGAAATTCAGGCGTACACATACGTTATTAGGGGTGCAGATCGTGTTGGAGTATTTTCCTGATGTAGATCATCCCTTCAAGGATTTGATGATCGAAATTATGGCCTATCATCATGAGCAAATGAATGGTGAGGGTACACACCGCATTGCCGGAGATAAGCTTTCTGCGCCGGTACGACTGATGTCAATTATCGAGGCCTATGATGGATGGCGGATCTGGCGGCCTCATTATGGTGAGCGCGATATCTCTGTGCCCGGCGTTCTAAACAGAATGCGTGAGGAAAAAGGCGCAGATATTTTTGATATGGAGTATTTTGAGGCCTTTGCAGAAATGAAAATGATTGAGTATAACAAAGAGCTAGAAATGGTGTTAAATGATGCAACCCTTTAAAGTTTTAAAAGCAAAAGCCGCGCCGCTGGACATGATTAATGTTGATACGGATGTAATTGTGCCTAAGCAATTCCTGAAGACCGTCAAGCGCACAGGCCTTGGAGTTAATGCGTTTTTCGATATTCGCTATAATGAGGACGGCAGCGAGAATGAAGATTTTTCTCTTAATAAGAGAGAATATAAGGGCGCCGAGATTCTGATCACAGGACAGAATTTCGGATGCGGGTCTTCTCGAGAACATGCGCCGTGGGCTATTTTAGATATGGGGTTTCACTGCATAATTTCCCCAAGCTTTGCCGATATTTTCAATAATAATTGCTTCAAGAACGGCATATTGCCGATTGCCCTGCCCCAAGAGCAAGTTGATACTCTGATGGAGGAAGCCAAAAATAATCCCGATGATTTGCTCGAGATTGATTTGGAGCGGCAAATGATAACACGGGGCAATAAATTCAAATTTGAATTCGAAATAGACCCGTTTCGCAAGCACTGTCTTTTGAACGGGCTGGATGATATCGGCCTGACCTTGCAAAAGGAAAGTGCTATTACAAATTTCGAGAAAAAACGTTCAAGCGATAAACCTTGGCTATAAGGAAAAATTATGACCTATAAATTACAAATCTTAGCTGGTGATGGCATCGGTCCGGAGATAATGGCCGAAGTCAAAAAGCTGATTAACTGGATTAACGGGAATACCGGCACAAAGATTGAAACAGTGGACGGTTTGATCGGCGGTGCATCTTACGACGAATTTGGTGAGCCGTTGACTGATAAGACACTTGCCGTTGCCCGTGATTGTGATGCGGTTTTACTGGGGGCGGTCGGCGGTCCCAAATGGGATGGCGTGCCCTATGACAAGCGTCCTGAAGCCGGTCTGTTGAAACTGCGTAAAGATCTGGATTTGTTTGCTAATTTGCGCCCTGCCCTCGTATTTGACGCCCTGATTGATGCCTCCACCCTGAAGCCTGAGATTGTAAAGGGTCTGGATATTTTAATCGTGCGCGAGCTTACTGGCGGCGTGTATTTCGGTGAGCCTAGAGGGATTGAAGATCTTGGAAACGGAGAGCGCCGAGGTATAAATACACAAGTCTATACAACTTCTGAAATTAACCGCGTGGCCCGCGTCGCGTTTGATTTGGCTCGTAAAAGAAGCAACAAAGTCACTTCCTGTGAAAAGGCCAATGTGATGGAAAGCGGCAAGCTTTGGCGTGAAGATGTTACAGCCCTCCACAAAGCCGAGTTTTCTGATGTACAGCTAGAACATATGTATGCCGATAACTGCGCTATGCAGCTTTTGCGCAACCCCTCACAATTTGATGTGATTGTAACAGATAATCTGTTTGGCGATATCTTATCGGATGAGGCCGCAATGCTGACCGGATCGCTTGGCATGTTGCCTTCAGCATCTCTGGGAGCAGAAGGATCATCCGCCGTTTATGAACCCGTTCATGGTTCTGCCCCTGATATTGCGGGACAAGGCATTGCCAACCCTCTAGCGACTATCCTGAGCTTTGCCATGTGTTTGCGTTATTCCCTAAACGAGCAAAATTTAGCACAAAAAATTGAGGATGGCGTTCAAAAAGTACTGAGTGAGGGATTAAGAACTCCCGATATCATGTCGGAAAATTGCAAGAAAATCTCGACATCCGAGATGGGAGATGCTCTAATAACCGCTATTACATAAACTTTTTTACAAGGGTTAAGCCTATGATCACAAGCATCATCCTAGCCTTGCACTTTTTCGGATTTATTCCCGTCGATGGTGCGGTGAGTTTTCTTTATGTTGTTGGTGCGCTGCTTTTGATTGCGGAAGTCGGGGTGGTTTCTTTCGGGATACTTGCAGTTAATGGCCTAATTGCCCTATACGCCGCCTATTCTCTCCAGACAGGACATTTAATGTTTTTTAATCTCCCTGTTGATTGGGGACTGCTTTTCGGGATTGCTTTTATTGAATTTGCTTCACTGGCAATTGCTATCATTATCTGGCGGAAATTGAAGAATATGAAGTCCCAGACCGGCACGGAAGGTATGATTGGTCAAACTGCGACTGTAGTAAACTGGGATGGCTTGAAAGGAACTGTTCTCTATGAGGGTGAAATCTGGAAGGCTGAGTCCGGTAAAGAAATGGACCTTAATAAAGATGATAAAGTGTCTATTGAATCCGTAGGAAAAATGAAACTTATTGTAACCGCTTAAATTAATCAGGAGAAAATCATGGCATTTTTTGCACCAGTCCTCGTCCTTCTCGTTGTAGTGCTTTTTGCATCGGTGAGGATTATTCAAGAATATGAACGCGGTGTTATTTACACACTTGGGCGATATACAAGTAATCGCGGGCCTGGCGTTCAGCTTATTGTCCCTGTATTACAGCGCGTTTTGATCGTAGATATGCGGATCAGAACAGAAGATATCCCGCCGCAGGATGTTATCTCCAAGGATAATGTCTCGGTTAAGGTCAATGCCATTGTTTTCTACCGCGTTGTTGATCCGGGCCATGCGGTCAATAAGGTTGAAGATTTTTCAATGGCCACAAGCCAGCTTGCACAAACAACGCTACGCTCTGTCTTAGGTAAGCATGATCTTGATGAAATGCTCAGTAAGCGGGAGGAGCTTAATGAGGCTGTACAGGAAATTCTTGATACGCAAACAGAGGGCTGGGGCGTCAAGATTACAAATGTAGAGATCAAGAATGTCGATATTGACCCAACCATGGTGCGCGCCATTGCCAAGCAGGCCGAAGCCGAGCGTGATCGCCGCGCCAAAATTATCAATGCGGAAGGAGAACTGCAAGCCGCTAAGCAGCTTGACGAAGCCGCGGAAATTTTGGCGAAGCGCCCAGAAACTATGCAGCTTCGTTATCTGGGAACCATGTCTGAATTCACTAATTCCAAAGGCAACACGATTGTCTTACCATTACCCATGGATCTATTGAGTGTGCTTAATAAGATAGCGAAATAAGATTTTTTTCTAAAAGAGAAAAAATTTCCTTTACTTTGTTTGCTGATTTTATTTTTTTAAACTCATAAGTTATTGTTTTTAAATGATATTACTTTAGTTTGTTTGTCGGGGGGCTTCTCGGATTTGTATAGTTTGAATTGACGTTTTTTTTGAGCACGTTCGATTTTGTACAGTTCGTTTTCGCGTTTTAAAAAATTTCCGGCCCGTAATCCAATAGTTTGTTCCGGCGTTTTCATTTTTGCTTTTTTTTGGTTTATCATTTAGTTTCAATGACTTAAGAAAAGGCGCCTTTAATAACTTTTCGTCATTATACGGCGTGTCATGACGTTTGGGCTCAAGTGGGGTTTGGTGCGTGGATGACATAAACATGCAGGCATAATAGGATAATATTCCTGCGCTGTCAAGATTATGATGTCATCCCCGCGAGAGCGGGGATCTGGTGGGTAAAGGAAAGAGATCCCTGCTTACGCAGGGATGACAGTTGAACGCGAATATACTTTTATCGTCATTCCCTGAATCCACGCTAAGTGGATTCTAAGGGAATCCAGTAATTTTATAGATCGCCCTAGAATCTGCTGAACGCAGATTCAGGCGATGACGGTGGCAGATGGGGCCTATCTCCGCATCCTGATGTCAGTCAGGATCTATAGAAGGATGGTAAGGGATCCTGACTTTCGTCAGGATGCAAGGAGGGAATAACAAAACCAAAAAAAAGAGCCTGAATTCTCAGGCTCTTTCTATAATTTCTGTCTTACTATCTAATCAATAATTACCCTTGGATGCGGACAACAAGTCCACAAGATAAGCTTTGACTATCTTCGTCATAGACTCCGGTTGCATGGCAACCAGTAGTACCTACTGCACCAGTTGAACCGGTTGTAGCAATACCATCATCCAATTTACGATCCATACGTGCCGCATCTAGTGCCTTCAATGCGCCTGTAGTCCCACCAGGACTAATAATTGCTAAGTAGTGACCACCTCTTGGATTCGCTAACTCTCCAAGAGCCGCCGCGCCGTTCACATAACCAGGCACAAATTGATGGCCAGTGACATTAGTATCGATCATATTACTTGCATTCAAACCTGAAATTAGATCAGCAAATGACAATTGAGGAAAGAAAGCGCCTGTTTCACCAGTTAGCGTCGCTGTAAGAGGAGTACCTTCAAGCCTTTGATTGCCAAGAGTTCCTACAGTTGGCGCACAAGCAGCACCTGTAGTACAACCAACAAGCCGAGTATCTGCACCAGCCATATCTCCCGGGAAGGCATCATACATATCACGGAATGTACCGACTGCGGCATCAATTGCTTTTACCTGCGCAATAGTTGTTGTCACTTGAGTATTGGCAATCATTTCCTGACCTTTCAGGATACCGCCAACAAGCAAACCAATAATAATCATAACAACCGCAAGTTCGACGAGCGTAAAGCCCTCATCCTTACGGATGGAGTTGTAAAGTGTAGTCATAATATTCTCCTTTAAAAGAATAAGTCGTTAAAAAAAAGTTGTGTTTAAGTATGAAGTAGTACTAAGAACGTGCTGGACAGCACAGAGCGAATCATACACGTCTTTTCCTAATTACAAAAGCCTCAATATGATTAGAATGCTTTATTTAGATAAAAAAACCTTTAAAATCAGGGGGGTAAATAATCAAAAAGACAAAATGAGGAGTTTTATTTTGTTATGAAAATTAATTATGTGTAGAATTCGTACTCCTCAAATTATCCGATCATGTTTTTTCGATAGTCTCTTGGGCTTCGTCCTTCGATCTCCTTGAACACACGGTTAAATGATGCCAGAGAATTAAACCCAACTTCCTCGGAGATTATCTTTATGCCGACATCTGTCTCCAAAAGCATTCGTTTGGCATCCTCAACCCGGCGCTCATTCAAAATGGTTGGAAAGGATTTTTGAAAATAAATATTGATGATACGTGATATAACACTTTCGGATAAGTCCAATTCCTTGGCAAGATCTGATCTGGAATAGCTGGTTTCATGATAAATCTTATCTAAGGCCAAAAGATTTTCTATTTTTGCAGCAACTTGCAACTCTTTTTCGCTCAAGACATCATCTTGTTGTGGCTTAGCATTTTTAAGAATAAGTGTTTGCGGATAAATCCGCAGCAAGCTTGTATTGACGAGATATATAAAAGACAGCCCCAGTATGTTTCTTAATAAGACAGCGTTTTCTAAATATTCCTCACGTCCAAGAGCGAGTATATATGTCGTCAAAAGAAAAATATTAACAAAGACAAGAGCCAAAATTACCCAGTAGCGCTCTGATCCTGACTTTTGTGTGCTGAGCAGCGCAAACAAATCGCGCTGAAACCAGATCATCAGAAGGCTAAGAGCTCCGGCAATCATTCCGGTTATATTCAGCCAATCGCCAAATTCCGAACATTTATTAATATATTCGCAATGCTCTGTCGATGTTGACTTGGTAATAATGACCGAGACCAAAAGAGCTAAAGGCACAAATAGTAAAACACCCCACTCCATAAGCTTTGGGAAATTTCTGCTCTGTGCCATCTGTATAATCAAGAGCGCACTTATCGGCGGCCCGTAACTCCAGAGCATCCAGTTGATAATACTGTAATAGGGAATGGCTTGTCCTATATATCGCTCTGATAAGTCGGAAAAAAAAGCTGCGCCGAGAACCAGGAAATACAGACATGGAAGAAAAACAGTTATTATATTTGGCGCACGAAAGACAATATAAACCAATATATACACACACTGGAAAACGCCCAGAAGAGAGAGTACCTCTTGTATGTTAAACTGGAATTGGTTCATAACGCAGGCCTTTATTTATACTTTGTAATATTAGCACATAAAGGGTCTTTTTTCGCCTCTTCTTCGGATAATATCTGATTACAGATATGATAGACCATCTGGTTTACCTCTTCGGCACGTAATTTATCTGCACTGGATTTCAAAATTTCGACCATTATAGTATAAGCAAGCTCTTTATCACCCTTTTCCCGTAGCACAAAAGCCGGCATCTGTTTGGTAAAAACTGGAATATCTTTTTTCGGATGATTGGCAAGCTCATTTGCCAGCGAGAGCGATGTATCCAGATCGCCCATAATTTTCCGCGCTACAACAACAGCCTGAACCAGAAAGCGCCATTTTTCTCCTTCTGCCCTGATACCTACATCTCTTAGATATGAGAGGACAGGCCTGTATTTCTCCGGTTCCTGTAAGGCGCTGAAATAATACGCTGCTAGGTAAGGAGAAAAGTTTGATACAGGATCCAGAGCATCTTCAACATAAAACCAATGCGTTAAATGATTGTAATTATAGACCTTTAAAGCAGTAGCCCGCCCTCCACTATCACCAAAATTCTGGATCATCAGACCAATCACGCGGTATGCAAATTGGCCATCCCCTATCCCGTAAGATGCTGCATATTTTTTGTCGGGGGCCGGGGGGACATTAAGCCATTCTGACTTGATATTTCTGGAATAAAGCCAGAAGGCAATATTTATTGCCAGCGCCAGCTTTAGGATAAAAACAACTTTTTTTTCAGTGCTTAACGTATTCTGAAACATTTTGTATAAGCCTTAGAATTGCCGCCTTACAAAATCCAGTAAAATGGCATTGATAATCAGAAAATAAAAAACCAAACATTGGGCTATAACGAAAAACACTGAAGATAAGGGATTTTGGAGGCCGTAAACAAGCCAGCTATTTTGCGCCATCAGATCAAGGCGGGGAACAAGAATTGAAACCAATGTCATAGCCATCTCTACTGGCAGAGATGTCTTTAGAAGATTAGAGTCTATGATGCCCAGAATTTGCCCCATCATTCGCCCCAAAATATAAAAGGCCGCTGTTGCCATGGCAGCATTGGCCGCACTCGATATATAAAGCGCAAAGAAAAAGGCGACATTAACCATGATAATGCATTCAACAAGATAGCTGAGTGCCCAAATAAAATGGCCTTCTTTTTCTAGGCCTAAACTCATGGCATAAATTGTTGCAATACCTGCCAGCCCCAGCAGAACAGCAATAATATTAAAAGCCGTGGAATAGGATAAGATAAAACGGACCCGCCCTATGGGTCTTGAAAGCAAAAATTCAATATCCTTGCTGTCGAAGGATTTACGCACAAAAAATATAACAAATAGAGTTAGCCCCAAAATCGAAGCTATTCGTAAACTTCCTGCAATAAATACAACTGAAAAAATATCTTTTTCGATCACAGCCGAACTTCCAAAAAAAATCGAAAGGGCTGTTGCAACGGCTAGAACTAAAAAGAGAGCCAATACAAGTCTGTCGCGCAGAGCTGCTTGAAGTACGTATCTTACTAATGGTAGTAACATTATAACAGCTCCTAGTTTTACTCTTAGAGCTTAAGGGGTCTGCGATCACCAGAGAATTTCCTGTACAAATCCTTATCCGTAGGGTGAACAGTATCATCACCACTATCAATGATCGTCGCTTTGATAAAGATCACGAGCTCGGTTTTTTGTATCAGATCCTTTTGGGTACGAAATAATGAGCCAACGACAGGCATTTCGCCAAGGACCGGAATACCTTCCTGAGTATTAGCCATGCGGTCTTGCAGTAATCCCCCCATTACAATCGGCTGACCGGAGGAAACATTTACAACTGTGTCAATTTCCTGAACATTAACCTCGGGTATTTCAGACTGCAAGTTTGAAGCGCCAGGTATTGTAGATGCAACGAAGGCAACACCCGGGTCCCTTTCTGTTCCTACTATACGTGTTACAGTTGGTCTTAAAGCCAGAGAAATTTTTCGTGTCGAGAGGTTGATAGATGGCTGAACATTGACCAAAACACCTTCGGGAACACTTTTAATAGAAGAATCAACCTCTACTGTATCAATCGTGCCGTCATCATCTTCGTCAGTTGATTCAAGATCAATTTCAAAAAACACCTGATTAGTTGCCACATTCAAAACAGCAGACTGGTTGTTTAAGGTTGTCAGGCGCGGACTTGCCAGAGCTCTGACTGTACCAAATCCTGATATGGCCTGTACAAGGGCTTCAAGATCATTACCTGCATAGCCGAGAGTAAAGTTACTAGTTGTAGTCACTGATCCGTTTGGCGGTGTAATAAGTCCTCTTTTAGATCCTGAATTTAAGCTATTCAAAGACGTTGCTCCAGCAGTGCTAAGGAAATTCCCCAATCCTTCTGTAACGCTTAAAGCCTGCCAATCAATACCTGTTATATATTCATCAAAAAGGTTGACTTCAAAAATTTTAGCCTCAATCAAAACCTGAGAAGTCACCGATCTTCTTAACTCTATAAGATAGTTTTCTACTTCGGAATGCTGTTTTTTAGTAGCATAAATCGTAATCATTCCCGCTTGTCTATTAAGGGAGAATGTTGCTACACTAGGGTTTCCTCCATCAGAACCACCAGCCGCGCCATCTCCATTAAGAGGCAAGGATTCTACATTAAGAATAACATCCGGTGTATCATCATCGCCGTCTGTGTTATCCTCCAAATCACTATCCGGATTTTGCTCGGCGGCTGTAATCCTAGGATCTGTGCTTGTTCGAAGTGCAGATCCAGTCGCCCCGCCTAGAATCTGGGAAATATTGGCTTCAAGTTCACCCCAGAA
>JAOUOR010000093.1 GCA_029880245.1 Alphaproteobacteria bacterium
ATATTTATTCCAGTAACAAGAGTACCTATCAGGGCTGCACCGATCAGTACAATGCGTCGTCCGAATCGGTCCGATAGCCAGCCCGCAAAAAGCGGCAGCGTGGCACATCCCAGAATAAAGCTGGCTAAAAATATCGAGATATCACCAATAGCAAAGCCAAGCTGGGCAGCATAAACCGGACCAATGGCCAACATCGAAGCTCCGGAAAATCCTGCTACAAGCACAGCCATAACAGCATGCTGTGAAATGCCGATGACTTTCTTGAATTCAAGACTTTCCGGTTCCTCATAGAACTCACTAACTTTGCTGGCTAGTGTCACAGGGATAAGCGACAGTGAAACAAGAACAGAAACCAGTACAAAGAGCCCTATATTCTGGATAGGTGCAAGATTGATCAGGAATTGGCCGGCAAACAGTCCGCCATGCACAACAAGCATATAGGAGCTAAAAATACGTCCGCGCAGGCGATTAGGTGCAATATCATTCAGCCAGCTTTCTGCGACAATAAACAGGCCAACGAAGCTTACACCGCTCATGAATCGTACAATTGCCCATGCAAAAGGGTTGATGAAAACTCCTTGCAGCAAAACCGTCGTTGAAGCCATAGAGGCAAAACCGGAAAAGACACGTATATAGCCGACTTTATTGATCATAGTGGGCACGATATACCAGCCTCCCAAATACCCTACATAATACATCGACATAATGATCCCGATTACAGCAAGCGGGAAACCTTCGAAATCAGCTCGAAGCGAAAGCAATGTTCCTTGCAGACCACTGCCAACCATCACCATGAACATTCCTAGCAAAAGGGGCCATACAATGCTGAGTGTCAGGAAGATTTCTTTTTGAAATTTCATAAACGGATATGATCATATCAAGGGTAAGAATTCAATTGGTCATTTTTTCAAAAATCATTGAATTGCTTTTGTTGTGCATCATGTTGCAACTTATTCATAAAAAACAATAATTTGGTTATAACTATGGATTTTCTTCCACCGGAATGAGTTGTTCCTGATCTTTCATGAAGGTTCGTACGCGCTCTTGATCTTCTTCAAGTTTTTCAAGTATCCGTTCAACATCATCGCGACCTTTTCGAATACGGTTTTCTTTAAGTACAAGCTCATAGGCATTGTTGGCTTCTGCACGCACCCATAAATAGAGTAATCTTAAGGGACGCCTTAAATCCTGAATATGACCTTCAATACGTGCAAGTAGTGCATCTTTGGCTTTGTCATAGCTTTTACTACGGCGGAAATCTCTAGGAAGGTCGTCATTCCAGTCTTCAAATTCCTGCATGAAGGTACAAAGATCTGTAATATTTTCGTCATAATCATAAATATATCTTAAATCTTGCGCTGCTTCATAAATATCCTTGATATCACTGCGCGATAATTCACCGCATTTAGGCGGTCTTTTGGCCTCAGCATTCATAGGGTAGAGCAAGCAAAACGCTGCAATAGTCACTAAAATCCTGATAAGCATCTTCATAGCTCCTTTTTTATGTTGGGAGTTTCAGAAGTATAGCGCTGAAAACTACATTTCGCACGCGAATTCAGGTGCTATTTTTTTGTGACATAGATAAAGATATGTTTATTACGATTGCTTTATATCTTTTATGGCTTTTATTAAGGCATTAACATGAGGGGTAATCGTGGCCTGATATTTCTCTTTTTTATCATCAGGTAACCCCTGAATAAGATCATTTACAAGCTGGATGGCAATGTCATCAATATCAAACTCGTTAATTATAGATTGTGATCCTTTGCGCTCATAGCTTTGGATTTTTTTTAGAGTATGATCCAAAACGGTTTTGACGGCTTTGGGGACTTTCTTCATGTGTTTTTCGAAATCCTGACGGGTAATAACAATAACCGTAGTTGTCTGTGTTGCTTCATAATCAAATGTGGGAATGTAATTAACGACTAATCCTTTTTCACCAAAAATTGCTCCAGGACCATATTTTTCTATCTCGATTTTCTTGCCTTCATCGTTGGTATAATAAGATGTAACTTCTCCATTTTGTACAATAAAAGCGCGCATGTTTTCTTCACCGGCTTTCATAAAATATTTTCCCGGGTGAAGAACGGTTCTTTCTAGAACATCCGCTGATTTGTCCATATATTTTCTCTAGATTTAAAGCTTCAGTTTTTGCTGCTATTATTCTACATTTTTAAGACTAATACTATGTTAATTTTTTACGGATATTAGCCGAAACAAAATGAAAAATGTTATTTTTATATTCTGTTAATCCTTGTGTTTTGGCTAAAAAAAGAGTTTAATCCACATTAATAGCCTTTAGAACTTCCTGCTTATACGAATTATCAGCCGGATAAATACTAAGGACTGGTAAAACGTAACTGACAATGAAGGAGTTTCATAACATGTCACAAACAGGAACCGTTAAATGGTTTGACCCTAAAAAAGGTTTTGGGTTCATCGTACCGGATGATGGTGGACAAGATGTTTTTGTTCATATCACTGCCGTAGAAGCAGCTGGTATGAAGAGTCTTGATGAAGGGCAGAAAGTTTCATTCGATCTTGAGGAAAACCGCGGCCGTCAGGCAGCTGGAAATCTCTCGGCAGTAGAATAATTTAACTTGAATTACATAGATTAACGGCCCCAATTTCGGGGCCGTTTTTTGTGCTGTGCAGCACTATTATTCCTTCGTATTCTTTGCACACCTTGGAGAATCCGTGTATACTCCGCAGCATGTTTCTAAAAATTAGAGGAGGATATCATGATTGCATATGCAAGTGGATCTGGGGGCGTTTTGTATGTGCCCGAAGAGATAGAGCGTACTATTCCTCGTGTAAAAATTCGTAAATCTAATGACAATAAAATGAACAAAAAGCCGGAAGAAAAAGACAAGTAAATCTTTTTATCTGGAAAGTTTAAGACATATAACCTGATTTCTGTTATCTAAAGGTCCCAGAAGTCAGGTTTTTTTGTAAAATATTCTTGCCGTTACGCGCGCGGGGTTGTAAGAAATCCAAGATATAAAATTCAATTCAGATAAATTGTAAGACAAGGAAGAGATTTAGGATGGATATTTCAAAAATATCAGCTGGTAAGGATGTGCCGAACAATATTAATGTTGTGATTGAAAACACGATGGGCGGCACACCTGTTAAATATGAACTGGATAAAGAATCAGGTGCTCTGTTTGTAGATCGCTTCGTGCATACGCCAATGTTCTATCCGGCCAATTACGGTTTTATTCCAAACACTCTGGGCGGGGATGGTGATCCGGTTGATGTTCTTGTCTATGCGCAGCATGCCTTGATGCCGGGTTGTGTGATTGCTGTGCGTCCGGTAGGTGTTTTAGTGATGGAAGATGATGGCGGACAGGACGAGAAAATTCTGGCTGTTCCGGTTGATAAAACACACCCTATGTTTTCAGAGGTAAAAGATTTCAAAGATTTGCCAAAAATCCTTCTTGATGAGATCGAGCATTTCTTCACGCATTACAAAGACCTTGAAAAAGGTAAATGGGTCAAGATGAAGGGCTGGGAAGGTGTTGAAAAGGCACAAAGTCTTATCCGCGAAGGCGTTGAAAATGCCAATGGGCAAAAGGCGGCGTGAGTCAGTTACATAAGATAGTTAAAGCTTGTTTAGAATATCAGGTGTTGAAAAAATACTATTGAAATAAAAATAGGCTCTTAATAGTGTGTGTTTTTTAGATTGATGAAATTGGATTATTTCTGTAAATTGGATTTATGGATAGTCCAATTAAGAAAATTCTAGAAGCTTCGAAGTTGGAAGAGGAGTATATCACTCGGTTTGTAGCCTTTGGCGGGCAAGTTGAGGTTATTAAAATGAGGATTATGAGTTGGAATTACTTGGAGAGCCTTGAGTTCCATAATTATAATACAGAGCAGCTATTAATTGACTGTGTTGAATCATATGAGGGAAATGATTTAGGAAATCATCTAGAATGGTGGATACACTGGATAGCAACTGGAAAATATGAAGAAAAGGGAATTCCACTCAAGCACAACTCTGAATGTGAACATCGCTCTTTGAATTGACCATGTTGAAACAACTACTTTCGTGAATTTCGAAAAATGTAGGTATCGCTTAGGTTTTTTGAAACTTACAAAGAAAATTTATCCAGTACGAACACATCTTTATATCCGCGGGCAGCGACATATTCGGCAGCATTCTGGCTACGTACATTTCCGGCGCAAATAAAGGCTAAAGGCTTATGTGAGGGAAGCTGGTTTATTTTCATAGGGATTTGAGTGAGCGGAATTTGCAAGGGCGGGCGAGTGATTAACTCATGCACAAGCGGATCAGACGCAATCTCGTTAGGTTCACGTACATCAACGATAATAGCGTCTTTTTCTGCGATTTCTTCAATTGATAAAATATTGATCATAGTTTGATGACCTTCGGGATTACTCATAGGCTTATGATCGCTATTTTTGCAGGTTTCGCAAGATTTATTTTTGAGCAAACCGATCTTTTCCAGTCTTGGTTTATCGGATTCATCTTTTAAACGTTCTTGTTTTAAAAGATTCATATCCGGCAGATTTAATTGTCTGGCATAACGCTCCATTACTTCTTACCCTGTTTTTTCCTGATGCCAGAAGGGGCGATCAATCAAAGGTGTAGAAGGTTTTCCTGAATTCTGGGCTTCTATAATACCTGCTAAAAACCCGTTTCGTCCCGCTTGAACAGCTTGGGCAAAGCCCCGAGCCATAAGGGGCGGGTAGGCAGATTTTGCTATGGCTGTATTAAGCAATACGGCATCATAGCCCAGTTCCATCGCTGCGGCGGCGTGAGAGGGGGCTCCGATTCCTGCATCTACCACTAATGTCTTGTCCGGAAAGCGATCTCGTAAGAGTTTCAGGGCATATATATTATTCAAACCACGCCCCGATCCGATCGGTGCGCCCCAAGGCATAAGGATATCGCAACCCAGATCGACAAGGCGCTGCGCAAGGATAAGGTCGTCGGTCATATAGGGATAAACTTCAAAGCCCAAGCCAATGAGTTCCCGAGTGGCGTCAAGAAGGCCGTAAGGGTCAGGCTGGAGAGTATAATCATCGCCTATAATCTCCAGCTTGATCCGGTTGGTTTCAAATATCTCGCGGGCCATTTGTGCAGTTGCTACAACTTCTTTTATGCTCTGGCATCCGGCAGTATTGGGTAATACGGGGATATCAAAAGATTTGATAATATTCCAAAAAGCCTGTCCTTTGCCTGCTTTGCTTTCACGTCGCAAAGAAACAGTGAGCATTCCGGGTTGTGCGGCTTCTATGGATTGACGCAAAATCTCGGGCGAAGGATAACCCGCCGTGCCCATAAACAAACGGGATGTGATTTCCATGTCGTTAATATAAAAAGAATCCGCCATATTTAACCGCCTTGCATAGGGGCAACAACCTCAATTTTATCATCACTTTGAATGATGGTATCTGTGTAGGCTTCTTTTGGAATAAACTCTCCATTGCAGGCCACAGCCACGATTTTTCCTTCATAACCGTTTTGCTCTAACAGGTCTTTGACGTTTATTGCGACTTCAAGCTCTAAGGGTTTGCCGTTTAGTAATATCTGCATCTGTTTTATCTTTCATAAAAAGGTGTAAATCATGACTTTCCTGCCCTTGAATATAATCGGCGATACTTTGCGCGATAATAGGGGAGAGCAAAAACCCGTGCCGGAATAATCCGTTACAATATATAATATTATCTCTAATAGTAATCTCAGGCATGTTGTCTGCATAGGCTGGCCTTATTCCTGCGCTCATTTCCAGAATTTCACTTTCCGCGAAACTAGGGTGAAGGCTATACAGGGCGCTTTGCAATTCCATTGCCGAGCGCAGTGACACATTTTCATTATCTTCGCTTTCGATAATTGTCGCACCAATCATAAATAGGTTACCATCGCGCGGAACAATATAAAGGGGATAACGCGGATGCATTATGCGAATAGGGCGGTTAAGGTTAAATTCAGGGTTATGAACGATCAGAATTTCTCCTTTAACGCCGCGCAAATCCATAAGGTCTGACTTTGCACCCATGCCGCGGCAATCAATAACCAGATCAAAATCCCGCGCAAGAGTTTCTGGCGTTGTTAAGGCTTGTTTAATCTCCGGCAGGGCTTCACGCAAGGCCTTCATAGCTTTACGGGGA
>JAOUOR010000043.1 GCA_029880245.1 Alphaproteobacteria bacterium
AATTGCCTTATCAAAATTCTGGAAAGCCAGTTTCTCATCTATAAACAATTCTATATGATACTCTTCTGAAAACAGATCACCGAGATAATGGCTTAGAGTTTTCTTAATATCATAAATTCCAATAATAAAGCCGCCGAACTGATTGTTTGTATAGACGGGCAAGTAGACTAAAAATGCTTTATATCCCTGCACAAGATCAAGTGGCGGCGTCAGAGTAACTTTATGCCTTTCACTTGCACCTTCAAGGACTTTTTTCCGCTCTTCCTCAAAAGCAATATAAAGGCCTTGCGCTTTTTCATTCCCCTCCAAAGGCTCAATCCAGCGCACATGATAGGTCTCATCCACCCATTCCACGGTTGTCAATCCAGGAGTATCTGCCACATAATTTCTGGCATCATCATGCCACTCTTGCTTCGGCGTGCCATTTCTGGCTTCCCAACGATTTGCCATGCGCTTGAGAGTTAAAATATTTGCTTCGAGCGATTTTTGAATATCATTACGAGTTAATTCGGCTTTGGTTTGCAATGTCTTTTGCAGGGCCTCTTTCCCGTGATAGGAAAGCTCATACCAGAGAGCAAGGCTGAGTATGACGCCTATTAGAAAAACGACAGGGGCTAAAACAGGCGAGAGGATTAAATTTTTAATTTTTTTCATGAACAAGACACTCCCCCCCCCCTAAAATAACCCTACTTTATGCTTCGAAGTTATATTGCTGATTCACACATACTAAAGGATAGAAACTACCCGAAATGAAAGTACACGATAAGGTTGCATTCCCCATAATTTGAATTTAATCAACATTAAAAAAAAAGAGTGACACTAATTTTCAGCGATGATTTTATCTTGTTCCTGCCCGTGAATGACCGCGCTGGCTGGGACGAGTTCAAAGCCTTTATCTTTTAAGGTCGGCAGCCATTCTTTAAGGACTTCTATTGTCTCGTCATGGGGATGCCCGATTGCTATCGCATGGCCTTTATATCTGGCCACTGCTTCCAGTTTTTTCAGGGCATCCCGAATGAAATCTTTTGAAATTTCATGATCCAGAAAAATGTCACGCTCCGCGTGGGGGGTTCCTGTTTCCTCGGCAATCTCTGCTCCGATAGAGCTGGCGATAGTAACCGAATCCACGAAATAAATGCCCCGCTTTTTAATCTCCTCCATAAGCTGCTTCATTGCCTGCCTGTCTTGTGTCAGGCGGCTTCCCATGTGGTTATTTAGACCTGCATAGCCCTCAAATTGCGAAAGCCCCCACTCCAGAATTTCCGAGAACTTTTCCGGCTCCAGCCCTATCTTTAAAACGGCAGGCCCTCCGTTCAAGTCGCCATTTATAGGCTCCATCGGCATATGCACCATCAATTCATGTCCGTTGGCTTTGGCCTTTTTTGTGCGTTCCGGCAAGTTACTCGCATAGGGTAAATATGACAGCGTAAGTGGCCCTTGCAGATTTTCCACCTTAAGGCTATTGCCTGTATTTACTCCCATATCATCAATGATAATTACAATCTTTTTTAGTCCATTATCTGTTATGGCTGGCTTTGGCTCTGATTTTGGTGCCGGTATCGGTTCTTCTATTTTTGTCTCGATCTCTGCTTCCGGAACAATATCAGGAACGAGTAAAACCTCTTCCTTCTTTGCACTCTCGATAATGTCTACAGGCTCTTCTTGCTGCTCTTTTTCCAATGAACGGCGAAATTGATCCTTCCGGACATCAAATGCGCTTGATTCTTTCTCTTCGTCCTCTCCCGCAGCAGGCGCAATGTCACTCAAGATATCGTCCAGATTTCTTGTGCGAGAGCGAATTTTTTCCTCTTCCTTTTTTGCGGTAATAATAATGTCTTTGGCTTTTTCTCTACGGTAAGCCGGAAGGCTCATAGCGGCCTTAGAATTACTGCCAGAATAGAACTCTGTGATATCAACTCCTTCTTCCATATAGGTTTGATGGATTTCCTTGAGCGTTTCCGGATCAATGAGGGCTATATGCTCGCTGCCTCTTAGGGCTTTAAGCTCAGGCATTTTAAAATTGATCTGCCCCGATTTGGCAAGCTCCAATCCCGTCACAATAAGAATTGCCAGTGCAATAAAAAACAGCACAGGCTTGGCGTCTGAACTTTTTTTCTCGATTTCACGGTAATTTTTTGGAGGTCTCATCATGTGTTTTGAAGTCGTTTACTCAAGGTGCCTGTAAATAATGTTGCTTTTTATAGCACATAGCGCCATAACAAATCCATGATTACCTTGATCGACAACTATGACAGCTTCACATATAATCTTGTGCAATATCTCGGAGATTTAGGGCAAGATGTCACCGTTCACCGTAATGATAAAATCTCTGTTGCCGATCTTCTGGCAGAAAAACCTGCGGCGATCCTGATCTCTCCGGGGCCAAGCGACCCGGACCATGCGGGCATTTGCCTTGAGGCTGTCAAAGCCTGCGCGGATAACGATATTCCTCTTTTTGGTGTATGCCTTGGGCATCAATCTATTGCGCAAGCCTTTGGCGGCAAAATCATTCGCGCTCCAAAACCTTTTCATGGCAAAATATCCGAGATCACACATGAAGGAACTGGTGTTTTCAAAAACATACCCAGCCCTTTTAAGATCACGCGTTACCATTCTCTCATCGCCGAGGAAAGCAGTTTGCCTGATGAACTTGACGTAACGGCCAGAACTGATGATGGTTTGATTATGGGGCTATCCCATAAAGTAAAGCCCATTCACGGCGTGCAATTCCATCCCGAGAGCATTGCAACAGAACACGGGCATCAATTACTGCAAAATTTTCTGGATATGGTAGGATAATTCATGCAGGAAATTCTTAACATCATTCAAAACGGCGAGACTCTTCATCAAGATCAGATGATGGCATGTATGGATGGCATAATGAGCGGGCAATGGAGTGAGCCTCAAATAGCGGCCTTCCTTATGGGACTGTCCATGCGCGGAGAAACCGTAGACGAGATAACAGGAGCAGCCCGGATCATGAGAGAGAAAGCTGCGAGTATCTCTGCGCCTTCCGGCGCGGTAGATTGCTGCGGAACGGGCGGCGATCATTCCGGTTCGTATAATATTTCTACGGCTGTAGCGCTGGTGGTGGCGGCCTGTGGCATTCCTGTGGCCAAGCATGGTAACCGTTCGGCAAGTTCCAAATCCGGTGCGGCCGATGTGCTGGAGGCTCTGGGGGTTAATCTGGATATCAGCCTAGAGCAAACCGAAAAAGCTTTGACAAAGTTTGGCTTCGCTTTTCTTATGGCGCCTAATCATCATAGCGCCATGAAATATGTCGTGCCGGTGCGTAAAGCGCTTGGCGTGCGCACGATTTTCAATCTGCTTGGCCCTCTGGCTAATCCGGCAGGCACACAATATCAACTTATCGGGGTTTATGACCGTAAATGGGTAAGGCCGATGGCTGAAACCTTAAAGTCTTTAGGCACAAAAGCCGCATGGGTTGTGCATGGCGCTGATGGTATGGATGAGATTACTACCACGGATGAAACCTATGCGGCCTGTTTAAAGGACGGGGAGATCACCGAATGCGTTTTAACGCCGGAAGATTTTGGTATAAAGCGAGCCACCTCTGAAGATCTTCAAGGTGGAACACCCTCCGAGAATGCCAAAGCTTTATCAGATTTGTTAAACGGTAAAAAAAGTGCGTATCGTGATATTGTTCTGGTCAATAGCGCGGCTGTTATACAATTAGGCGGCGCAGAAAGCGGTATCAAAGTGTCATCTCTAAAAGACACAACAAAAATCGCAGCAAATGCTATTGATTCCGGTAAAGCCATGGAAGTTTTACAAAAATATGCTTCTTTTTCAAACGGGAAGGACACATAAATGAGCGTGCTTGAAAAGATTTGCGAAAGTAAGCGTGAGCATATCCGCCAAAAACAACAGGAAAAATCTCTTGATGATCTGAAATACGAGATTGCCGATTTGCCTTTGCCTTGTGGTTTCCTCTCCAGAATGATTATGAACACAGGCCCCAGCCTTATAGCCGAGGTCAAAAAAGCCTCCCCAAGTAAGGGCATAATCCGCGAGGATTTTGATCCGGTAAACATAGCGCAAATATATAAAGATGCAGGAGCGACCTGCTTATCCGTTTTGACCGATGAACCCTATTTCAAAGGCAATGATCAATTTTTAATCGATGTTAAAAAAGCCGTTAACCTGCCTGTTCTTCGCAAAGACTTTATTATTGACCCCTATCAGGTTTATGAATCCCGCAATATTGGTGCGGATTGTATCTTGCTCATTATGGCGGCACTTGACGATACAAAAGCAAAACATCTTTATGAAGTTGCTCTGGAGCTCCGCTTAGATGTACTGATAGAAGTCCATAATCTGGCTGAATTAGAGCGCGCCATCAAGCTTGATCCGATGATGATCGGGGTGAATAACCGCGATCTGAACACGTTAGATGTCAACATAAAAACCTCTTTTGATTTGATTATGAATATACCCTCCGCAATCTTTAAAATCTCGGAAAGCGGGATTAAAAATTACGATGACATCAAACATCTATCAGATATAGGATATAGGGGTTTTCTTGTCGGAGAGAGTCTCATGAAAGAAGATGATATCGGCAAAGCCGTTCACACTTTGATGCAAAAATCTGTTTAATTTTTACACGAGTTAACTTGACACAAAAGACGAACTTAAGTAGAACAAAGAGAGTTCTTGCTTGCGTAACGATTCTCATATATTCAAGACGTTTCAACATAAAGGATTAGTCCTATGCTTACACAAAAACAGCATGATCTGCTTTTATTGATACATGAACATTTGCAGAAAAGTGATATTCCGCCCTCTTTCGAGGAGATGAAGGAAGCGCTGGGTTTGAGGTCCAAATCAGGTATTCACAGGCTTATCACGGCTCTGGTTGAGCGCGGCTATATCGAACGCTTGCCGCATCGCGCCCGCGCCTTGGAGATAAAACGCCTGCCTGATAGCTTGCAAAAGAAAGATCCTGTAAAACCGCAACTGGCCGTGAATAATGACGCCCTTTATCATGCGGCTATCGATATCCCGCTATATGGGAAGATAGCCGCCGGAACACCTATAGAGGCTATTCGCGATGAAGGTACATTTACATCCGTACCCGTAGATATGATTGGGTCGGGGGAGCATTATGCCTTGAGCGTTGACGGTGATTCCATGATCAAGGCCGGAATTTTTGATGAAGATACTGTTATCATCAAGAAATGCGATACTGCCGAAGATGGTGCAATTGTCGTGGCTCTGGTGGATGGCGAAGAAGTAACCCTTAAGCGCCTGAAACGGGATAAGGAGCAAGTTACCTTAATTCCAGAAAATGATGATTACGAGCCGCGCATTCTGGAGCCGGATCGGGTTAAGATTCAAGGAACACTTGTGAGCTTAATTCGGCGCTATAATTAGCCTGAATTACGATCTACGATTCTTCTAATGCTCTTGTTTCCATGGGCGTTGTCCGGTTTGAGTTGCTACATTTTCAAGACGAACTGAGCTGCCGTCTATATAGATTGCATGAGCACCGTTTCGCCATGTATCAAATTTTCCAATCTCTATTTGAGCGTTGCAGTTCTTTACTTTTATCGGCTCATAAGAAATTAAAATATCGGCCCACATGCATTCACTTGCCTGAGCATAATATGATTTGGCGATTGATAGTTTTTGGCCTTTGAATTCCATACGGCAGGCTTCCTGATCACATAAAATATCTTCTCGCTTGAATAGGCTCAAAGCTTCCTCATCCCCAAGACCATAATGGCGCTCCCATATTTCCCGTGTGAATTTATCTCTGCGTTTATTCGAAACATATAAACCCTGACCATCATAAAGCGCGATAAGATGATGAGAGGAGCTCACCAGTAAATCCGGTAATTTATGCGTGTTTATTATAAAGAGTGAAGTCAGGATCAAAGGCGCAGCCAGGACTTTCCCCCAGCCTTTCCACAGGATTATCCATAGGGCCGATACTACCAGTAGGATAAAGGCATGAAAGGGCATTGCGCCAATATAGAGAACGGCGCCAGGCAAGCTTTGGACCCAATAGGCCACCTCAAGGATAATGCTCAGCCCCTGCCCCATTACCCAAAGAGGTGCGAACTCAAGCCCCAAGGGCATCAACAAAAAAGCCAGTAAGGCGCAAGGCATAATCATAAAGGCCACAAGGGGCACCGAGATAATATTAGCAATATTACCAAGTGCAGCAAATTTCTGGAAATGATAGATTTCAAAAAGCGAAGTAGCTGAGCTGGCAATCACGGTCGTAATAACTATACCAAGAAAATAAATAAGAATTTTCTGAAACCCATTCGAGCGTCTATATAACCCTGTCCACATCCCCCGTGTTGCCTCATAAAAGACTACCAAACCTATCACAGCGGCAAAAGACATATGAAATCCGGCAGACATAAGTGCCTCTGGTGAAAATGATAAAGTAACTAGCGCAGCAAATGCGATAAGTCGCAGTGAGAACGGTGAACGATCAAATATGATGGCTATAAAAGCCAAGCCTATCATCAAGACAGCCCTTTGAGTTGAAATGGTCGCACCAGCAAAAATCATATATGCAATTGCCCCCAGAATAGCGATAAAAGCTGCAATTTTCTTAATCGGATAGTTTAGAGCTAGAACAGGAATAGAACTCAGGCCAAGCCTGATAAAAAAGAAGATAACGCCGGCCATCAATCCAACATGAAGTCCTGATATCGCCAGAAGATGAGCAAGACCTGAGTTTCGGAAGGCTTCATAATCTTCCTCTGTGATAGCCGTTCTTTTCCCGACCATAAGAGCAGAAGCAATGGCGGCTTTTCGCTCATCCAAAGACGCCCCAATTCTCTCGACTATACTATGACGCAAACTTTCCGTGCTCATGATACTGTTCTCTCCATCAATAAGCACAGGATCATTATAAATAAACCCTACTGCACCGATGCCCTTGAAATAGAGATAGCGGCGAAAATCAAAGCCGCCGGGTAGTGACGCACTGGAAGGAGGATTAAGACGGACCAGTGCTTCTATCCTTTGCCCGACAGAAAGCGGCATATCTCCGCGCAATTTCAGACGCACAGAAACAGGGGTTTTTTCCTTATCCAGCCTTTCAATATCAAGATGAGACAAGATCAGCCTGCGTGCGCCGCCTTCGATTTCCTCAATGGCAAGAATATTGCCTGTGAGTTTTACCGGCCCGAGTTTCTTGACCAACATCGGCGTATGAATTGTGGCCGTTCTGACTTGCGCGGCAGAAAATCCGGCTACACTTAGCAACAAGACAATAAAGGCCTTCTTGATAACAAGATCTATAATTGTACCACTCTTGCTATGCACCAGTACAGCGCCATAAAATGCCCCCAATACAATCAGGAAAAACGGCCCTAAAAATACAGGAGGCTCTATAGGCAAAGAAAAATAAGCGGCAATCCCGAAAGCAAAAAAGACTGGTAGCCATAAAAATTGTCGGTCTTTTTGAGCAGTAATCTCGTTAATCACATAATCCCGCATGGAAAAAAGCCAAAATTTACGCTTTTCTCCTGCATTAGCCACTAGGCTCAAAAGTCCAGTCGTGATAATGTCCTGTCGCATTCAAGTCCAAAGTTTTAAAGAGGTTTACTTACACAATGTCAGTTGTAACACGCTTTCCCCCGTCGCCAACAGGTTTTATGCATATTGGAAATGCCAGAACAGCTCTGTTCAATTACCTTTATGCAAGGCGTCATGGCGGCAAGTTTCTTGTGCGGATAGAAGATACAGACCGCAAGCGTCATTCAGAAGAAGCGGTGCAAGCCATTATCGAAGGCCTTGACTGGATGGGACTTGAGCATGATGGAGAGATCACCTCTCAATTTGCACGTCAGGACCACCACAAAGAAATTGCCGAGGAACTCCTTGCTAAGGGGCAGGCTTATTATTGCTATTGCTCGCCGGAAGAACTGGAACAGATGCGTGAAGCAGCCAAGGAAAGCGGTGCAAAGACTTTTTATGATCGCAGGTGGAGGGATAAAGGGCCGGAAGATGCGCCGGAGGGGATTGCTCCAGTGGTGCGGATCAAAGCTCCGTTGGATGGCGTGACCACTATAAAAGACCATGTACAAGGTGAGGTCAGTGTTCCTAATGACCAGCTTGATGATTTTATTATCCTGCGTAGTGACGGCACACCAACCTATATGCTCTCGGTTGTGGTGGATGATTATGATATGGGAGTGACACATATTTTGCGCGGCGATGATCATTTGAATAACACCTTTCGCCAGAAAGTCATTATTGATGCTATGGGCTGGGATCTGCCGGAATATGCACACTTGCCCATGATTTTGGGGCAAGACGGCTCAAAATTTTCCAAGCGTCACGGCGCGCAGGGTGTCCATGATTTCCGCGACATGGGATATCTGCCGGAAGCTCTGTGTAACTATTTATTGCGCCTTGGGTGGTCACACGGGGATGACGAAATTATTTCCCGTGAACAGGCTATTGAGTGGTTTGATCTGGAACATATCGGTAAATCCGGTGCCAAATTCGATTATGCCAAGCTGGAAAATCTGAATGCCCATTACATCAGCGAAGGTGATATCAACCATATTTTGGAATATGCCGCGCCATTCTACAAATCACGCCACGGCATAGAGCTTGATGATCTTGCCATTGAGCGCATTACAAAGGGGCAGGACGAGCTTAAATCCCGTGCCAAAACCTTAATCCAGTTTGCCGATGAGTCTGTATTTTATGCGAAATCGTCTCCGCTAAACTTTGATGAAAAGGCACAAAGTCTGATTGATGACGGGCAGGAAGTCTTGAAGCTCTTGCTTGAAGGGTTTAGCTCTATGAGCGAAATCAATTCTGATTCCGTAAAGGATTTGTGTCAATCAATCGCTGATTCTCATATGGATGGCAAGCTTGGCAAAGTGGCGATGCCGTTACGGGCCGCCATCACAGGGACAACCGTTTCACCATCTATTTTTGAGGCGTGTGCGATTTTGGGGGCGCAGGAATGTTGCACACGTTTGAATGCAGCCTTGAAATAACCACAAATAACGCACCGAAACGATAAAGATTTATTTGATTAAAAACAGGAATCATTTAACTTGTATTTCCGCACGGTATGAAATCCACCCCCTCCACTCACTCTAAGGCACATGATCATGGCGAAAAATAAAGCTAAAGAAAATCAGGCAGATAAGACTTTTACTCTCATCAATGATGAGACCGGAGAAAAATATACGCTTCCTGTCATTGAGGGCACAGAGGGACCGCCGGTTCTTGATATTCGCAAGCTCTATGCAGAGACAGGCCATTTCACTTTTGATCCGAGTTTTACGGCTACAGGAAGCTGTAAGTCTCGTTTGACGTTTATTGATGGTGAAAAAGGCATCCTGATGCATCGCGGCTATAGCATCGAAGATCTCGCAGAGAAAAGCTCATTTACCGAAGTTGCTTATTTGCTGCTTTATGGTGATTTGCCGAATGCTGCACAAAAAGAAAAATTCGAGCATGACATTACGTATCACACGATGGTTCATGAGCAATTGAACTTTTTTTACCGTGGTTTCCGTAGAGACGCTCACCCTATGGCTATTATGTGCGGTGTTATTGGCGGGTTATCTGCGTTTTATCATGACTCGCTTGATATTTATGATCCTGATCAAAGAGAGATCTCGGCCCATAGATTGATTGCCAAGATTGGGACACTTGCGGCCATGACTTATAAATATTCAATAGGTCAGCCCTTTATGTATCCGCGCAATGATTTATCCTTTGCCGAGAATTTCTTGTATATGACATTTGCCGTTCCGGCCGAGCCTTATAAAGTTAATCCTGTTTTGGCCTCAGCCATGGATAAGATATTGATTCTTCATGCGGATCATGAGCAAAATGCCTCTACATCCACGGTTCGGCTCGCCGGTTCCTCACAAGCCAATCCGTTTGCCTGTATTGCTGCGGGTATTGCTTCTTTATGGGGGCCAAGTCATGGCGGCGCTAATCAGGCTGTTCTGGAAATGCTCGATGAAATCGGCAGTAAAGACAATATCCCTGAATTTATTGAGCGGGCAAAAGACAAGGATGACCCATTCCGTCTCATGGGTTTCGGGCACCGCGTTTATAAAAACTTTGATCCTAGAGCCAATGTCTTAAAGGCATCCTGTGATGAGGTTCTTGAGGATTTAGGCATTAATGATCCCCGTCTGGAACTGGCTATGGAGTTGGAACGCATCGCACTCGAAGACCCATATTTCGTGGAAAGAAAACTCTTCCCTAATGTGGACTTTTACTCCGGTATTATTTTAAAAGCCATGGGCTTCCCGACCAGTATGTTTACTGTGCTTTTTGCCTTGGCCCGTACAGTTGGCTGGGTTTCCCAGTGGAAGGAAATGATCGAAGAGCCATCCTTGCGTATTGGCCGCCCGCGCCAGCTTTATACAGGCCCCAAAGCTAGACCCTATGTTGAATTAAAAGACCGGAAATAAAGCTAGGACTTATTTTTTAAACCGTTCGAGAAAGCTCTCGGCTGTGTTTATGGCTTTTTGAGCGGCTTCTAGTGCTCCCTTTTTTGCAATTTCGGCCTTTTCCTTTAGCTCTTCGCTTTTCTCATTCATTGGAATGACGGTTGATATATTCTCCTCCGGATTTGCCGCCTGATTATTTTCCTCTTTTTCCACCTCGACTTTAGGTTCAGGCTCGGGTTTTTGTTTTGGCATCTTGGGTTTGACAATCGGCGCGCTCTTTTTGTGCATGCCCTGAGCCACTTCCACGACAAAGTCAGCCGCTTTTTCCGAGGGAGATTTTCCATCCAGACCACCCAGTAACCTTCTGAATTCAGCAAATTTTTCTCTTTGTTTTGCTTGAGCGTCCTTGTCATTACTAAGAGCTAAAACAGCTTCGGCAATTTGTTCAGGATTACATTTGGCTTGCAATAATTCCGGCACGACATCTTCACCCAGCAAAATATTGACCAGATGGACATGCTTAACCTTTGCCATCAATTTGAATAATATCGCGTTTAGGGCACCTGTTTTATAGACAACAATATGAGGGATGTCGGCATAGGCAAGCTCCAGAGCTACTGTACCTGAAACAGCGACAGCAACGTCACATGCCTTAAAAGCATCCCATTTCACTTTCGGATTTGCGCTGATATAAACAGGAAGTGAAAAACCTTCAAGGATCATTTGGACGTCATATTCCAAATCAGGCAAAGTGGGAATAATGATTTTTAAATTCTCTTCAACATCATCAATTATTCGTGCAGCCTGACATAAAACCGGACCAATTTTTTTGAATTCTCCCTCACGGCTGCCGAAGAAAACGCCCAGAGTTTTATCGCCCTGAGACATGTTATTATCTGCCTTGAACATCTCGCCATTGCCTTGCAACACTTTTGACTCTGTTACAGGATGTCCGACACATTTAGTCGGCAAACCCTGATCGGCAAAATATTCGACTTCCATAGGGAATAAACATATTATGGCATCCAAAAACTCTGATATTGCTTTCGCGCGACCCGGACGCCAAGCCCAAACACTTGGCGCCACATAATGAATAAGTTTCCCCTGATAGATACCCCGTTTTTTTAGATTTTTCCCCAATCTAAAATTAAAATCCGGAAAATCGACTGTGACGACAATATCAGGTTGCTGTTTCTCTATTTCCTCTATTATTGCCTGATTTATTTTCAGCAAACGAGGGATCTTGGGCAAAACCTCCCAAATTCCCATTATGGAGATCTGGTCCATAGGCAATAGCTCTTTAAAGCCTGCCCCCTTCATTAACGGGCCGCCAACACCAAGACATTCAACGTCATCTCCTAGCTTGGCTTTCAACCTTTTTATTAGGGCCGCAGCAAGAACATCTCCTGAATTTTCGCCCACTACAAAGAAAATTTTCATATTATGCCTCAATTATTTTTTCGTCACGGTTTTCCATTATAACCATAAACAAATATTTTATAGCTATCGGCTTTTTTAGCAATGGCTTTTATGTCCAGAATGATACTGTTTTCCGCATGTATTATTATGCCTGACAGACCGCTTTTATAAGCTTGCATTATTGTATCAGGCCCAATAGTCGGTAAATCCATATCTTTATCCTGTTGCGGTTTGCAGGTTTTGACCAAAAATGCGCGGCGTTCTTTTTTGAGTAAAGAAGCACATCTTTCAATCAAGGCATCTGTTCCTTCAGCGCCCTCTACACCCATAATAACACCATCTTGGACAATGACAGATTGACCGATATCCAGACGGCCTATTTCCTGTGCTATGTTGAAGCCGTGCTGAATACTGCTCCAGTCTTCCTCCAAGGGCTTATATTTTCCTATCGGCCCGCTTTTGGCGATCAGGCCTTCGGAAAATTTCTCTACGCCGTGCAATGTAAACCCCTCTTGCTCCAGCTCTTTGCGCAAAGCCCCGAGCAAGCCATCATCACCCATTGCTTTTAACCCTATACGGGAAATAATTTGTGCGCCCTTTAAATCGGTTTTAAGAGAGCGCAAATTCGGGCGTTTGATCTTACCGGCCATCACCAGATCATACACATCATTTTTCTTGAGTGTATTCATGATTTTTCCGGCCTCACCCAGACCAACCCACAAAGACTCTCTTCCCTCTGCCGTTTCTTTATCTGTATGACCTTCGAAACAGATTAAAAAGACCGAGATATCATGCTCATCGCAATAGGCAATAACTTTCCTTGGCAAGTCACCGCCGCCGGTAATAATGCCTATTTTCTTGATAGAGCTTACTTCTTGCGGGGCTGACATAGTGGGAATTTTGTCTTTTCTTTAGCAAAACCAATAATACTCATGACCAGATTATCATCTGAAAAATCCTCAGATACACTTTCAATACGTTGATCCAGAGTGCCCTCATTGCCAAATAACTGATTAAAGGCACGCTGAAGTTTGCGAATATCCTCTTTTGTAAAACCACGTCGTTCTAGTCCTATTAGATTTAGACCAGCTAAAAATGCGCGATCTCCCTTGACGCGTCCATAAGGAATAACATCATTTTCCACACCCGACATTCCCCCAATTATTGCATGGGAGCCTATGCGTACGAATTGATGCACTGCTGATAAACCACCCAGAACAGCATAATCTCCAACATGAACATGTCCGCCTAATGTTGCATTATTAGCCAAAATCACGTTATTTCCAATGACACAATCATGCGCCACATGAGAAGCCATCATGAATAGACAATTATCGCCTATTACTGTTTTACCCTTATCCTGCACAGTACCGGGATTCATTGTTACATGTTCGCGTATCTTGTTATTCTTACCAATTTCCAGAACAGTTTCTTCTCCGGCATATTTCAAGTCCTGAGGCGGGGTACCGATCGAGGCGAAAGGGTATATTTCCGTTCCATCACCAATTATTGTAATGCCCTCCACATGAACATGAGCCCGCAAGTGAACATTATCGCCGAGTACAACACGTGGCCCTATCGTGCAATAGGCTCCGACATACACATTTTTGCCAATCTGTGCACCATCTTCAATAATCGCTGTGGGGTGAATGTTTTGTGTCATATTGATATTACGGTACTTTAGTCTGGAGCATCTCTCAAGTCACGCTTTGTTACGAAAAGTTTCAAAGACAAGAAATTTAACCATAATAAAACTATGACCAGCTATAATAAACTGGTCATAGTTCCTGATATCTCTGAAATTCTCACTAAACAGCCTTATGCTGCACGTATATTCTTCAAGAATTCTTCAACTTCTGTTTTCATTGACTCTGAGCGCTGGGCCAATTGTTTGGCAACTTCCAGAACTTCAGATGAAGCTTTTCCAGACTCATTTGCCGCTTTACTTACTTCCACAATATTGGATGTAACTTCACTAGTCCCTGTGGAAGCTTGCTGAACACTTTCTGATATTTCCTGTGTGGCCTGCGTTTGCTGTCCCATAGATTCGGAAATTGTCTTTGCCGTTTGAGAAAGCTCTTCAATAACTTTGCTGACATTATCAATAGCACTGACCGCTTCTTGAGTTTCTCCCTGAACGCCCTTGATCACATCAGCAATTTCCTCTGTTGCCTTTTGTGTTTCCGCAGCCAGAGATTTAACCTCGTTAGCAACAACGGCAAAACCTTTACCAGCCTCTCCCGCACGGGCAGATTCAATCGTCGCATTCAGCGCCAGCAGGTTTGTTTGTTCTGCGATATCAGTGATCAACTGAACAACGTCTCCAATTTTATTCGCTGAATCTGTCAGACGCATCATAGTATCTTTTGTCTGACCGACCGATTCTGCGGCCCGTCTTGTATTCTCGTTAGACTGCTCAACCTGGTTGGCAATCGTCTGAATAGATGTAGTCAGCTCTTCTGTCGCAGCAGCAACTCTGCTCACATTAGAGCCAGCAGCATCTGCCGCCGATTCAACGGCCATAGCCTGCTTTGTTGTCTCTTCAGCAATAGAACTCATGGATTGTGATGTAGCCTCCATCTCGTTTGCAGCAGCAGATAGACCACTTAAAAGGTCATTAGATTTAACACCAAAGCCTTTAATCAGCTCATCAACACGTTCGGCACGTCTCAACTTCGCTTTGTTTTCTTTTTCCTGCTCTTCTCTTAGCTTTCTCTGCTCAATGCCATTTTCCTGGAAGACACCTAGCGCCCTGACCATTTCACCGATCTCATTCTTAGTTTCCGGCGGTAGTTTTGTTTCCAAATTACCTCCAGACAACTCGCTCATAGAAGACACAACCTGATTAAATGATGAATTCACCGAGCGGATAATCATCCACGACAGCACTATTGTCACAAGAATGGCAATCATTGCAAAAACTGCTGAGAGCTGCATTTTTGTAGATGCCGCACCTTTAATTCCTGCCATTTCCTCTCCCAAATTATCGGCCAGAGAATCTTCGATCTGCTTCAATCCATTTATCTTTTTCGTGATAGTATCAAACCAGTAATCACCTTTAACGTCCATACCAGATTGATACCCTCCATCTTCGGACGATCCCAGACCCTGGCCGATCGCAATACCGCGCATTCTATTGACATCCTTGGCCGCCTCGCTATTCATAACATCGTCATAAATCTTCTTTTGCGACGGTTTTGCATAGGATAAGAAAATATTATAGTAGGTATCCTGCGCTATAATCAAAGCCTTGAACTTATCCAGCGCCGCCGGCTGGAATTTACCGCTTGAAAATCCGCCCGCACCAACAGCACGCTCAATACCGGCACGTTCCTTCCCTTGCATGAAATTAACGTAACCGACAATACTGGCCACAATTTGCGGATCAGGGCTTAAATTCGCCATATAGGAAATCAAATCCAGATTTTTGTTGTTAAGGTTAGTATAATAAGCAACAGCCTCCCCTTGCGAGATAGACAAGGAATTAACGTCTGCTCGCACTCTGTCAAGCTTATCCAGATCACTCAAGACAAGATTAAGCTTTTCGTTGAAAGTCTCGTCATAGCTTTTTGCATTAAATCCCTCCAGAAAGGTTTTTAATTCTGCACGCTTCTTATCTGTATCTCCTTTTTGCTCTGATAATTCCCTTCCGAATTTTGTTCCCTTGGAACCCAGAAACACTGCCGAAGCTCCACGTTCCTTTTGCTGCTCGTGAACAAGGTTGCTCATCTTCACAGAAAGAGTTGTAAGAATTTCCAATTTTCCGAGTTGACTGACTGTCCGCATTTCCTGCATCACCATCAAGCCGGAAAAAATAACCGCAACGATTGTTGGGACAGCTGCGACCAGCAGAATCGCTTTCGAGATTCTCATATTATTAATAAGATTTTTCATGAAATAACTTTCCTTCTGAAAGATTTATTTTAAGCCAAGAGAAAGCAGTTGACGCAGAGAAATTATTCAATCGGTGTGGATTCTAAATTAGATGAATATAAAATTCAATCCTGAATTAGAATTTCACCAAAAACTGTAACCAGAATTTCTCAGTATCCGTATAAGGCGCATCTTCGGCATTATAATCAGCATATTTCAAAGTTACACCAACGTTCTTGAATGGCTTAAGATCATCAGAAATTTTGAAGGACTTTCCAACGGACAGGTCAAATTCAGATCCGAAATTGCCGCTCGTGTCACCACTAAAGTCGTGATAAAAAGCCGTTACATTCGTACCGTCGAGAAAATTACCCATTCCGGAGAATTTATAAGATGCCATCGCATAAGTATCTTCCAATCCGGTCGCCGGCGTCGTCAGGAATTTATCTGCCCAACCGTTAAATTTATGAAGCGTCGCAAGTGGTGTGCGGAATGAATTTGTTCCATCACTACCCAGCACTTCATATCCAGCCTGCAAAGTTATACCATGCCCTTTGATTCCCGGTGCAATATGATAATATTTCTCATCATAATCTGCAGTATTGTTAGCATAGTCCTCCTGCGCTGCAGCTTCTGCTTCATAGAAGAACGTCCAGTCATCACTTAAAGGAATATCGCCTGTAGCGCGAACCCCATATGTCCTGTTGGACAGAGCCGCTGATTGCTTGAAATCCATCCAATATCCATAGACCGACGCCTTCAACCAATCTGCAACCTTATAGGATGCATTTACAAGGTGTATATGAGAATCAAGATCGCCTGATGCGTGATCATTGCCGTTGATACGATTGACATTGCCAACATAGTTGTAAAGGATGTCCAGGTTTTCGATTGCTGAATTTGAAACTTGCACTCCATCGAATGTCTGATCATTCTGGCGCCAGCCTACTGTTCCGACAAATCTTTGATTATCAAGGTTTATTTTCTGGCGACCAACCTTAACTTCTGTATCGCCAACAGGTATTCCATAGGCAAGCCAGAATTCATTAACTTCTGTAACATCCGGATCAGCGACAACAGGAAATGATGTTTGCCCGTTTGTTGTACTGTTATAATCCTCATCGCCCAAATGCTGAACAAACTGCAATTCTACAGCTCCTTTTAAACCGTTATATTCTCCGGTTTTAAATCCCAGATTTGTACGCACCGTATTTGCACTGGCATCTTCAGCTATACCCTCCTGATCGACATTCTCATAGCGGTAACGTACCTCGCCGTAGAGTTCCCCATCCTTTATCAAAGACTCTATATCGTCAGCCTTTGCAGGGGTAAATGATGTTGATACTAGTAACGCAGCGGTAATTAGAGCAAATCCTTTGCACTCTCTCATAGCTGATCCCTTTCGTGATAATTTCTTTATGCATGGCCGAAAAGCTATCAAAAAAAATTTTGGCTGTCACTAGCCTTTATAATCATAAAATAAATAATGAATTACATAAGCATGCATAACAGATAAGAGGTCACAGAAAACAAAGGAACCACATTGATATTAGATAAAAGTTATCAACAGGAAAAAATTTTAGACTTTTTGAAAAGATACTGAATGATATCCAGCACCATTTACGTTTTGATTAAAAAATTACGCAGTTCTGATGCTTTCATATTAATTTCCGCAAGCATGGCTTCTCTTACTATTTGCTCTTCCTCACACTTTGCTTCCGCATCTGCACAAACTTTGCTCAAGGAATTAGCCCCCAAATTTGCTGCAGAGCCTTTTAGCTTGTGCGCGGCTTTCCGCCATTCTTCATTGTCATCATTCGCACAACTTTTTTTAAGCTCTGCGATGCTCAAATCAACTTGTTCAAAGAATAATTCAAATAATTGTCTTTCTTCTTCGGGGTCGCCCTCCGTGAACATATGCAAATGATCCATGTCAATCAAAGAATTGTCATTTATATCGGTAATAACTTCGTCAGTTTCTGAGGTATTTCTTTCATCTTCCACATGCACCCATTTTTGTATCAAAGCTAAAAGTTTATCCGGTTTGATTGGCTTGCTCAGGTAATCATCCATGCCGGATTGAATACATTTTTTACGATCCCCAACCATAGCATTAGCTGTAAGCGCGATCACTGGAAGGTGCCTGTTTCCTCCCTGTTCCTGCTCACGCAACATAGTGGTAGCCTGATATCCATCCAAGCCCGGCATCTGGCAATCCATGAGGACAAGGTCATAGTTATTATCTGCGATCATATCCAGAGCTTGCTGGCCATCTCCTGCCAGATCGACATTATGAAATTCAAGGCGCTTCAGGAGTTTCTGTACAAAAATCTGATTGACCGGATGATCATCAACTGCAAGGATTTTAATATCTTTTGAGATATCCATCTCCATATCATCGAATGTTTTATCGAAGAGGTTAACGGGCTTCACATCCGGTGCAGCTTCCTCAAATGGGATTTTAAACCAGAAGGTAGAGCCTTCGCCTTCAATACTATCAACTCCAATTTCGCCATCCATTAGTTCAACGAGTTGTTCTGTGATCGCAAGCCCCAATCCCGTACCGCCAAACTTGCGGGTGACCGATGCATCGGCCTGTGTAAATTTCTCGAAAATTGTATCAAGCTTATCTTTTGGAATACCCACGCCCGTATCTTCTACAGCCATGTAAATTATAGGTTTACCACCTTCTTCCGTAATACGCATGATAAGGGTAATACTGCCCTCTTCCGTAAATTTCATAGCATTACTTACCAGATTACGAAGAACTTGTTGTATACGGCCAAGATCTGCAATAACGACATCCGGCGCGTTTTCATCATACTCCATAAGAAGTTTCAAGCCACGATCCTCTGCCAAGGGTAAAAAGAGCTGGACGATCTGCCTCATTGCCGTATTGAGGTGAAACGGTACATTTTCAATTTCCAGTTCACCGGCCTCGATTTTAGATATATCG
>JAOUOR010000044.1 GCA_029880245.1 Alphaproteobacteria bacterium
AGTTTGTGTTGCAACATCTTTATGATTTTTAGCGTTGTTTTGCCAATAATCAAAAACATCAAATTCGGGACTGTTTTCTGTCATAATACTCAGCTTGTTCATCTTAATACTCAATTAGTCTCTTTTTGTTCTTCTTGTTTCAGAGTTTTGCCTTGACCATCTTTGGGTACCATATTTTCGCGGTTAAATTCCAGTTGCTCAGGCGAAAGCTGGAAACCTATCATTATTTTATAGTACTTGGCATGTTTCTTACTTTTTATCGGGATAATTTGGCGTAAATTTTCGTAATAAGCATGCTCGGTTTCATCCGTTCCAAAAGATAGGGATGCTGCAAAAATTTCTTTAGCCATGATACGGCCATTTGGCTCGGTTACGGCAACAAAGAAAGGATAGGAAAAGAACGGTTTATCGCTGCTTTTTTGCTTGGCTTTCGGTCCTAAAATACCCTTGAAGGCAAGTTTCAAATCAACAGTAGCTGTGTTTGCAGAAAGTTGACATGTGCTTTGAGCACTTCCCATATCCACACGTGAAATCAAGTTTTTTTGTATCATTTTCAGCGGATCAGAAAAATCACTAATCGAGCTTAAATCTGTGACGATCTCAATAGGCGGGCAGGGGCTTGCCAAAAGTTTTTCCGAAGTCTGTACAGGAACATCGGGCTCAAAATGTCCGGTTGTAATGTCGTCAATATTGCTTTGAAGATCATCCATCAACTGACATGACGGCAGAAACAAAGTCAGCACCAGAAAATGCACAATCAAAAAGCGTCTCATAAACAAAGAATCCCGAAATATTGAATAAGAATGCTATAAAGAAAAAACTGTACTCACAGGATAGACTACATAAAACTCTGAATTTTAGCAAGGCTATGGATTCAAAGGACAAAAGATTCTATAGATGATCATATGAGTAAAAAACCTTTAGAAATTATTCTCGCTGCCCCTAGAGGGTTTTGTGCGGGCGTAGATCGGGCCATACAAATCGTGGAGCTTGCTTTGATAAAATATGGCGCGCCTGTCTACGTACGGCATGAAATCGTACATAACAAATATGTGGTTGATCGCTTGCGGGAAAAGGGTGCAGTTTTTGTCGAGGAGCTTGATGAAATTCCAAATGACAGTCAGCCTGTTATTTTCTCTGCTCATGGTGTGCCTAAATCTGTTCCGGAAAATGCTGAAAAGCGCAATATGTTTTATATTGATGCGACCTGTCCGTTGGTGAGTAAAGTGCACCGGGAAGCTGAACGCCATCATATGTCGGGGGATCAGGTTATTCTGATTGGCCATGAAGGGCATCCCGAAGTTATCGGCACGATGGGACAGTTGCCGGAAGGGTCGGTCATTCTGGTTGAAACGGTGGAAGATGTAGACTCCCTTGAAGTTGGACAAGATCAATCTCTGGCGTATTGTACGCAAACAACGCTTTCCGTTGATGATACGGCTGATATTGTAAAGGCCTTGCAAAGGAAGTTTCCTGATATCAAGGGACCAAGGAAAGAAGATATCTGTTACGCCACCACAAATAGGCAGCTTGCTATGAAGGAAATCGCGCCCTTAAGTGATGCAGTGATTGTGATTGGGGCGCCCAATTCTTCAAATTCCAATCGTTTGGTCGAAGTCGCCATAAGGAATGGCTGTCCGGATGCGCGTTTGGTACAAACGGCCTCGGATATAGATTGGGATGACTTTAAAAATATCAAATCTCTGGGGCTTAGTGCCGGAGCTTCGGCGCCGGAAATTCTTGTTGATGAAGTTATTGAAAACGCCAAAGAATATTTTGATATTACTGTAAAAGAAGTCTCGATAATTCAGGAAAACGTCAATTTCAAGGTTCCCAAAGCATTAACCTCGTAATATAAGTTTCACTCATGGCCGTTTATACAAAGATTTCAAAAAGCGAATTAGAAAACTTCCTCTCTGATTATGATCTAGGCGAGCTTGAGCGCTTTGAGGGAATTACGCAAGGTGTGAGCAATACGAATTATCATGTTTTTACGAATAAAAATCGCTATGTCCTGACCATTTTTGAACCGCACCGCATCATCGAAAAAGATTTGCCGTTCTTTTTTAACTTTTCTGGCTTTTTAGCGCAAAAAGGGATTAAATGCCCTCAAGCCTCCAAAGACAGGAAAGGTAATATCGTAAAGTCATTACAGGGGCGCCCCGCGACCTTGATTGATTATCTTGAAGGTCGTGACATAGGGGTAAAGAATTTGACACCGGACCATTGTAAGAAAATGGGGTCTTTTTTGGCACGTATGCATAAAGTTTCCAGTGGTTTTGACCAGTCTAGAGAAAATTCTATGGGATTTAAATTTTTCCCGCATCTTTGCCAAAAAGTAGAAGACAGAGTAGATGAGTTTGAGAACGGACTAAAAATTATACTGCAAGAAGAACTCGCCTTTTTGCAGGAGAACTGGCCAGAGAAACTGCCATCCGGTGTTGTTCATGCCGATGCTTTTCCGGATAATGTGTTTTTTAATGATGGGGATTTAAGTGCCATTATTGATTTTTACTTCTCCTGTACGGATTTTTATGCCTTCGATCTGGCAATAGCTGTAAATGCGTGGTGCTTTGATGAGAACAATACCTTTGTGCCGGAGCGCTTTTCCAGCTTTATTGAGGCTTATATCAAGGAGCGTCCTTTGTCGGAGGCAGAGAAAAAGGCATTTCGTGTTTTGTGTCGTGGCGCCGCATTTAGAATACTGGCTTCGCGCCTTGAAGAGTATTTTATGTACGATCCTAATACAATGGAGATGGTTCCACATGATCCGGCTGCCTATCTCAAACGGTTGCATTTCCATCAGCAAGAGGATGTTTTAAATGAGCTTGCCTAAGGTTGAAATCTATACAGATGGGGCCTGTAGCGGTAATCCTGGCCCGGGAGGGTGGGGTGTGTATATGCTCTCTGGTGCGCACAGAAAAGAGTTATATGGCGGGGACAAAGAGACCACGAATAACCGCATGGAAATGATGGCGGTTATTCAGGGACTAAATGCTTTGAAGAAACGCTCACATGTTACTCTTTATACCGATAGCAAATATGTTATGCACGGTATCACGGAATGGATGGAGGGGTGGAAAGCCAGAAACTGGAGGACGGCAGCGAAAAAACCAGTCAAAAATCAGGATTTATGGCAGGAAATAGATAAGGCTATTCAAAAACATGACATCAAATTTATCTGGGTGAAGGGGCATGACGGTAATGAGGGGAACGAAAAAGCCGATGAGCTTGCCCGTAAGGGAATTCCCGCATTTTAGCTGTAATTCACATATAACATATTGTATTTAAATGATATTCCCTTGGTTTGTGTGTTGAAGGCCCTCTCTGATTTGTATAGTTTGAATTGCAGATTTTTTTTTGCACACGTTTGATTTTGTACAGTTCGTTTTCGCGTTTTTAAAAGTCCCCGTCCCTGTCTTTAATAGTTTGTTCCGGAATTTTCATTTTTGCATTTTCCATTTTATCATTTACTTTCAATAACTTAAGAAAAAACACCTTTGCAAAGTTTTCGTCACCCACGCGATGAGCGTAGAAAAGGGAGCGAAGTATCAGGTCGTCATTACCCGCTTTATGCGGGTAATCCATGGATTGCACGGACAAGCCGTGCAATGACGGCTGTTGGGTCTGTGGGGTCTGGTGTGTGGATGACATAAACATGCAGGCATAATAGGATAATATTCCTGATCTGTCAAGACTCTGATGTCATCCCCGCGAAAGCGGGGATCTGGTGGGTAAAGGAAAGAGATCCCTGCTTACGCAGGGATGACAGGTTTTTTACCGCGGATAGACACAAAGATCACTAAGTTTCACGAAAATTTCTTGCTCCTGTCATTCCGACTAAGCGGAGCGCATGGAGGAATCTTATGGATCGCCCTAGAATCTGCTGAACGCAGATTCAGGCGATGACGTTGGCAGATGGGGCCTATGTCCGCATCCTGATGCCAATCAGGATCTATAGAAGGATGGTAAAGGATCCTGACTTTCGTCAGGATGCAAGGAGAGGCTAGCGATTTCTCACCACGAAGGACACGAAGATTTTTTGTTCTTGTCATTCCGACTAAGGGCGCAGCCCGCATGGAGGACTCTTTTATAACCCTCCCCCTTACCCCTTCCATAAAGGGAGGGGGGATAGTAGTGCGGAATCCTCCCTTATTAAGGGAGGGGGAATGTAAATATGTTTGCTTTAATCCCTCTCCCCTTGGGGAGAGGGAAAGACGCATAGCGTCAGGGAGAGGGGAATAATATTCATCCGTGTTCATCTGCGGTAAAAAACGTGCCCTAATCATTCAGATTAGAAAAATCGCCTTCTTTTCTGGTGCCTTGACGATTATTACCACCGCTGATCAAAGAATTTATAAGCGAACTAAAACTTCCATCTTGTTGTGATCCCCGTGAAGCAGAAAATTTAATGGTTTCAAAGCGGTTATAATTAGTGGCCATGACGTTATGCCATATGGATGCCGGAAGGTTGCCGCCTGTTACCCCATTCATTGGGCTGTTATCATCATTGCCAAGCCATACGGCTGTAACCAAGGTATCTGTAAAGCCTATAAACCATGCGTCTCGGTTTTCCTGCGAGGTTCCGGTTTTCCCTGCAACTCTAACCCCCTGAATTTTAGCACGTCGTCCTGTTCCTTCTTCGACAACCGTTTGCATCATGTTAGTCAAATTAGAAATAGCGCGAGGCTGTGCCACACTATAATCCTGAGCGGGTCGTTTTCTTTGATATAAAATGCGCCCTTCCGTGTTGGTAATGCTCTCAATCCCATAAGGGTAAACGCGGTATCCGCCATTGGAGATTGAGGCGTAGGCAATTTCCATCTCCAGCATTGAAACACCCGAGCTTCCCAGGGCAAGGCTTAAGTCATTTTCCAGTTCGGAGATAATGCCCAGTTCCCGTGCTTTTTTCCTTACCGGTCCAACACCTGTTTGTTGCATCAAACGCACAGCCGCTGTATTCATTGATGCTCCCAAAGCTGTTTCCAGTGTTACAGTTCCGAAATATTGATCGGCAAAGTTTTTGGGACGATAATCTCCTTCCTCAATCGGAGCATCCAGGATCGAATCATCTGGATTCATACCTTGTTCGAGAGCTGTTAGATATAAAATCGGTTTGAAAGCAGAACCCGGTGAGCGAATGGCCTGTGTTGTTCTATTAAACTGGCTTTGCTGATAATCCCTTCCGCCAACCATAGCTACAATTGCACCATCAGGACGCATGGATAAAACAGCACCCTGAGTAACCTGCATAGTCTCACCATTCTCTATTAGAGTTTTTGTTAGCTCTGTTTCAGCTGCTTTTTGCAAATCTATGTCCATTGTTGTGACAACAATAAGGTCCATATCCGGTGTGCCGACCAGATCGGGGAGGCCATCCATGATCCAATCTGCAAAATATCTGTAAGAATTCGCATTTTGCACTTTTTGCTTTGGTTGAGAAAGATTTGGGAACGGGATATCTCTTTCCTCTTTTGTAATATATCCGGCATCTTCCATTGCCATCAAAACTACTTTGGCGCGTTCTTTGGCAAGTTCGTAATTATTTGAAGGTGAGTAACGTGACGGAGCCTTGAGCAAACCTGCAAGGATGGCGGCTTCGTATAGATTTATATCTTGTACATGTTTATCAAAATAAACAAGGGATGCGGCTTCTACGCCGTAAACGCCAGCTCCCAGATAAACCCGGTTTAAATAAGCACTTAGAATTTCATCCTTGCTCAACTCATGCTCCAGCCAAAGTGCAAGCATGGCTTCCTGGATTTTGCGTTTGAGCTTTCGGTCATGGGTCAGAAACAGGTTTTTGGCCAGTTGCTGTGTGATCGTTGATCCACCTTGAGCAAACCGTCCCTTGGCTATATTGACAGCCATTGCACGCGCAATACCCAGTAAATCAACGCCCGGATGCTCGTAAAACCGCCTGTCTTCCGTTGCCAAAACAGCATCTATGAGGTGGGGCGGTAAGTTCCTGATGTCGATGGATGTGCCCTTTAATTCTCCGTAACGGGCAATCTCTTCACCTTGAGAGGCTTGGATGATAATAGAGGATCGACGTTCGAAATTAGCTTTTTGCGTAAGATTAGGTAAATCATGCGCATAATAGGCCAGCATAAATCCAAGGCCAATAGCACACCAAATTGAGAGAATAAAAAACCACTTTAGAAAAAACAAAGACCATAAGCGCTTTTTCTTTGTCTTTGTTTTTTTCTTATTTTTTGTCTTTATTTCCTTTTGAGGATTTTTTTTCTTTGCCATGACATCATTTTATAGTGTGTAAATAATTTAGGTGCAATCTAGCCAATACCTGTTTCGTGCAGGAAACTTATCCGTAGCCGGTAGAGTGTCATCTAATTTACCGCCACAAAATTGTACAATTGTATTAGCGGATATGTCTTTAGGATCAATGGTTATCAGAGCGCGCTCTATGCCCAGGCTGGAGATATAAGGAATGGCTTTTTGCAGGAGCTTTTTACCAAAACCTTTGCCGCGCATTGAGGGACGAACAATAAAGTTTAAGTGTCCTCCCCATTTTTCCAGATGCCAGTTCAGGCGATGACGAATGTTCAGTGTGCCAATAAATTCATTATCCTTAATCAGCCACAAAACGGTTTCAGGAACAGGCTCGACCCAATTAGCATAGGGCTTATGAAGGTGCTTTTTGCCATTATTTACTTTCTGAATAAAGTCCTCGAAATTACTTTCGACACTATCAATATCCAAAAAGGTATAGCGCCCTTCTTCTTGAAACTCTTTCAACGCCTCAATATAGCTTTTTTTGTGTTCTATACTTGGTTTTTCAAGTTTTGCTGCGGTCATTTGTATTACCGTTTGTTATCCGGAACCGTCAGTTTATATACTATTTCACAAGCAAGTTCAAATATTTCCTCATTCCATAATTTTGTCAGACAAGGAAAAACGCAGCCAGTCCCAAAAAAGCCAGAAAACCAATCACATCTGTTACGGTTGTTAGTAAAACAGTAGAAGAAACAGCCGGATCACTGCCAGTGGCATTAAGAACAATAGGTATCCCCGCCCCGAATAGGCCTGCGACCAGTAGATTGATAAGCATGGCCGAGGCTATGACAACGCCAAGTATAGGAGAGGAAAACCAGATAGCAGCAGTAAAACCAATAATGACGGCAAATAAAATGCCGTTTATGGCACCGACAAGTGTCTCTTTCCAGATTACCCTCATTGTATTGGTCGCTGAGAGTTGGTGCGTAGCAATCGCACGAACAGCCACCGTCAAGGCCTGAGTTCCTGCATTTCCACCCATTGAGGCCACAATCGGCATCAAAATAGCCAAGGCCACAATCTCCTGTATAGTCGCATCAAACAGGGAAATCACAATAGATGCAAAAATCGCGGTAAGAAGATTGATAAACAGCCATCTAAAGCGGGTTCCCGCCGTGGAAATTATGGCGCGGTACATATCGCCTTGGTCCACACCGGCCATGCGCAGCAAATCTTCCTGTGCCTCTTTGTCGATAACATCGACCACATCATCAATTGTGATTGTGCCGATCAGACGGTTGTTTTTATCAACAACCGGAGCTGATACGATATTTTCCCGCCGGAAAAGATGCGCTACATCTTCCTGATCCATATCTGCAGGTATCGGGTGGGGTTCCTGCAGGTTTAAGTCCATGATTTTTTCAGAGCGTTTAGCTCTGATGATTTTACTTAAAGGGATTTCGCCTTTCAGATGATAAGCCGGATCAATAATAAAAACATCAAAGAAATCTTCCGGTAAGTCGTTACTTGCCGAACGTAAGTAATCTATGGTCTTACCAATAGTCCAGAACTCTGGAATAGCCACCATCTCGCGGCGCATCAGGCGGCCCGCACTATCCTCGGCGAAGCTGAGGCCTTCTTCCATCGTCGCTCTTGTCTGATGGGAAAGATTACGCAAGACCTTTTGTTGTAAATTCGGTGATAAAGGTTCAAGCAAGAGCAAAGCATCGTCGCTTTCAAGCTTGGAAATCATACCGGAGATCTGCTTTGCAGGCATTTCCGAAAGAGTGAGACGGATCAACTCTGTATCCATTTCTGTGAACACAGAAGGGTCAAGCGCATGACCGTAGAGTTTAATAAGATTATCGCGATCTTCCTGCTTTATTTTTTCCAGAAGTTCTGCAATATCGGCAGGACCTAAATCATCGAGTGCGGAATGGACAACATCTGAATCTTCGGCCTTCAGAGCATCTATAACATCGCCGATTTCCTCGTCGGTAAGGTGCACGGATGTTTCCTCTGATACATCGAGGTTTTCCAAAATCTCTGGTTCTTTTTCCTGCACGTCGTTCATAAAGGAATGCTCAAATCTGAAATTTTATGTTTAGACAAGATCAGTCTACAATGCAGTATAATAGCATCCCTGTATAGGGATGCTATAGTCATTCCCATTTATTTTTGCACATCGTTATTCGTCGCTCACGTATGTGTTATACGCTTCGCTCCTCATGCCTTGTGCAAAAATAAAGCGAAACGACTATAGTGCTGAAATTTTCCCAAACAGTTTTTCTATCGTCATCCCCGCGATCAGCTTCGCTTCACTATCGGGAATGACAGAAATACCATATTTTAACTTAAGCGCTGCGGACCAGACGATGCGTAACATTATCCGTCATCGTATCTTCGAATATCTGTGCTCCCACAGTCGAAAGAGCCGTAATATTCACAATGCCGCGTGTCGTCGTTGATGGCGTCAGGATATGGGCCGGACGTGAAGCGCCAAGCAAAATAGGGCCAATGCTCACGCCATCAGAGAATGTTTTAACAAGGTTGAAACCAATATTCGCGGCTTCCACGTTTGGCATGATAAACAAATTAGCTGGTCCGGTTAGACGTGAATTAGGCATAACACGTTGTTTTACGGCTTCGACCAAAGCTGTGTCGGCTTGCATTTCTCCATCGATCTCAAGTTCCGGATCGCGGCGGTGAATATCTTCACATGCGGCCCGCATCTTAACCGCAGCCTCGCTATTTGTTGTCCCGAAGTTTGAATGCGAGAGCATTGCAACTCTGGGTTTAATGCCAAATCGTCTTACCTCTTCTGCTGCCAGAAGGGTCATCTCTGAAATCTGGGCAATTGTGGGGTTTGGATTAATCTGGGTATCACAGAAAAAGTACGTTCCACTTGGAATAAGCAAAGGACTAAGCGCTGCGGGCGTTTCCACACCGGGTTTAAGACCTATAATGTCTTTTACATCTTTCAAATGCGAATGATACTGGCCATGCGTGCCGCAAATCATAGCATCAGCAGCATCTTTATAAACCATAAGAGCGCCAATAACAGTTGTGTTTGTACGCAAAACTGTTTTTGCATCTTCCGGAGTGACCCCGCGTCGATCCATTATTTCGTAATAAGATTCCCAATAATCGCGGTATCTCGGATCGTCTTGAGGGTCGACAACTTCTATATCCTTGCCGGGCTTCATACGTAAACCAAGTCTTTTAATGCGGTCTGCTATAACATCTTCGCGGCCAATAATTATTGGCTTTGCAAGATTTTCATCAAGAGCAATCTGTGTAGCTTGAAGGACCCGTTCTTCCTCACCTTCACAAAAGACAACGCGCTTTGGCGACTCTTTTGCACGGGAATAGACAGGGCGCATAACCAACTGGGAGCGGAAAAAATATTGCTCAAGCTTGTGTCCATAGGCTTCAAAATCTTCAATGGGCCGTGTTGCAACACCTGATGCCATTGCAGCTTTTGCGACAGCAACCGGAAGATCTGTAATAAGACGTGGGTCAAATGGCTTGGGAATAAGGTAATCACGACCAAAACTAAGGTGCTCATCATTATAAACCGAGGCCACCTCTGCAACCGCTTCTTTTCTTGCAAGAGCCGCAATAGATTCCACGCAGGCCAGCTTCATTTCCTCATTTATTGTTGTGGCACCGACATCAAGCGCTCCACGAAAAATAAACGGGAAACAAAGGACGTTATTGACTTGGTTTGGATAATCCGAACGTCCCGTGCAGACAATCGCATCCGGCTTGGCTTCATAGGCGTCTTCCGGCATAATTTCAGGCGTTGGATTGGCCAGAGCCATAATCAAAGGCGCATCGGCCATCTTGGAGACTTTTTCTTTATCCAGAACGCCCGGACCGGAAAGGCCAAGGAAGACATCGGCGCCTTCAATCGCATCTTCTATCGTCCGTGCATTGGTTTTGGATGCAAAAGCAGCTTTTTGTGGGTCCATACTGCCCTTTCGTCCTTCATAGACGACACCATTCCTGTCACAAACAATGATATTCTCACGTTTTAATCCAGCGCCAACCAGAAGATTAAGGCAGGCAATCGCCGAAGCACCAGCTCCGGAAGCAACAAGGCGGATATCTTCTATTTTTCGTCCTGAATGCCTGATCCAGTTTGTAAAGGCTGCTGTAACAATAATCGCCGTGCCATGCTGATCGTCATGAAATACGGGAATATTCATCCGTTCTTTTAATTTGGCTTCAAGCTCAAAGCATTCAGGGGCTTTAAAATCTTCAAGATTGATGCCTCCGAAAGTAGGTTCCAAAGATGCAATGGTATCAACAAGTTTATCAACATCTGTTTCATCAATTTCTATATCAATGGAATCAATATTGGCGAATTTTTTAAAAAGTACCGATTTTCCTTCCATAACGGGCTTGGAAGCTAATGCTCCCAGATCTCCTAAGCCAAGGACAGCTGTTCCGTTAGATATAACGGCAACAATATTGCCACGGGAAGTATATTCATAAGCCTTGAGCGGGTCTTTTGCTATTTCTTCACAAGGCGCGGCCACACCGGGAGAATAGGCTAACGCTAGATCCCGCTGCGTGGCCATATCTTTTGTGGCGCGTATCGCAATTTTACCTGGAGTGGGGTGGCTATGGTATTTCAGAGCACTTTGTCTGAATGCTTCCTTATCATCTTTTTTTGACATAGGGGTATATCCGTTATGCTATGTTGTGAGAATATTATCAGTTTGTATAAATTGATAATTTCGTGTTTCTAACAGAGCATAGTTCAAATCTCAAGCTTTGATTATGGTGCAGTGCACTGAAAAAACAAGAAAGCCAGATTATTCATCTTCAATCAGGTCTTCAATCGTTATGCTGGACAAATACTGTGCAAAGTTACTGGTGTATTTTATGCTTTATCAGGTGAAATCGAAGAAATGGTGCGGCCGAGAGGACTTGAACCTCCACGATATTTCTATCACAAGATCCTTAGTCTTGCGCGTCTACCAGTTCCGCCACGGCCGCAGGTCCTGATCTCATATAAAGAATAAGAGGCCAGCTTTGATAGTTGGATGTGTTGATAGCAAATCTTTTTTGTCCATGCAAGCAGATAAAGGGATTGCGCTGGCGTGAAGCTGCGCGATATAAAAAGAGCATGTCAAAACAAAAATTAGAGTGGCAAATATCAGGTAATCCTGTGGCTTATGAGGATGCCGTTGCGCAAATGGAAAGCCGTGTTGCTGGTATCAGGGAAAAGGGTGCAGATGAGCTTATCTGGCTTTTGGAGCATCCGCCGCTTTATACGGCAGGGACAAGTGCGAAGGAAAAAGACCTTCTTGATAGCCGTTTTCCTGTCTTTAAAACGGGAAGAGGCGGCGAATATACGTATCACGGCCCCGGACAGCGCATAGCTTATGTCATGCTTGATCTTAAAAAGCGACAGGCAAAGCCTGATATTAAGCAGTATGTCTGGCAACTTGAGGAGTGGATTATCCGCACACTTGCCGGGTTTGATATTATTGGTGAGCGCAGGGAAGGGCGCGTAGGGATATGGGTTGTGAAGCCGGACGGTTCGGAAAGCAAGATAGCGGCCATAGGTGTTCGTATCAGACGCTGGGTCACGTATCATGGAATATCAATAAATCTGAACCCCGATCTTTCTCATTTTGGCGGGATTATCCCTTGCGGCATAGCAGAACACGGCGTGACAAGCCTGCATGATCTGGGGCGGGATATCTCTATGGGTGAATTGGACGAGGCTTTAAGAAAGAATTATAATATTCTTGTATCCTGAATTTAATTCAGGATCTTTTCAAAAGGAAAGAAAAAAGATCCTGACTTGCGTCAGGATGCAGTTCATTATCCATTATCATAGAAACTTCTAATCCGCGGCGATCCGGTTGCATCGGCTTTGGGCAAAATCCACACAGAATTTAATCATATCGGTAATCTCGTTTTTAAAAGCATCATAATTTTTGGATTTCTCACCTGTGTTTTCATCCATATAAAGGCTGCGGTTAATCTCGATCTGAAGGCTATTTTTCCCCCGTGTAGGCTGGGCATGTTTCCGGATAAGCTCGACACCTTTATAAGGGTCATTCACCCCCACATGATAGCCGCGCAACTTCCAGAAATCCCTAAGCGCATGAACAAAATCCCGTTCACATGTGCTGCCATCCCGATCCCCCAGAGCAATATCAACGGCTTTGACCTTACCGCCTAGTAAACTCAGAGCATTTTTCGGATAGGATGTTTTATGGGGCATGGAATGACAGTTAATATGCCAGACTTTGCCATATCTGTAATAGGCATCTTCGATCAGGTTCTCCAGCATCTCGTGATACGGGTCATAACAGGTCATGATCCGGTTCATGACCTCTTCTGCGTCAAGTTTGCGCTCGTAAATTGTCGTGCCCGGCTTAATCAGGCGAGGGATTAGCCCAATCCCTGAATCAGAGAGATGGCTTGGTTTTGCCGTCGGTAAATCACCCTCTATCAGTGTCAGGTCAATATCATCACGCGCGCGGTTCAAATCAATATAGGAACGCGCCACCTTGGCGCACAATAAAGGTGCACCAAAGCGCGGCGCCTCAGAAAACAGATCGTCAATATAACAATCCTCAATGCTTTGCAGAGCTTCTTTTTGACATGAAAAGTCAAAATCATCGGGATAATGCGTGCCGCTATGTGGTGAATCAAACACCACAGGAAACGCATTTTGTGGTTTTTCGATTGAAAAAACATCCATGAACTCTATTATCCCAGTGATTATTACTAAAGTCGAGGATTCTTTAAAGAAATGCACAATATCAAGTCTATACGCGAAAACGCAAACCAATTTGACAAAGCCATGGCCCGCCGCGGGCTGGAGGCACAAAGTCCGGCTATTTTGGAACTGGACGAGCAGCGCCGCGCGCTCCAGACCGAAAGCCAGACTTTACAGGCCAAGCGCAATGAAGAGTCCAAGAAAATCGGTCAGATCAAGAAAGAGGGCGGCGATGCGGAAGGCGCAATGAAAGCCGTCGCCGAGATGAAGGATCAAATTGCAAAAATTGATGAAAAGGAAGCTAAGCTGGCAAATGATTTGAATAACCTTCTGGCGTGCTTGCCGAATATCTTGGCGGATGAAGTCCCCGATGGTGCGGATGAAAACGGGAATGTCGGGCTTCATAAATGGGGCGAGATCACAAAGCCCAAAGGCCCCGACCATGTTGAAATCGGGGAAAAACTGGGTATGATTGACTTCGAAACAGCGGCGAAGATGTCCGGCGCGCGATTTACATTGCTTAGCGGCCCGATGGCCCGCATGGAACGTGCACTGGCCCAGTTTTTCCTTGATACGCATACAGCGGAACATGGCTTGACGGAGGTTTCTCCACCGTTAATGGTTCGCAGAGAGGCTTTGTTTGGAACTGGTCAGTTGCCGAAGTTTGCTGGAGATTGTTATAACTTAAGGCAAAGGGCAGATGTTTATGTAGAGAAGCTTTCGGAAGGAGAATTTGAAGAATATAATTTATCTTCGGAGTGGGTTTTGGTTTATGAAGACCATAGACCAAAATTATTTAAGTATAATACTAACTGGCTCATCCCAACATCAGAAGTACCACTAACCAATATCGTGGCGGATATGATTGTGGAAGAGGAATATCTACCGCGCCGTTATTGTGCTTTTACGCCGTGTTTTAGATCGGAGGCCGGATCAGCCGGAAAGGACACGCGCGGCATGCTGCGTCAGCATCAATTTTATAAGGTGGAAATGGTCAGCATTACTGCACCGGAAAAATCCAAGGAAGAGCATGAACGTATGCTGGGCTGCGCGGAAAACGTGCTCAAGAAACTGGAAATTCCGTTCCGCACCGTGACGCTGTGTAGTGGTGATACGGGATTTGGCGCGACCAAGACCTATGACATCGAGGCTTGGCTGCCCGGTCAGGAGACATACAGGGAGATTTCATCCGTCTCGAATTGCGGGGATTTTCAAGCTCGCCGCATGAATGCCCGTACGCGTCCCAAGGGCGCAAAAGATACTCGTTTTGTCCATACGCTTAATGGTTCCGGCGTTGCCGTGGGCCGCGCCCTGATTGCTGTCATCGAAAATTACTGGGACGGTGAAGGCGTTGTCGTACCTGATGTCTTAAAACCCTATATGGGCGGGATCGAGAAAATAAAGTAGTCTCGCATATTATTTTATGGTAAATAGATTTATGGATATAAAGACCGCATTAAAAGACAGTTCTCGTAATTTTTCCTCTGGCGCATCTAAAGGTGTAGGCATCTTTGCGGATATAGCAGGTACTGTTAGTTGTGGCTCATTTATATTTTCTCTTTGTGGGCTTTTGGGAAAAGCCACAGGATTTACACCTAATGTTCCTGTTTCAGAAACTTCAGTTGCCGCACTTGGCTCATTGCTATTTATGCTGGGGTTTGATTATGTAAAGGATGAATTTAATAACTTATCGAAAAAGCTGGAAACCGAGCCGGATGACTTGGGCGTGAGTATGGTATTGGGGCGTGTAACCGGATTTTCTGCCGCCACTGCTTTAACTATTGCAATTGCTTCTGCGGCTAGTCAAGCTATTATAGACAAAATAGATTTGGCAGAGCCTGATCAATCACAGCATATTGAAAAAATTATACCAAATATGGAATGACCAGACCATCAGGCCTGAAACCCTATATGGGCGGGATTGAAAAGATTGTGAAGGATTAAGTTCTTTTGGGTTCCATTCCCTTTCTCCCGTGGGGAGAGGGAAACTGTGTCTATTTGCGTTTATTTGTGGTTTTTTTCCGTGAATTGATAACAACAAACGCGAATATTTCCTATACGTCATTACACGCATTGTGCGTGTAATCTATACTTATTTTCTTGGATTGCACGCATGAAGCGTGCAATGACGGGTTAACCCTCCCCCTTACCCCCTCCCTAAAGGGAGAGGGAGTTTTCTAAATCAACGTCATTCCCTGAATTTTTGTTTACAAAAATTCTAGGGGAATCCATTATGGATCGCCTTGGAATCTGTTGCCACAGATTCAGGCGATGACGATTTTAGCAACGATTTACCGTTAAAAGAATGAAGACACAAAACACGAATAAACGCATACGCCTGATTATGGATTTGCGGCGCAAAGGGATTACGGACACGAATGTCTTAAGCGCTATTGAGCGTGTGCCGCGTGATTTTTTCGTGCCCCCTCAAGCCAAGGATCAGGCATGGGAAGATATTGCCTTGCCTATTGGCTTGGGCCAGACCATCAGCCAGCCTTTGGTCGTGGCATTTATGTCACAGGCATTGGAGCTTTCTGATCGTGACAAGGTGCTGGAAATAGGTACAGGCTGCGGGTATCAAACAGCTATCCTTTCCAAATTATGCCGCCGTGTTTATACAATCGAGCGCCATAAGGACTTGCTTAAAGATGCGGAAAAAAGATTTGAGGAATTAAAGCTGCGTAATATTACGGCGATTGCAGCCGATGGTATGAAGGGCTGGCCGACTATAAACGGCATAGATCAAGCGCCGTTTGACAAGATTATTGTCACAGCTGCAGCACGTAAAGAACCGCCGCAAGCTCTGAAAGATCAGCTAAAAGTCGGCGGGATTATGATCATTCCGCTAGGCGGACCCGGAGAGCAGAACTTGATGCGCTATAAGAAAGAAAGTGAGGATACATTTGCCGTTAAGCCTTTGATGCAGGTCCGGTTTGTACCTTTATTGCCTGATGTTACTGACGATAAAAATGATATGGCTTATTCGGCCTGAATAAATTCGGGTGACGTTTAGGGTGTCAATGTGTACAATATCTCCGCTATGAACATTCGTTCACTCTTTCTTATTTTTGCTCTTTTTTCACTGGCGTCTTGTATCGGCAGTCATAACTCTGCGCCTGTTACACATTACGGGCAATCGAGCGGGCCGGGCAGTGCCGGTGTGCATACAGTTCGAGCCGGTGATACGCTTTATTCGGTCTCAAATAATTATAACCTTGCAATGCGCGATATTGCCTATGTGAATAATATAAGGGCGCCATTCAGGCTTTATGCAGGGCAACGGATTAAGCTCCCGCCGCCACAGGAATATCGCGTGCGACAGGGTGATACACTTTATTCCGTATCAAGGGTTTTTAGTGTGAACTCATCTGAAATTGCCAGATTAAATAATTTGAGGGCGCCATATACTATCAGAACCGGACAAGTTCTGCGTTTGCCGTCAGTCACACAAAAAACCGCGCCGCAGAAATTTGCAGGCAAGAAATCCGTGGCAAAAAAACAGCCTGCTCAACAAAACTCTAAAATAACAGCCAGTGGAAAGCCAATTCCTCAGCAAAAACCTCAAGGATATGCAAGGACTGCTAGCGCAAAGCCCCAGAAAATTTCAAGGGTCGTAACCAAAACACCTAAAAGAAGTTCATCAAGATTTTTGCGTCCGGTTAATGGCGAAATTATCTCTAAATACGGCGCGAAGAAAAGCGGGCTTCATAATGACGGGATCAATATTAAGGCTGCAAAAGGGACTTCCGTTAAGGCAGCGGAAAACGGGGTTGTCGTTTATGCGGGCAATGCTTTGAAGGGATCGGGTAATCTTGTTTTATTACGCCATGAGGATCAATGGATGACGGCCTATGCGCATATGGATGGGTATAATGTACGCAAAGGGCAGGTGATCAAGAAAGGACAGGCGCTGGGAAGCGTCGGTTCAACCGGATCGGTCAAGTCCTCACAACTTCATTTTGAAATCCGCAGGGGCACACAGGCGGTCAATCCCGAGCGATATATGGAGTAAAGCGCTATGGATTTTGTTTTTGACGGCGTCAGCGCGTTCCATTCCTTCGGCTTTTTACTGATGTCTGCCGTTTTTACCCTGATCGGTGGAGGAATTATCGGGTATTATTTATACTGGATGTTCAAAGCCAAAACAGTCAAGGGGCATATCTCTGGAGTAATGGTCTCTGGCAAAGGTCATAAATCAAAGAAACAGAGTGATAATGGTGAATCCTATTATCCGGTTTATTCTTTCAGAGCGCCCAATGGAGAAATGATCGAACAGGTCAGCAGTGCAGGCAATAATAGCTTGTTCGGCAAGATTCCCGGAGAGAGCGTAATTCTTAAAGTGTTGCCGTATCCGCCTTATAGAGCCAAAAAATTCAGTCTTGGTTTTTTGGTGTTGGGCTTGGTCTTTCTGGCGCCCGGTTTATATATAGGCTCGCTGGCAATCAAGGATTTAGAGTTTAACTTTTTTACACTCCTTATTCCCTTGGGTTTTGCCGGAATTATAGCCTTTAAAATATCAAAATTTATTTCCAATATTCCGCTGGAAGAAAGGAAAAAAGGTATGAAATTCCTAAAAGCTCAAATGAGCGGCAAAGGTATGCCGGAAGATTATAAATTCAAGATTACATCAAGCGATAATAGCGGTCCGAAGCGGCTTCTTGATAATGACGAGATTAAAATGCGCCTGAAATCGCAAGCTAAAGCGCAGCGCATTGTAGGATATATAACGATTTTGATTGCGATTGGCACTTGTGTTGGGGCTTATTTCGCGGGCGAGCATATGCAAAAATACATGAATGAAGGTGTTAGTATAAAAGGCGAGGTCGTCGATATTGAGAGTCGATATGATAGCTCATCAGAAGGTAGTGGCTATACGTATTATGCTGTTGTCGAGTTTGCCGATCACGAAGGTCATCCTGTGCGTTTTAGAGATAGTGTTGGAGCCAGTACGCCGATGCATAAGCGGGGTGATATCGTTGACGTTATTTATCTGCCGGATAATCCGCAAAAAGCCATTATTGACAGAGGTATTATGAATTGGGCCTTGAGCGGGGGGCTATGGGCTGTTTCAGTGTTTATGCTCTATTTAACATTTAGTTCTTTTCGCTGGACAAATAAATATGGCGAGAGAGGCATGAGATATAAAAAGCGTGTGTAGATATATCAGAAACGGGTTTTCCAAAAATATTCCTTTTTGAATATGCTTAACCTCTTGCGTTTAACGGTATAGACGTTATAGTCGCGGGAACTTTAAATCGTAATTATTGAAAAGGATTTTTACGGGATATGTTATTTATATCTAAAGCTTTTGCGACATCGGAAGAAGATATTCAGCTAGAGGCCTTGGCCGGTATGCCTTCTGCAGGGGAGGCAATTATGGGGCAGGTCGGCATGATCCTGATTCTGGTGATTTTGTTCTATGTTTTGCTTATTATGCCTCAACAACGACGTTTCAAAGAGCATAGTAAAATGCTTGATAAGCTTAAGAAAGGTGACAAAGTAATCACCGGTGGCGGCTTGATCGGTAAAGTTGAAAAGATCATAGATGAAAAGGAAATCCTGATTGATCTTGGAAACGGCTTGAAGGTTACGGCTTTGCGCTCGACTATTGGGAA
>JAOUOR010000094.1 GCA_029880245.1 Alphaproteobacteria bacterium
AAGGTCTGACTTTGCACCCATGCCGCGGCAATCAATAACCAGATCAAAATCCCGCGCAAGAGTTTCTGGCGTTGTTAAGGCTTGTTTAATCTCCGGCAGGGCTTCACGCAAGGCCTTCATAGCTTTGCGGGGATGCAAATGAGCTTCGGCTTTAAGGAAGAGCCCATTGTTAAAAATGCGAATATTTATGTCATTATCCAAAGTCTGAATGTCATTGGCCTGAGCAGCTTTCCAGTTTTTATCTTTGGGTAAAATGCTGCTAAAACGCGAGAGCAAATGTCTGTCCTCGGGGTGGGACAGAATAAGACTGCCATTTTGTCGGAATTCAAAATCGGTCTTTAAGTTGTCTTGAATATCCTTCCATATATCAATGCTTCGTAGCGCTGCCGGAAGAAAGCTGTGCGGCATATGGTCAAGTTCCGCATAAGGAGCGAGCATGCCTCCGGCCTTGCTGCTGGCGTTGTCTTGTGGAAAGGGCGCTTTGTCCAGAATTGTAAGGGAAAGCTCAGGCAGGGCCTTTTTGAGGGTATACGCTGCCATTAAGCCCATAATGCCCGCGCCAAGAATTGCAATATTTTGTAGTTGTTTCATCCTTAACCTCTCACGCTTCCCACGCCGGCATGATCCGGTTCGGGTCCGAAGGGTTTGCTCTCAGCCTTCTTAACGCTATAGAAGGCACCCCCGGTGAGTTTTATAGTCATTCCCATTTATTCTTGCACTTCGTTATTCGTCGCTTACGTATTTATTATACGCTTTGCTCCTCATGCCTTGTGCAAAAAGAAAGCGAAACGACTATAACATGTCTGGAAAGCTATGGGCAGAAGAGGGGTTTGTCAATGAAGGTTTTACGGTTTTAGAAAGAAACTCTTTACTAGCCCTTGACCTTGCTTTCTTTAAAGCCTATAACCCTTTATCTCTCATTGGCGCGGGATGGAGCAGCCCGGTAGCTCGTCAGGCTCATAACCTGAAGGTCGTAGGTTCAAATCCTACTCCCGCAACCAATTTTTCCTTTATATTACAGTTGTTTACTGTTGTTTTAAAATTGGTCTATAGTTCGGCTGTTTTCAAAAGTCCCCACAGTGTCCACAATAGGGGCTTAAGAAACAGCATCCCCATGCAAGTTACCAGTTTTCTTTAATTATGGAGAAGCTATTTGCTTATGGCTCTATAGATATTTTTTCGGGGGTGCCATATTCGTTAGGTGCTATGTTGTGCTCGCCTTGGATTTCTTCCAATGCTTTCAGTAGACTTGTGCTTTGGGACTGTTTCATGATTGTTGAGAATGTTTGCCCAGATTGTGCCGCTTTGATATCAATATGTTTATAGTCTGCGCCTTGCTCAATGAGTTCTTTTGCTCTTTCCACATCTTGGGATTTATTTTGAATGAGTCTCATCATCTCAAGGCTTGCGGCATAGGAACATTTGATACGTTCAAGCGTTTTCTTCTCCATTGCCAATATGCATGTGTCCTCATTATGATTTAACGCAACATAGTTATGGCCCCTTAATCCAAAACTATTTCGTGCAATAGTGTTGGTATGTTGGATGATTATTTTGGTGGCAGGGGACTCTAAGACAACAAAATTCCAGTCCTGGCCTGTATGATCAGTTATTGTATACCCTCTTGAAAGCATATGGAGCAGACTGCTGGTTGCTGTTTTTGCATTAATGGTCTGTATGGGTTGAATGTCTTCTGTTTGGGCAGTTCTTAAAATCTGTCCATGTGTCAATATAGCATCTTTATTATAGCTGGATGTTAAAATATCAAAGCCTGTATATGTATAGTGAATAGCAAACGCCGTTGGCAGATTTACCGTGTGTCCTGTGAATTCTGTTGTGTCATCCCACGCTTTACCGGCTTGAGATAAATCAGCAGATTTTTTAACTTTTGGTCTCCATTGTTCAGGGCCATCCCAGTCCTTAACATATTCTTCTCTAAGAAATTCAACAAGAACTGCACCAACTCTGTTTTCATCCAGCTCGTTAAGGCAATATAAATCAGGTTCAATGTTCAAATCTTTTGCAACAACAAGTTTTGCAAAGATGATTGCATCTTTATGTGGTAATGCCCATTCTCTTGTTTCACTTTTATCGATTGATATTTTATGAAGGAAGCGGCCAGATAATTCTTCCCTTTGTACTGGTTCACTATTGCTGGAAAAAGATACTTTTTGTCCTAGGTTTTCAATGAAAACAGCTTTTGTACCATCATTGTTAAAGCGGCAGACCACACCAAGTGCATCGAGAATAGCAATATGCGCATCAGGGTCATCTATTCCATACTCTGCTGCAGAACTAAAAGAAGATATACCAGAAATCATACCGTTTTTTGTTCTAAATACATCGTCTATAAAGTACAGCGCCTTTCCGTGTTCATCTGTAATTGTAATTTGAGAACTCTTGCTGCGGTCAATTAATAGGCTTGTACCATTATCATTAAATGTAATTTTAGCTTTATTACCTTCAGGGTTAATGGACACGCCTAAACCATTGATATTCTGTGATGGCCATTTTCGAGTTTCATCCATTAACGATGGAAGATTGAATAAGTCTGTCCAGTTTTCAGGTTGCGATATGTATTGAATAAAATTTGTTTTCTGACGGAAAGTTGACACCACTCTACTCACCCTTACTCTTTTTTAAATTATAAAATATGATTGTGGTTATGTATATATCTGTTCATACGATTAGTCAAATTTTGAGTAGGTTTTCAGTCAAGAAATTCAAACCTTTCAGTTCGGGGCATGCTTTTAATCTGATTTGCTTGCATAGGAGCACATGCAGATAAAAGCAAAAAAGCAACGGAAACAGTATGAAGTTTTTTGTACATCTGGTTTCTTCCTATTTTAACGTGCAGGTAGCTAAAGGATGATCTCAGCTATTTTCATCTGCTCACCTGACTATTAACTATATCGAAAATATTATAAAGAACCTCCTTGCCCCGCCATTTCTTTGGGCTTTTAGTGCAACAGTTGCATTTGAGGTCTTATATTTCCTCCACCTTAACAAGGTTATTTGATTTATCAAAGCACTCATGCTTGCCCCTGTTTTTCAGGGTTTGAACAATCTGGTTATGAGTCTTCGGGCCTATTGGGATATTGGGGTTTGTGTATGCCTTGCATAGCTCCTGTGTCGAACGGTTTTCAAAGTTAAACACTTCTTCCCGCTCATTGGTGCTCATGTTTTCTATTTGCTCCGGTGTTGTAGTCGTACAGGCTGGCAGTGTTGCTAATACGAAAATAAATAGGATTTTTTTCATTGGTTTCTATCCTTTCAAGGGTAATGTTATTGAGTGCATGCTTGGTTAATGCCCATATTGATCAGGCTAAAGCCATCGTGAGCATCTGCCGTTTCACCTATGGTTTTTTGGGCAATACGCCCATCTTTAAACAGCACGACAAACGGGACTGAACCTGTGTATCCGCCAAACCTGTTCTTGCTATTAACAGTTCCACAAACACGCCAGCCGAACATCTCCCAAGTTCCTATCATTGGGGAGCTTCTGAAGTATCCTTTTTCAGGTGTGCTTATCTCATATTCAGTCTTTATTTACAGAAATTGATCCAGTGATTTTTGTCTCCCATCTACCTGTGATGGCATATACTCTACCCAAAAGCAATTTCAGAAATAGTCACGCCTAAGCTGTGTACCAATTTGGCGATGAATTGAAAAAAACTAAGCAGTCGCAGAATGCAATCTTGCAATAGTCTCTGCAAAGTTCCGTATTTCCGACTGTCTCTTGCCAAGATCGGATTCTTCGAGATTAAAACTTTGTTTCCAAGCTTCCGTTATGATGGCCTCGATATTTTCTACCGTGGTTTCATCATCATCCAGTTCAGCAAATGCCCGGGCCAAAGCCTCAGCTTCGGAATCATATTCGTCTGCTGGTGCCCCTAGCGTAATATAGCCCTCGATATCAGCCTGTCTTAATAGAGATGCAATTGTCTGAGTAGTAATTTTCATTTTTAATTCTCCTAATTTAATTCCACCAAAGCGTAATAATTTTTCCGGCATTCCTGCCTTGCGTTTCTTCAATAACCGTTAAGCCGTTTGAGCCCTTATAAACTTTTTGGGGCGTTCCGTATTTTCCTGTTTTCGTTATAACATTACCAGCTTCTTTTGCTGTTTTTATGGCCTCTTCAATATCTTTTTGCGAAGCACTTCTTTGATTTGAGCGTAAAGCAGCATGATCTGTATAGTTGTCCTTTTTACGCGAATATTTAAGAATTTCTCTGAGAATTTTGAAAATTCGTCCCAGCCTGAGAGCTGGAATTAAAAATAGCTCTGGATAAACGGGTTTAATTGCATCCGGATAAGGATTTTCATCAATTGGCTCCGCCCAACAACGGCAGTTAAATTCTTCGCCGGGGTCGGGAGAGTCGGCGAGATCACGGACGGTTCCATCCAGTGCGGCATGACTGTCACGAACTTTATTATCACCAACTGCGCGCCAGATATACTTTCCGCTTTTCTTTTTACCTGCTTCGCTGCTGAGTTTAGTGACGGTTTCATCGCCCGGTCTGGCTGTTCCAGTGGCCTGCAGTCCCTGATCTTTCTGGAAAGATTTAAGAGCGGAAAATACGTCTGCATCCGGGATGCCGGTGATTCCGGTCTTTTCATAGGGCTGATAATACCCAAGGCGGTTTAGAGCCTTTTTGACTTGTTTCACGTCGAATTCGTCCACGGCAGAATTCGCCGCAAACGGCTTGTTCAGTTTGATATTCATGATTGTTCTCGAGAATTTTAAAGGTTGATTTTGCGCACAAAAAAACACCGCGAGACGGACTCGTAGTGTTGATGGGGTATATATTCCTATACTTTCATAAAAAAGTCAAGAAATTTTATGCAAGGGTAGTTTTCAGCTAGGAGTTATCTCACTCCTGACGTGGAGCATGAGAATGAAAATTATTGAGTACTGTTTATTTTCTTTTCAAGCTTTGAAAGCCCGTCCATGACGGTGTCAAAATCAGGATATTCACCCATGAACATTTCGGACATTCTTTCATAGTCTTGTTTTAGGGGGAGTCGCTGTTCATCTGTAGGCAGGAGTTTTAGGGTCAGGACTCATTCATTAAGGTAAAAGATAACAATTGCCGCGATGTATATGCTTGAGAAGAAGGTGTGTGCGCAGCGGTCATAGCGGGTTGCGATGCGACGCCAGTCCTTAATCCTTCCGAACATATTTTCAACTTTGTAGCGTTGTTTATAGAGTTCTTTGTTGTAATCAATCTGTATTTTCCGGTTTTTCTTCGGCGGAATGCACGGCTCAATGCCCTTGCTACGCAAGGCTTCACGGAACCAGTCTGCATCGTACCCCCGATCCGCAAGCATATATTTTGCACCGGGAAGTGCATTCACAAGCATTTCCGCGCCCTTGTAATCGCTCATTTGCCCTTCGGATAAAAACATCATAACCGGACGACCCCAGCCATCACACACGGCATGAAGCTTGGAATTTAAACCGCCTTTGGTCCGACCGATAGCGCGGGGAACAGCCCTTTTTTAAGCAAAGAGGCCGCCGTGCGATGCGCCTTGAGATGCGTTGCATCAATCTGTAATTGTTCGGGAACACCTTCCTGCGCTGCCAGCGCTGCAAAGATTTTGTTGAAGATGCCCTTGCGGCTCCAACGAATAAAACGATTGTACAGCGTTTTATGCGGACCGTATTCGCGCGGCGCATCGCGCCATTGTAAACCGCGTTTTATCACATGGATAATCCCACTGATGACACGAAGGTCGTCCGCACGCGGTTTGCCGTGAGGATAAGGAAAGTAAGGTTTTATACGATTGAATTGGCTTTTTGTCAGATAAAATAAGTCACTCATGATGAAATCTCCCTTCATCACCAGTGAATCACAAATTCACCGCCCTGTGAATCCATAATCAATAGGTCCTGAGCCTAGAAAAGGTAGAATAAGAAAGGATGGTAGAAGTAAAAATTCGCACCGCCATATCCTGCGTTAATATCACTAAGCCAGCGCGGATATATTTCGCCGCCATTTATATGGTGCTTGAAGCTCTCATAGG
>JAOUOR010000045.1 GCA_029880245.1 Alphaproteobacteria bacterium
CCGCCCATGCGATGGAATCGAAACCGCCGAAAGCTGGGAATTGGCAATAGAAACAAAAGATGCACCATCCTTGCTATCCCTCACACGTCAAGGGCTGCCAACACTTTGCAAAGACCGTAAAGACAACATGACGGCCAAAGGTGCCTATATTCTGAAAGAAACAAAAGACCTGAAAAAACCGGATATAACATTAATGGCCAGTGGTTCCGAAGTCTCGATCGCTATGGAAGTTTTCGAGCATTACAAGAAGAAAAAGAAGGCTGTCCGTCTGGTATCCTGCCCATGCCTTGACCTGTTCTGGGAACAGGATGCCAAATATATCAAGAGTATCATTGGCAATAACAGCCTGAAAGTCGCTATAGAAGCCGGCATACGCCAAAGCTGGGACCGGATGCTTCGAGGCCCAAGCATCTTTATCGGTATGGATGATTTTGGTGCCTCAGCCCCTGCCGATGAACTTTACAAACACTTTGGCATTACGGCTGAAAACACGATAGAGAAAATTGAAGCGGCTTTATCCAAACGTTCTTGACCTATGATTTTCAACAAAAGCTTGATATTTCAGTGCTATTTAGGATAAAGAAACTACAAAATTTTTAAGCGTTTACTGTATTGGAGAAAAATTTATGGCAGTCAAAGTTGCGATTAACGGGTTTGGACGCATCGGGCGATTAGTAGCCCGCGCAATTATCGAAGAAGGATACGACAAGGATATTGACCTTGTTGCGATCAATGATCCGGGCGGCAATTTCTTTCCTCTTTTAAAATATGATTCTGTTCATGGACGCGCACCTTTTGATGTTGAGCGCGATGGTGATGATGTCATTATTATTGATGGCAAACGCATCAGACGCTTTCGTGACCGTGAACCCCAAAACCTGCACTGGGGTGAAGAAGATGTCGATATTCTACTGGAATGCACAGGGCGCTTCAATGACCGCGAAGGCGCGCAGATGCACATTGACACAGGGGCTAAAAAAGTTTTGATCTCAGCGCCTGCAAAAGATGAAGATCTTACAGTTGTTTATGGTGTAAACCACAAGGACTTACAAAAAGAACACAAGATTGTCTCTAACGCATCATGCACTACAAACTGTCTTGCGCCGGTTGCATATGTGCTACACAAGGAAATCGGCATTGAAAAAGGTTTTATGACAACGATTCATGCCTACACAGGAGACCAGAACACTGTTGATGCATCTCATAAAGATCCCTTCCGTGCGCGTGCGGCTGCTATTAACATGATCCCGACATCAACAGGGGCCGCCAAAGCCGTTGGCAAGGTTCTACCGGAGCTAGACGGCAAGCTGGATGGCGTTGCCATTCGTGTTCCGACACCTAATGTCTCTCTGGTTGATCTCAAATTTATGCCCTCAAGGAAAGTCACAGAAGAAGAAGTTAATGAAGCAATCAAAACATATGCAGATGGTGAACTAAAAGGTATTCTGGGCGCATATACAGATCCTTGCGTCTCGAGTGATTTTAACCATGATTCGCGTTCTTCCATCTTTAATTTGAATGGAACTAAGGTCATTGACGGAGATTTTGTTCGCGTTATGTCGTGGTATGATAATGAATGGGGCTTTTCTTGCCGTATGCTGGACACCGCACTAGCCATGCACAAAACAGGATATTGAGTAATAATATTACCCAAAAATGCTGCAAAGCATCATATTTATATTGCGAGGGCGATTGACATTAAGAAAAACCCTTCATATATTTTTATCCTAAACCGTTCTCCGTGGCAAAGCTGGTTCAGGCCTTAAAACTTGGACCAGCTTTTTTATTTGTATAATTTGTTGTTTTTGCTATAAAAATATTTCTCAGAAATTTGAAACATACAGATACTTAGGTTAAAATAGAGTCATGTTCAGACAACAAGCCAAACGCGCAATGACAACTTTGGGGCAACGCGGTTGCTTCATTATCGATCATTTGGTCGAAGCCCTGGGAAATGAGCCTGCTTGTTCTTTGCGCCGCGCAATGGTTCTGGTCGATATTGACCAAAACCCGGGTACAACGCAAACCGAGACTATGCGCCGCCTTGATATTCATAAATCCGCCATGAATCGCGAAATTGAATGGCTATTTAATTATGGCTGCATCCGCGTTCAAGACTCCAGCGATGATGGCCGCGCAAAGACTCTTGAGGTCTGCGGATACTCAAAACGCGCCCTTGAAGCGGCTTTGGATTATTTTCCCGAGAAACATAAAGGCTTGCAAAATATGCTGGAATTGTATATAAAGGCATTAAAGCAGGAACGACCGACATTGCGGGATGCTCGGATTGTTTCGACATTATACGAAAAAGGAAAGGCTCAGAAAGCCGATGTTTTAGGTCAACTCTATGGTGGACCTGCTTCGACGGATAACAGGGCTTATAACAAACTAAAAGAAGACGGAGTGATAAAAGAAGATGGCAATCAGTGATACTTTAGGTTCTGGCACCTTCGCGACTATTAACCAAGCACTTATGAATACTAATCCTGCACCAGGACCTCTTGGTTTTTCAGTAAAAGCGGGGAATGTCCATAATATTGGTATTGAACCAGACAAACTGGAACATTCTTAGATAATACTAGTTTAATAGAATATGTAGCTACAAATAAAACCTTGTGCCGCATGGCATCATTCTATATATCAGTAAAGGTCTTGAATTATGTTCAAGACCTTTGTTTTTATTAGATATATTGCTATTAAAAACGCATCCTGACGAAAGTCAGGATATAATCGTCAAAGGATAAAGATTCTGATTTTTACTAGAATACAAATGTCCTAATGAATATGATTTATAAAACTGAGGAATAAGAGAATGGGTTTAACACCACAAGTCAAAAAAATTATAGACGCTTACGAAAACGAAAATGCAGGCGTTAAGGGCAATCTGGTGCGCATGCTAAATACAGGCACCTTGGCTGGTACAGGTAAGATGGTAATCCTGCCGGTTGATCAAGGATTCGAGCATGGCCCCGCCAGATCATTTGCCAAGAACCCGGCCGGATATGATCCGCATTATCACTATCAGCTTGCTATTGATTCAGGGTGCAATGCCTATGCCGCGCCGCTTGGATCTCTACAAGCCGGAGCAGATACTTTCGCAGGACAAATTCCAACAATTTTAAAATATAACAGCTCCAATTCTCTGGCCTCTACCAAGAATGATGATGCCAATCAAGCTGTAACAGGTAGTATTCAAGATGCTCTTGAACTTGGCTGTACTGCTGTAGGTTTTACAATATACCCCGGCTCGGACAACCAATTCGAAATGATGGAAGAAGTCCGCGACATGATCCGCGAAGCCAAAGATGTTGGCATACCTTCAGTAGTTTGGTCCTATGCGCGCGGCGAAGGCGTTTCAAAAGAAGGCGAAACAGCCATGGACGTGATTGCCTATGCCGCCCATATGGCGTGCTTGCTGGGCGCTCATATCGTGAAGGTAAAATTGCCAACTGATCACATCATGCAGCCCGAAGCTAAAAAAGTCTTCGATGAAAACAAAATCGATATTTCCACCCAAGCGGCCCGCGTGAAGGAAGTCGTGCGTTCCTGCTATAATGGACGCCGCATTGTGGTCTTCTCCGGCGGAGCAGCCAAAGGTGCAGATGCTGTATTCCAGGATGCCAAGGATATTCTTGCAGGCGGCGGTAACGGTTCGATCATCGGGCGTAATTCCTTCCAGCGCAAAAACAAGGATGCACTGGAAATGCTTGGCAAGATCATGAAAATTTACAAAGGCAAATAAAAGCCTTGAAGCCTAAAAGAAATTCAGAAGCGCGATCGACCGGAAAGTTTATTCTGTCTTTCATGCTTCTTTATGCCATAGCGCTTTTTGTCTTTGATTTTGGTCCGAAAACATCCGGACCGTACAAGCCCCCTATTCTCACACAAGATAGCATTATCCATATCCTTTACGGAGATGAGCGCGGCGGCGGCCATAAATTCGGAATAGGTAAACCTTGCAAAAGCGAATTTCCGGAAAGCTGGAGCGATGAGAAGATCACAGAGACAGTCAAAACCATCGCAGCCAATGATAATTTAAACTGGCAAGAAGAAAATAACGGCTACTTTGTCACTGAAACCATGCAAGATGACATCGAAATCCGCGTCGTCTTAAACGATGATAAAACCCGTATCATCACAGCCTATCCTATCAACGTAAAAAGAAACCCCTGCCCCGCTAATGATAACTAATTTTTGATTGGCACAGGCGCCCAGTGAACATCTTCCATGTCTTCCACGCCACAAGCCAGCATAACAAGGCGGTCAACACCCAGAGCAATCCCTGCACATTCCGGCATACCATGCTCCAGCGCCTTGAAAAACGCCTCATCCGGCGGATAGGTTTCCCCGTAAATCTTTTTCTTTAGAGCCATCTCGGTCTCATAACGCATGCGCTGCTCTTTTGCATCACACAGCTCGGAATACGCATTGGCAAGCTCCATTCCGCAGACATATAACTCAAAACGCTCCGCAAATTGCGGGTCATCAGGCTTCTTACGCGACAATGACGCCAAAGACACAGGGTAATCATACAAAATCGTTGGCACTTCCCGCCCCAAAAACGGTTCTATGCGCTCGCCCATAACGGCATGGAAAATATCCTCCCAATCATCTGTACCCGCAATTCTGATCCCGCGCTTATCAGCCATTTTCCGAAAATCCTCTATATCATCCATAGCCCTATATAAATCCATATCGGCATAAGTCTCAAAAGCCTCGACCACGCTTATCTTTTGCGCGCCAAGAAACGGATTACATTTAATCCCCTTATGGGTATAAGTTACGCCCCCCAGTGCCTTTACAACCTCCTGCAACATATCCACAGATTCATCCATAAGATACGTATAATCTTCCCCTACCCTGTACCACTCCAGCAAAGTAAATTCCGGCCTGTGACTGGCGCTGTAATCGCCGTTACGAAAAACAGGTCCAAGTGAGTAAATAGTCTCCATCCCCGCAACCAGTAATTTCTTCATATCAAATTCCGGACTGGTATGCAGATACAGGTCTTGTGACGTTCCTGTTGCTTTGTTTTCAAACCGCGTAGCAAATCCATGAATATGCACATCCATGACCGGACAAACCTGCAGCGCCGGAGTCTGGACTTCGGTGTACCCGCGCCCGTCAAGAAACCCTCGCAAAGCCTTGAAAATTTTCGCCCGTTTTTCAAGATTTTTACGCTTCTTTTCAAAATTATGCGATAACCACCACGACATAATTACCCTTCATAGAAAAAATGCTTGCATTAAAGCTAACTTAACGTTAAAAATGCGCCCTATTCAAGAGGCTATTGAGCTTAAAATAAGAATTTATGATTTGAAAAGAGAATCGCTATGAAAGCAGACATACATCCGGATTACCATGAAATTACTGTCGTAATGACAGATGGCAGTGAATATAAAACACGCAGCACATACGGCAAAGAAGGCGATGTTCTTCGTTTGGACATTGATCCTTTATCTCACCCGGCATGGCAGGGCGGCACAGGTCAGGTTGTCGAAAAAGGCCAGCTTGATAAATTCCAAAGCCGTTTCGGTGGATTTATGGCTGCTGGCGGTACATCCAAGAAAGAAGATAAAAAGTAAAAGATTCACCCTTCTTGCGTCATTAGCATTTTTAAACGCCCTTTTATTCAGGGCGTTTTTGTTTATAGGCCATTGTCATCCCGAGTGAAGTCGAGGGATCTTTTTTAAGATTCCTCCATACCCCCGCATCAAGTGCGGGGTTAGTCGGAATGACATATGGTAAGGAAAAATCTATGCACAGCTCTTTGAATTTCAAAAACAACATTACATAATATTCCTTGACTTTTCCTTTAAAGAATGGCGATAAAGGGTAAGAGAAAATCATAATAAGTTAGAAAAAATGGCTGAATACAAAGAATACACTCCAGAAGAAATCACCAAAATCATTTGTCAGACAGATGATCGCATTACGGCAAATTTGAGACAAAACCGCGAACTTTCATCAAAAAATAATGGCTCTTGGTCTTTTGGGTTAGAGAGAATTATTACCTTTTTTGAGGATTTTGCCAAAAAAGGGGCAGAAGAGAAAAGTCTTACAAACGCAGAAAAAGAACTTAGAGCTATTGGCATGTCTGATACTAATATTTTTATACTTACAGATGCTGTAATATCAATTGCAAGCAGAGAATATCACAATGCAATGACGTTAGCGGCAGCTAATTTCGGCCGCGGTTCACTTAGAGCTAAGGAACTGAGCATCAGCAACGATCATCACTTAGGCATCAGAGATATGCGCACCAGAGATCAAGAACTAGTGGATGAAACACGTAAAGTTTTTGAAAAAGGGTTTTATAAAAAGTACTTGGAATTCCTGACAGAAGAAGGCAAAAAAAAACCTAACCTTCTAAGAACAAACACTCCCGGAAAATCTGCATCTGAGACAGTATACCTAGGCCTATAAGAAAAAAAGCTTCACCCTTTCATATATGGCGTTTTGTTTATAGGCCATTGTTATCTCGAGCACCGTATCAAGTACGGGATAAACTCCGTCGAGGGCTCTTTTAAGATTCCTCCATGCCCCCACAACAAGTGCGGGGTTAGTCGGAATGACATATGGTAAGGAAAAATCTATGCCCCACTTCTTAAATTTCAAAAACTACATTACATAATAATTCTTGACTTTTTCCTCAAAAATTGGTGATAAAAGGGCAAGGAAAATTACAATACATAAGAGAAAAAAATGGTTGAAACCACACAAAACAAATCAGAATACACAGCAGAACAAATTGCCGACATCATTTTTCAGGAACCTGATCGTATTACGACCCGTTTGAAACAACGCCACAATAATTATGACTTTTCTCTTCGTGGTCTAGCCAATACTTTCATGTATTATATTGGTCTGACCTCACAAAAACCGGAAGACAGGAGTCTTAAAAACGCAATGAAAGAACTGAAAGCCATAGGCATGTCAGATGAAGTTATTGCCAAACATAATAGTCTAATAAGTAAGCATGCAACAGAGATATATACCAAATCAATAAACACCGTATTTCAGGATAATGATATGGGTATTTTTTTTCATAGTAGCCTTCACCCTGACGAAGATTATCACTTGGGAATCAAAGATGTGGGAGACGATGATTTAGAAATCAAGGAAGAAACCCGCAAAGAATTTGAAACAAAATTTCGTGAAAGATACTTAGAAATTCTGAAAAGAGACCCCGAACTTCTAAGAACAGAAAGACCTAGAAATAAAGTTCTCAAGGAATTTGATCAACAACCCACATAAAAAAAGCCGAACAAAGACAGTCCGGCTTTAAGTGGGGATTTACACGCCTCTTTGCGGGCGCGCTATATTATAATAGTTTTTTGGTATCAACTGTTGTTAAGTAAGATACAACAACCATACCCAGCATCACATCAACTGTGTGAGCCAAATAAATACCAACCAGAGCAACAATCACAGACATCAAGTCATTTGTGAGTTTTTTGCCAGTCAGTATCATGCTGGACATGATCAATACCCAGCCCGTTCCAACCAAAGTATGCCAATGGCCGCCATCAAAGAAACTACCGACAGTCGTAACATCGATCATGCCGAATGCTCCTAAATAATGGCCAAGGAACGTTGACAGCCCAACAAGAACTATTGTGTAGAATATAAAAAACCCTACAGCTTCTACGAGTGAGCGTCCGTGTGCAAAATTAGTGATATGTGTAAACATAACAGCCTCCTTTCTTTGCACGTTTTAAAGAGCATAATCTAACCTGCTCTTCTATCGGCAGAGGCCACAAGAAACCGCTCTCCGTGGCATGCCAATTCTTTTGTTTCCATCCAATTTGTTTCTAACGAAATCAAATTGGGTTCTCATACGCCGAACATGCTCCGGACTTATCGTCCGCCTCGCGCTTGCTCGGTACGATTACAATTCAAAATCTCCAATTTATGAATTGTAATCATCATTCCTAAATATACTCATCCTCATCCAATTCCGTATCCCAGTATAAAAAATCCCTCCAACTCTCGTGCAGAAAATTCGGAGGGAATTTGCGTCCGTGGTCCTGTAATTCAAAGACCGAGGGCCGCCTGGGTTTTATAATCGGATGCATTCCAATTTCATCGGGCATCCTATTCCCTTTCATCGTGTTACACGGTCTGCACGCCGCCACGATATTCTCCCAATTTGTTCTTCCACCCCGCGACCTTGGTATCACATGATCAAAGGTCAATTCGTGGGTTTTAAAATCATCCCCGCAATACTGGCAACTCCACCTATCCCGCAAAAAAACATTAAACCTTGTAAAGGCCGGAGATCTGGTTGGCTGCACGTATTCCTTCAAAGCCAGAACACTTGGCAATTTATACTCCCTGCTCGGCGATCTGACAGTCCGGTCATATTCTGAAACCACTGTCACCGTATCTCTAAAGATCGCTCTCATTGCATCTTGCCATGATACGACCGATAAGGGAAAATAGCTCAATGGCCTAAAATCCGCATTTAGTACTAGGGCCGTACATCTCTCCAATGGCATTACCGCACTCATTCATAACTCCTTTCATGCTCCGCTGAAGCTTTCCTGTTGCCGGCAAGAAAACTATGCGTCGGTTGTGGATAAACGGGCTAAAAAGAACTTTTATACAAGCCGCATGAATCCAGCATTTTGTAATATTATTATAACATATATTGGGGATAATTTATGTATGAAATATGTAATATTTATGCTGCACTCCACAATTTTTTTGCGATGCAGTATTATCGTGAGTAGCAATAATTAAACATTATCAATACCTTATAAGAAAATACTGCAACGCAATATACTGGCATAGTACCATCAAGAATCTATGCTAGAGAACCTGTTTCAGAAATTCGCCGCCACTGCGAATTCCATCGATATCAATACTATGCGTTAAACCTGCGCTAGTGTGGCCTGAAAAAGCAAACCCTTGATCCGTAAGAGTTTTTCTCGCGGCGCCCCACGCTTCAACAGACACAACATCATCTGCCTCGCCATGAACAAGATGAATTGGCATTTTATGTATAACTTCAGACACATCCCCACCAAGCAAAGCTCCTGAATATCCAAGAACCCCCGCAATTTTCTTAGTGAGACGCGGCGCGACATAAAGAGACGTCATTGTCCCTTGGGAAAACCCCAAAAGAACCAGATTCTCATAAGCTAGACCATATTTTTCCAGCATACCTTCAATAAACTCTTCAATCAACGGCTGAACCCTCTTTACGCCTATCAACATCACAGAAGGATCACGGTCTTGCAGGGAAAACCACTGATATGAATCCGGATAACCAAGCGGCACCATATCACAAGGGAAAGGCGCATCCGGAGAAATAAAAACAGCATGCGGCACATATTCAGATAGCATTGGTGCCAACGAAATCAAATCCTGCCCGTTTGACCCAACACCGTGAAGCATGATGACAATGCTTTTAGGTGTGCCCTCTTTCGGTCCTTGCTCGTAATAATTTTGAATACTCATAAGGATTGACCTAGCACATTCTTATGCCGTAAGAAAGACCTATGAAAAACATTCTATCCGTCCTTATATGTTTTATAATCTTACCTCTGAATTTAGCAATAGCAGGCGATGATTACATAAGCCTATCCCATGAGAATGACAATATGGGTGGCAACTCGGACAGATATTACACAAGCGGCGCAAGGGCAACATGGTTTAATGAATCAATCAAGGTACCACCCGTTATTGATCAAATGGCCGATGAAATACCGAGTTTTGATTTAAATGAATCCACAAGTGTCTTTTATACATTAGGCCATAATCTATATACGCCTGCTGATATAAAAGTGGAGGAACAGCCTGAAAATGACCGCCCTTGGGCAGCCTTCATTTATGGATCGGTTGGATTAAGCACAACAACTCAAAACAATTCTGTTCCAGATCATATTGATGAACTTGAATTCACTCTTGGTGTTGTAGGGCCGGAGGCTATGGGTAAGCCTGTGCAACGTTTTGTGCATAAATATATTTCCGGCAGCCCCGATCCAAGGGGTTGGAAAAATCAGCTTGATTTTGAGCCGGGCGCTATTGTCTCGTGGCAACGCCGCATGCCCTACGCTTGGTATAGAAGCTACAATGACGCGGTTCATGCCCGTATCGAGCCAAATTTCTCGGTCTCTCTTGGAAATATTTATACCTACGCAGGCACAGGAGCCAGCGTGATCTTAGGATCACAGAAACATCAAGACACACCACCACGCGTACGCCCTGCCTTACCCGGTACAGGGGTGTTTGCCGATAATACAAACCTGTTTGACTGGCAGGTTTTTGCAGGCATAGATGGAAGGCTAGTCGGACGTAATATCTTTCTGGATGGCAACACGTTTTCCAACAGCCACTCTGTGGATAAAAAATACCTTGTAGGGGACGCCAATGCCGGTATTTCATTGCTTTTTGGGAATACACGCTTATCTTATACGCTCAATGTCCGGACAAAAGAATTTCACGGACAAAGCGAAGAAAGCATTTTTGGCTCACTTACATTGACACAAAAATTTTAAGCGCTGAGTATTTTCCTATTTATTTTTATTTTAAATAAGTATACTATGATAATACGCACGTGTCTCTGGCCCTTCTGAGATTTCAGTCATGGTTATGCAACGGCGTGAATTTTTTTGAACCGGGGCGGGCTTTGGTTTTTGTTTAACCACATAAAGTCCTATCCGCCTAGTTTTGAAAGGGTTTGCGTTATGGAACGTAATGTTGCTATCTATTTGGGCCATGTGTGCCCTTTAAGTGTTGATAGCGTCTCTTTTCAAGCTTTAACAGTTTGAGATAGAGGCGCGAAAAAATGACCACAAAATTCCCGCGAGGCAATGCCTTGCCGAAACTATATCAGGAAGTTTCTTTCAATAAGGAAAGAGATACCGATGTTGCCGCTTATATAGCGACAGCCCGTCCATCCCGTCCAATTCACATGATGTGGCCCCATAAGCTGAGAGAACGAGCGAATATGTTCTTAAAAGGCTTTCCCGGTCAAACGATGTATGCCGTTAAAGTCAATCCGGATGAGACGGTTATAAAGACTCTCTATGCAGCTGGCATAAGCCGTTTTGATGTCGCCTCTATTGAGGAAATACGAACTCTTTCCCGTCTGGCACCCAAGGCAAAGCTGTATTTTATGCATCCCGTGAAGTCGCGAAAAACAATTGAGGAAGCATACAAAAAATACGGAGTCCGAGCCTTTTCTCTTGATTCTGAACAAGAACTTCACAAGATTCTTGCCGCAACGGATTTGGCAGCAGATCTGGAATTATTTGTCAGAATTGCCCTGCCTGAATCCGGCAAGGTTGCACTTCCTATGTCTCGAAAATTTGGGGCTCACACTGACGAATTACCTGATTTGCTAAGAAAATGCCGGGCAGTATGTTCTTCTTTAGGAGTGGCTTTTCATGTTGGGTTTCAGTGTCTTGCACCTGAACAATACGCTAAGGCCATTCACCTTGTGAAAAAGGCAGTCGATAAAAGCGGTGTTAATCTGAATGCTGTGGATGTGGGCGGTGGATTTCCAACGGAATTTCCGGATATGCTCCCTCCGCCGCTGGAAAAATATTTTGATGCCATTAGAGAGGCCCTGCGTCAGACCGGACTGGATAAGTTAGAGGTTTTGTGTGAACCAGGGCAAGGTCTTGCGGCCTCATCAGGCAAACTTATTACACAAGTAGAGCTATGCAACAGAGGCATAATTTATCTCAACGATGGTGTTTACGGTGGTCTGCGTGATGCCGGTAAGGGAGTGAGTATGAAATACCCGGTGCAAGCCGTGCGCCCTGAAGGTGGTCTAAGTGCTATAACAGCGCCTTTCCGACTTGTTGGGCCAACCTGCGATACGGTGGATATGCTGACCGGTACGTATGAATTACCTGAAAATATAGACGAGGGTGACTGGATTGTTTTTGGCAATACAGGCGCTTATAGCCAAGCCCTACGGAGTGACTTTAACGGTTTTGGTGCGGCAGATATTGTATATATGCCGGATAAAGGAGAGTAAAAATGCAAAAGCCACAGCCTAAAAATGCAAGCGAAAATCGCAAAGCCGAACTGCTTTCGGTTGAAGTAGAACATGTCGACATAAAAAGCTTTGATGCTCGCCCTATTGTAGAATCAATGCGCCGCATGTCTTTTACATCCCGTGATCTGGGCCGCGCTGCCGAGATCTATAATATGATGCTGGAGGATAAAGATTGCGCCATCGTCCTGACCTTGGCCGGTTCGACATCTGCTGGCGGGTGCATGGATTTATATGCTGATCTGATCAAACACAATATGGTCGATTGCATCGTCGCCACAGGCGCATCCATCGTTGATATGGATTTCTTTGAAGGCTTGGGATTTAAGCATTATCAGGCTCAAGGTGAAGTCGATGACCGTGAGTTGCGCGATCTATACATTGACCGCATTTATGACACATATATAGATGAAGAAGATTTACAAGCCTGCGATCATACGATTTATGAGATTGCAAATAGCTTGGAACCACGCGCCTATTCCAGCCGTGAATTTATCCGGCATATGGGTAAATATTTATCCGAGAACGGCAAAAAGGGAAATTCACTTGTCAAGCTTGCTTACGAACATGACGTGCCGATCTTTTGTCCGGCCTTTATTGATTCCTCTGCCGGTTTCGGATTGGTGAAGCATCAGGTCAATAATCCTGAACGTCACATCGTGATTGATGCAATAGCCGATTTCCGTGAGCTTACCGACTTGAAAATCCATGCCGGAACAACAGGCTTGCTGATGATCGGTGGCGGCGTCCCAAAGAACTTTGTACAAGATACTGTTGTGTGCGCTGAAATTCTGGGCAAAGACGTTGATATGCACAAATATGCCATCCAGATAACAGTTGCTGATGTGCGGGATGGTGCATGTTCTTCTTCAACACTGAAAGAAGCCTGTAGCTGGGGCAAGGTCGATGTGACATATGAGCAAATGGTTTACGCCGAAGCCGGCAGCGTTATACCGCTATTGGCCTCCGATGCCTATCACCGCGGCGCATGGAAAAATCGCAAAAAGTGGCAATTGGCGAAAGTTCTTCAAAAATGACCATGAAGTTTTTACCTTCCGATGAAGGTTTTCTGGGATTAAGCGGCAAAGATGCTTTTACCCCGCAAAACGCCAAGGCCTGGATTATTCCTTTTGGTCTGGAAGCTTCGGTCAGCTATGGCGGCGGAACGGACAAGGGGCCAGAGGCCATTCTTGAAGCGTCCCATCAGGTCGAATTATTTGACGAAGTCTTCTGGTCGGAATCCTTTCGTGATTACGGCGTAGCCACAATGAACCCGTTCCCCACGATGTAAAAGACATTGAGAAATCTTTGGAAACGCTGGAAGAATATGTCAATGAAACGCTCGCCCAAAAGAAATTCCCTCTCATTCTAGGGGGCGAGCATTCTTTAACAGCCGGCTCTATTCGGCCCTTTATCTCGGCCTTTGATGAAATCACAATTTTGCAGTTTGACGCCCATGCTGACTTACGCAATGGTTATGATGGCGAGCATTTCTCGCATGCTGCGGCGATGCGTCGCTGTCTGGATCATGACAATGTGCGTCTTGTGTCTGTTGGTATCCGCAATATTTCCGCCGAAGAAATTCCGTTTCTGGAAGAAAATAAAGAGCGCATCGATATTTTTTGGGCAAAAGATAAAGCCAGGCATTCACCTCAGGAAATTGCCAAGGCTGTTGGTAACGGTCCAGTCTACATCACATTTGATCTTGATGGGTTTGACTCCTCTCTTATGCAGGCAACCGGCACACCAGAGCCGGGAGGTTTATTCTGGCATGACGTGATGGAGATTTTAGAAGCCGTTTCCAAACAATCAAATATTGTCGGCGCCGATATTGTAGAGCTTGCCCCGCGTGAAGGCTTGCATGCCTGTGATTTTCTGGCTGCCAAACTAGCCTATAAAATTCTAAGTTATTCTTTGTTGGAAATTTAACTTCCTTCTAAATTGTCATTCCGACTGACCGTAAGGGAATGGAGGAATCCATTAAAGATCCCTCGACTTCGCTCGGGATGACACCTTTACAAAAAGCCTCTAGACACTCCCACCACAAGCGATACAATGTCGCATCACTATGGAGATTCTTTTTTATGAAATACGATTTATTACATATCCAAGGCAAGCCTTATGTCTTAGTGCCTTTGCACGATTACCGTGACCTGACAGGCAAGAATGCGGATGCCGATCTGCCCGAAGATATCCTTGACGCACTCTCGGCGGCGCAAGAAAACCCTGTGAAAATCATACGCACCCATCGCGGCATGACACAGGCACAACTTGCCAAAGCTTCCGGCATCTCCAGACCCTATCTGACCGAGATCGAAACGGGTAAAAAAGACGGCTCCATCCGTGCTATCAAAGCCCTCGCCAAAGCCTTAAATGTCGATATGGGCGTGCTGGTTTAGGTCCCTACTTCAAACACCCCATCGCCTGCTCAAGATCGGCGATCAAATCTTTCGGATCTTCAAACCCGATCTGAAGACGCAGGACAAAGCCCTTTTCTTCCCATTTTACGGCGCTGCGGTATTGTTCCATATATTGCGGCTGCATGAGGCTCTCATACCCGCCCCAACTAGAACCAATCGCAAAGATCTCCATGCCTTCGATGAATTGCCGCACAGCCTCCCTCTCATACGGTTTCAGGACAATCGTAATTAAACCATTACAGCCTGAAAAATCCCGCTTCCAGAGCTTATGGCTTGGATGACTCGGCAGTGCCGGATGATAAACGCGGCTAATATGCTTACTCTTCTCCAGCCATTTCGCAACCACGAGTGCCCTCTCTCCTGCCTCTTTCATACGGATATGAATGGTTTTAAGACCACGCAACGACAGAGACACTTCTTCCGAGCCTGCACATACCCCCAGATCCCGCGCACATTTTTGTAGCTGCTTAAATATCTTTTCGCTATCAGCAACCACAGCCCCAAGCATCGCATCGGAATGCCCGTTAATATATTTCGTAACCGACAGGATAGAAAGATTTACCCCATGATCTAGCGGGTTATAAAAAACACCGCTTGCCCATGAATTATCGAGCATCGTGATGATGTCATACTTCTTGGCAACTTTGACAATCGCGGGAACGTCCTGCACGTCATACGTTGCCGAGCCGGGGGATTCCATATAGATCACGGCTGTATTGTCTTTCACCAGTTTTTCAATCCCGGCGCCGATTTTCGGATCATAATATTCGACCTCTATACCCATCTTGGTCAGGACCCGATTGGCAAAAAACCGGGCCGGAGGATAAAGGCTATCCACCAGCAAAACATGATCGCCTGTTTTAAGGAATGCCATAAGCGCCGTTGTAATGGCCGACAGCCCCGAAGACGCGACAAGTGACGCATAGCCATTTTCAAGCTCCGTCAAACCTGAGCAAAAATTCTCAACCAAAGGCGTAGTATAGCGCCCGTAACGAAATTTCGTATCAGGACTTTCATAAGCAGCCAAGTCCTTATAGATAATCGTAGAAGTCCGCACGACAGGCGCATTGACGATGCCGTAATATTCGCTGGGGTCATAGCCCGAATGAATGGTTCTGGTTTCTTTTGAAAGGTTCTTATTCTTGCTCATTTAAGGTTTCCCGTATTCTCTGTCATGTTGCAAACACGGTATCGCATTTCTGGCCTTTGTGACAGCCTGCGACTCGATATCCGCATAAATTATATTAACGCCCTGCCCCGCATCGGCCAAAACTTCGCCCCAAGGCCCTATAATCATGGAATGTCCGTAAGTATTGCGCGCGCCGTCATGATTGCCGCTTTGCGCCGCCGCCAATACGTATGATCCTGTCTCGATCGCCCGCGCCCGAAGCAACGTCTCCCAATGGGCCTTTCCGGTTGTTACAGTAAACGCCGCAGGGATACTCAATATATTAGCCCCCGCCTTCGCCAAGTCACGAAATAAATGTGCAAAGCGCACGTCATAGCATATACTCATCCCCAAGGTGAAATCGCCATTGACAGGAGCCACAACAGCCCTATCACCGCCCACAATTAATTTGCTCTCGCGGTGACTCTCGCCCGTAGGCAGATCCACATCATAAAGATGAATTTTATCATAAGTGGCTTTTAACTTGCCATCAGGCGCAAACAGAAAGCTGCGATTGGCAACTTTGTCCGCTGTAACCTTGACAACCATCGAGCCAATAAGCAAATGAACGGAAAGTTCTTTGGCCATATCGGCAAATGCCGCTACCCCCGGATGATCTTCCTGCGTATAGGTCTTATCCAGTTTTTCGGCGCGGTTGGAAACCACCTGATCCGTTATCTCGGGCGTCAGGATAAACTCCGCCCCTTTTGAGGCCGCCTCACGGATAAGGTCAGCAGCAACATCCAGATTTTTCCGGATATCCGCCCCGCTATTCATCTGGATACACGCAACTTTCATAGTCTCAGCCATTTAAAATAGTATCTAACTCACCCTTGGCATCAAGCGCATGAAGATCATCACACCCGCCATAATGCTTATCATTGATAAAAATCTGAGGAACGGTGCGCACACCAGGAGCTCTTTCAAGCATTTTATTACGTATATCCTCATTGGCTGCAACATCATATTCGGTATATTCCACACCTTTGGACTCCAGCAAGGCTTTGGCACGAACACAATAAGGGCAGGTTGACTTAGAATAAATCTCGACTTTTGCCATAACATTGTCCTTTCAGTTATACTCTTGCCTATTCGATAAATTCAGAATACCGTTACAGGCAAATTCTCAGAAAAAGACTGTAGCATGATGGCCGGAAAAAACCAGAGCGACAAACCTTTAAAGACACAAATTTTAATTATCGGCGGCGGCATAGCAGGCCTTACTTTGGCTTTACTTCTGGCAGGCAGAGATATGAAAGTTAATCTGGTCGAGCCTTACCCGCCGGAAAGCCCCGCCAAAACAAAGATCACAGGCCGTACGATCGCCTTAATGCAAACCAGCCTTAATGTTCTGAAAGCCGCCGGACTGGAAAAGTTTTGCGAAGAGCACGGCACAAAGATGAAAAAGATGCGCATCATTGATGACAGTATCGGCAATCAACCCGTCATTACAAGCGAATTTGAAGCTCAGGATATCGGTCTGGAGTATTTCAGCAGGAATATCCCTAACGCCCCGCTTCGCAGCGCCGCTTACCAAAATGCCAAAACCCATAAGAACATTACAATCCACGAAAAGACCTCATTGGAGGATTTCACAATTCAGGATAACAGCTTTGTGATAGCCACATTATCTTCCGGCGAGACAATCACAACACCTTTACTGATCGGCGCGGATGGACGGCAATCTTTGGTTCGCAAGCTATCAGGCATTAAAACCAGCAAGAAGGAATACAAACAAAGCGCCATAACCTGCATCATCAACCACTCCCGCAGCCATGAGAATATCTCGACCGAGTTCCACAGACCCGCCGGCCCCTTTGCCCTTGTGCCGTTACAAGGAAACCAATCCTCGGTCGTCTGGGTCGAAGGACATGAGAAAGCAGAGGCTCTGCTTAAGCTCAAAAAGCAGGAATTCACAGAAGCCCTGCAAAACCAGACCAATGATATCCTTGGCGGAATTACACTGGAAACAGGGCCGGAGCTTTGGCCGCTTTGTGCGATCAAGGCCAAATCCATTACCGCAAAGCGCACAGCCCTGATCGCCGAAGCCGCGCATGTGATGTCACCCATTACCGCCCAAGGGCTGAACCTGTCGCTGCGGGATGTTGCCAGCCTTGCCGAAACCATTATTGACGCCTATCGTCTGGGACAGGATTACGGCAGCGATACTATTTTAAGGAATTACGCATCGCGCCGCTCGATCGATATAGAAACGCGGTTTTTCGGAGTGGATAAAATGAACTCTATCGTGAGCAACGATATCAAGCCGCTTAAGGATTTGCGCCGTAATGCCTTGAAAATTGTGGATCGCGTTGCGCCGATCAAGAAATTCGCTATGAGGCACGGCCTTGCCCCTGCTCTTGATACGGGGCGACTTATGGAAGGGAAGACTTTATAAAGAAATTCCTTTACTTCGTTTGCTGTTTTCAAAAAATAAAAAGTTAAGTTATTGTTTTAAAATGATATTCCTTTAGTTTGTTTGTCGAGGGGCTTCTCGGATTTGTATAGTTTGAATTGACGTTTTAAAAAATTCCCGTTAATGTCTTTAATAGTTTGTTCCGGAATTTTCATTTTTGCTTTTTCTGGTTTATCATGTTTTTTCAATGAGTTAATGGAAAACACCTTTAATAACTTTTCGTCATTACACGGCGTGTCATGACGTTTGGGCTCGGGTGGGGTTTGGTGTGTGGATGACA
>JAOUOR010000095.1 GCA_029880245.1 Alphaproteobacteria bacterium
CTGCCCCTGTAATAGGATTATAGGTGGTCAAAAGATCATTATAGATATTTTGTGTTTGTAGCCCGGCTGTGCCGAGACCGGAGGCATAATTCAGGCCAATCATATCCTGTAAGTCAGCAGGTAGTGCACGGCGTAAGTCCTGCTGCGGGCTGGAGTTAAGTAAATCCCCGATATTACGACCGCCGGTTAATGAATTATATGTTGAAATTGCCTGATCAAGTTGCTGAATCTGATTTTGGTAGTCCTGCGTCATTTTTTCTAACTGAGTGAGCATATGAGCAATGCTTGTTGTATCAATCACAGGGATACCGTTTGCTTTGGCGGGAGAAAAATAAAAGCAAGCAATTCCGAATGCTACAATAAGAAGGGTTTTAGTAAATTTTGTCATCAACATATCCTTTGTGATATTAAGAGGTGCACCGCCTGTTCGCTGTGTGTGTGTGGGATTGAACAGGCGGTGCATTTTGCCCTTATGTGTATCAGGGTAGCAAAAAGGGCAAACTTTGAAAAAAGGGTGCCACCTGCTTTGCTGTGTGTGGGGGGGAGGGTAAAGCAGGTGGCTATTGTCGTGGGATTGACAATTTTTAGGAATTTTGTATGGGTATTAACTTTCTTCATGCGGCTACCTTTTTTAAGAATTGCGGTAGCCAGATATCAGGATCGGGATTGTTTTTTCTTAAACCATCCAGAATAATTGTATTTTCTGCACGGCCTGAAAGTACAGAAATAAAACCATCCATTCCGGATAGATCAAGACGTGCAATGACCGAGTCCTGAGCGTGTTTAATCAGGAAGCATCGGCTTTGCGCTGTGAGATTACGGATCATATGAAGTTCTTGTTTTGTGAGTTGGAAATGCCCGCAATAATCTTCTTCCCGCGCCTTTGGGTTGGGCAAAAAAATCTGCGTCGGACATTGCTCTAAAATAGTTTCACCGATTCTGCTATTAATAGCATCGCTGATACTTTGTGTGGCAAAGCCAACAAGACCATTGGATTTTCGGATTGTCTTAAGCCAGTCTTTTATGTTGGCAGAAAAGACCGGATCATCCAGCAGCTTCCACCCCTCATCGAGCATAATCATTGCTTTTTGACCATTGAGGCTGCTTTGAATCCGGTGGAAAATATAGTAAAGCCAAGGTGTTCTATTGACTGGATCATCGAGGATCGAGGTCATATCAAAACCAATGGTTTTTTGATCAAGTGACAAGGTATCTGTTTCATTATCAAACAGCCATGCCCGCTCCCCGCCTGAATGCCACATGGACAGACGGTCCATAAGAGTTTCATCGTCAAGAGATTCAAACCCTCCAAATAGTTTTGAGAGCACTGATAATTTTCTATGTTCAGGCGGCGCATCATAATTGGCGGTAACCGCATCGGCAATAATATCAAGCTCTTTGGCGGTGAAGTCTTTTTGACTTTCGCCTCTGATTAATATTTGTAGCCAGTTTCTCAAAAAAGCACGGTTTTCAGGGCTGTCTTCGAGTTGTAAAGGGTTAAGGCCGGAGGGCATACCTGCCTTGACTATATTATACTGGCCGCCAATAGCGCGCATGTAAATTTCTGCGCCTCGATCCTTATCAAAAAATATGCTTTTAGGACTGAATTTCTGGCTTTGGGCATGAAGAAAAGTCATTAAAATCGTTTTACCGTATCCGGTAGGGCCAAATAGGGTAAAGTTTCCGACATCGCGTTCATGAAAGTTAAAGTAATAGGGTGTACCCGATGTGGTTTCCAAAACGCTCACAGCTTCTCCCCAATGATTATTATTTTTTTGTCCAACCGGGAAATTATGAAATGAGGCAAAGCCGGAGAAATTCTGATTGGAAATCATGGACTTGCGGGAGATATAAGAAAAATTACCCGGAAATTGTGCCCAGAATGCCGGCTCCATATTCAGATCTTCGCGCACAGCAATAATGCCAAGTGTAACAAAAGCATTGATACAGGCACTTATGGCTTGTTCAAGTCCGGTAGTGGATTTTTCTGTGACACAAATACTTGCATGATGTTCACCAAAGCTGCTTAATCCTGATGCCACTTTATCTATGGCTATTTCCAACTCGTCTTCTAAAGTAACCGCACCTTCTTCTCCGGCCATCATTTTACGCTTTACATCACGGATTTTAAGAAGAGCAGTTTGCCTGTCCACGCAAGCATAGCTTTGTGTGAGTACAAACTCATGTGGGAGCTTTAAAAGACCATCTAACATGCCGGCACTTGTTCCGTCGGGATAATCTTTGAGCGAAAGCATCGCACCTAATTTAATATCGCTCGGCGCACTACCTCTAACTTCGAATGTTTCCTTGCCGAATGATAGGCGTTTTCGCGGGAGATATTTATTAATGCCGCATCGGGGCAGGCGAAGGGACACATTTTCAATGTTGAGCAAATAAGATAAAAAAGACAGAGCAGGGGAGAAGATTCCGCCGTCCCTTTCTTCAATTTCCAGCACCTTCGCATCATAAGAAGAAAGTGTGGTAAGCAGGGATTTAACCGTATTATTCAGAAATTTTTGATCTTCTGTGATTTTTTGTGCATAGAGTTTTTTATCTAACTTTGCTGCAAAAGTTCTACCAATTGCTGCAGCGATTCCGATTGCGCCTTGTTCCGGGCGTAAGGCTACGGTGATATATTGCTCATTGATAAACATGCGTTTATGCGCAAGGGTTTCATGATAGGCGCGATCAAGGGCGCGGCAAAAGTCATTTTCAAAAAAGCTATCTTGTTCTACCTTTATTTCACGGCGGATAATATGGTGGTAGATTGCAAAGCGCGGACTAGCTAGTCCTCTTAAGAATGTGGCGCGGACATCCTTGAAATGTTCGATGTCGCTTTGATCCTCGGTTTCAAAGGCAATACCGTGCAGCTTTATAATTTGCAGCAAATATCCATCTTTGGTGCGCAGGGTCTTATTGTCAACAAAGCGCGTATAGGGAAGAAATTCCGCGATATTTTTTTCTGTTTTAGATAACGCAGCGGCTTTCATAACTTTAAGACCCCGCATCTTTTATATCATGCAGAAAATTCTCGTTAGAGACTTCATAGGAACGAATAGCTATATCTCTCAGACAATCTTTTTGCTCTTGCGACAGACTTTTTTGTTCTGTCTTGTCTAATTCACGGCGCACTAGATAATCATAATGCCAGCCAATATAAAAATTAGCCTGATCTTCTATAAGGCGGCGAATAGTTTCATTATCTACTCCCGCAGCGCGATAAAATAATTTCTTTTGTGTATTCATATTTAAATTCTCCCTCATTTTCTTTAAAGCCTTACGGGCTGTAGCTATTGGTTTTCCAATAGCAATAGTTTCTAACGGGGCCACATTTAGAGATTTTCTTGTGCCAGATATCCATCCAATGCGGATCTTTACGCGTGGCCAAATAGCCTATGGCATGTAGTGGCACCGAAAACAGCAGCACCACCAAAAACTTTGAAAATAGCGACAGGAATAAAATAAATCCGCACGCGCTTAGAATAAAATTTACGCCAAAAAATTGTAAGGGAACGCCCATGGTCATAGGTGGCTTTGTTAGCCCTATAAACAATGGATATACGGATGTTCCGGTCATGGTGCGCTCCCTTACGAGTTGCTCAAGTGTGTGGGACACTTAAAACTTAAATGGAGGCATTGATGCTATCTACGATAGCCGCCGAGCCGAAAACCAGAATAATGCCGCCAATAGTGGATGCAGCAATTGGCCATGAAATTCGGCCGCTCATCCATGCAAAGCCGAGAAAAACAACGGCAATAATGGCAATAATTCTTGCCCATGTACCGGTCAGAAGGGCTTCTAGAGCATTCAGGAAGTTTGTTCCTGAATCAAATAAGGCTCCGTTACCGGTAGCAGTGGCGTAGGCCGGATCAATTGATAATATGGATATAAGGCCACCAAGGGCCAAAGTCGATAAGAGTTTAGTCTTGTTACACATTTTATATTCCCCAATATAAAAACACTCATAAGTAGTGTTGTTAAAGTAAAGTTCAATTACACGAATGGGGAAAGCATATGCACATGAAATTTATTATGCAAGAAAAAAATCAATATTTTTACAAACTATTTTTAAATATAAAGAAACTTGTAAAAAAATAATAAACTTTTGTAATTATATTGACATCTTAATCATGACTATAGGGTTGTTTTTTAATATTGTTGGGGCTTTTCTTTCTTTTAATTTTGCTTTTTTGATCATTTCCTTGAATAGGTCTAAGGGGAATTTGAAATTATTTTTAACAACGAATTGTTCTCCTTTTTTTAAGGAAAATTCATGCTCATCTATAATAAAGGTTTGATCAACAGTTGGTGTAATTACCTGCTGAAGGACATAATTTTTTTTATCTATGATAGGGGCATAATGCCATAATGTTGGATTAAAGTTTCCAGTGGGGTGAAGAATATCCTGCACGTCATGCATTAACCCTGTCATCATCAACACCCATGATTGGTGCTGGTAAGCGTTTAAGGATTCTTGAAGAGCAGGATTTGTATCAAGAGATATAACCAATGTTCCACTTCCTTCTTCGCCCAGGGTTGTTTTGGAAAGAATTTTTATACGTTCAATAATCTCTTTCTCGGGTAATTTTTCACCAACCATCATTTCCTGATTAGAAATAGTGCTCCCAAAAAATAGCCCAAGTTTTTTTTGTCCTTTGATGTCTTTATGTTTCTGATAAAAATCCCCTTTTATTAAATCAATTTCGATGTTTTTGAATTGGCATTGGACAATATCCATGCCAGCATTAAGCTGATTGGCGCTTATGTCTATGGCCGCGTATCTTTTTAATTTAGATTGGGATTCTAATATGGGCAAAATCTTATGGTTTATAGCTTGTTTATCGCCTAAACCAAAATCAATGACGGTATCGTAATCGTGATCTTCGGAGTCAATAAAAGAGGGGATGAGTTCAATTTCCCTTTGTATGGGGTAATATTTTTTATTATTTTTTATAAAATGATGCCAGAGCCTTGATCCTGAGCTTTTATCTTCTCTGATATGATCACTATAAAGCCATTTTTGTACGTGTCCTCCCCTTTTTTTAGAAAACAAGTCTATAATATCTTTTTTAAATTGATTATTGTTCATTTCTAAGTGTTTCCCAAACGCTGTTAAAATGCTTTCTTTGCGCATCTGCCAGCTTTTTATTTTCTATTGTATAGATGGTGACGTTGTTTTCATCAAAGGTGATCATGGAGAGTTTATCGCCGTAAACATAAAAAGGTGTAGACGCAAAATATTCTTCGTTTATATGGCGGTATTCTGCGTAAGCAGATGCGGTGTAATAATAATCGCCTTGTTTGACAATGATTTTGGAAATGAAATTATTTTTTTTCCTAATTCTGGCCATTCGTGAAAGATAGGCTTCGGCGCGATTTCCCTGCCACTTTTCAAAAAGGAGTTCGTCTACGCCAGAAACACAAATTTCTCCACCAGTTTTATCTATGGTGTCAGCAACATCTTCCATGAATTCAAAAAACCCTAATTGACCTTCGAGTTGAATTACGGTTGATGCTTCTACTGGCTGGATTCCATTTTTATTAGTAAACTCTACGCCCTTTTTTTTGTAGTAATGCTCAAGAATTTTTGCATTATCAGAAGATAATTTTCCTTGCTCATTTTCAAATCTAGAAATGGAATACACTTTTATTTGTGTATCTTTTTCTACATCTTTAAGCGTCATATTTAAAAATGCACGTGCAGATCTTGCTTGCTCTGGGGACATTTGTTATCACCTTAATTTTTAAAACATTAAATAAAGCTAACACCCTAAAATTACAAGATTTTTATAAATTTTTTTTACTTCCTCTTTAAAAAAAAAATTTTTAGTGTTATGTATGAGGTGTTAGTGCGCTAAATACCACGTTATATGTTTATAACAAATATAGCAGAAAATAAAGAAAAACAGTGTACTAACGTG